>JAHDEE010000239.1:5385-8983 GCA_020629005.1 Chitinophagales bacterium
GTCAAGGACGAAATTAGCATCAACAAAATCACAGACTACTATGAAAACCCTAATGAACAATATCAGACCAGTAGTGATGATGCTTATAATTGCATGCTTTTGCGAGCTTTCCCCCTGCAATGCACAATGTACTGCTGTGTCTGAAACTGACTCCTTGGAGCTAGTTAACATCTACCAGGAATACGATGGTGAAAACTGGGCCGATGGTGGTACATGGCTAAATGGGCCGGTGTCAAGCTGGAACGGTATTTACCTTAGCAATGATGGATGCCATGTTCGATTCCTGGATTTTGCAGGTTTTAATATGATCGGTGACAATTTGCCGGACCCTAATCTTCCCAAGCTGGAATTCCTGGGATTTGCGAATAATCCCGATTTGACTGGAAGCCTCATAGACTTTACGGGCGTCCCGAATTTGGAGACTTTGTCGATCAGCTATACAGGAATCACCGGTCCTTTAGTGGACTTTCAAAATCTACCCAAGTTACGAGAGATAAGCTTGCATAGAAATCAGTTTGAAGGCGAGATTCCTAACTTCGCTTCTTGTCCGGATCTGTTTGCCATCAACCTCGAATCAAACCAATTAACTGGAGCCATCCCTAATCTTGAACTAGCCAATCTGGAGAATCTTAATCTGGCAAACAATCAATTGATTGGTGGAATTCCGGATTTATCAGCAGGTTGCCCAATTCTGAATCAGGTCAATTTCAGCAAGAATGCTTTGGGAGGAGAAATACCGGATTTGTCGGGATACGCAAATCTGAATAGCATCACTTTTCGTGAATGCGAGCTGATCGGCCCCTTGCCAAACCTCAACTTTCCCAACCTGCAGGAAATCGACTTGAGAAACAATGAACTGACTGGGGGCTTCCCGAACCTATCTAACAATCAGGATGTCTGGATTCTTTTGAATGACAATCTTTTGGAGGGTGTATTGCCTAACTTTTCGGAATGGAGTGTTTCGGGGCTTGGGATTTGCCCAAACCAATTTGTAGGCAAGACACCTTCCCTTGCAGAGCTTCCTAACATGAATACATGGATATACAATGACATTGATTTTAGTTGCCTTGAAGGCGTAGAGATATCTGGTCATGTTTACCTGGATGAAAATGAAAATTGTGTTTTTGACGAAGGCGAGGCCACGATAGCTGGTGTGAAAGTTTACGATGGCAATGCCGACTATTTTACGATAACAGATAACAACGGATATTACGAAATGGGGCAGGCTGTGGGAGATCATTCAATTTTCCATCAGCCACCAAATGAGCTTTGGGATTATAACTGTGTTGAAACCCTGCCTATCGCGCTCAGTTCAGAATCTTATGATGATTCGTTTGAGCAAGTAGACCTGGGACTCAGGGTTGTCGACTATTGTGCCCGGATGCAAGTGGAAATTTGGGCCCCTTTCTTTCGCGCTTGCGATACAACTCCCTTGTACCTGGACTACTGCAATCAGGGAACTGAGACTGCGGAGAATGCCTACATTGATGTTGAGATGCCTGAGCAGTTGACTGATTTCACTCTTTCCCAGGATCATGAAGAGCTGGAGGATGGCATTCTACGAGTATTCATCGGCGATATTGCCCTTGGTCAATGTGGGCAGGTAAAGATCATGATCCAACTCGATTGCAATGCCACTTTTGGCAGCACGATCTGCACAGCTGCTAGGATCTTTCCGGAATCTGATTGTGATCTGCCGCAACCAATTTGGGATGGATCAGACATTGAAATTCGCTCCCAATGTAATGAAGACAGTATCGACTTCGAAATTGAAAATGTGGGTGAGTCGATGCAGAACCCTAACGTATACCGATGCTATGAAGATGATTTACTCGTGAATCTGGAGAGCTTCCAGTTACTATCCGGAGAGACCCTTGAATTTAGCGTTCCTGCTAATGGAAAAGCACACAGATTAAAAGCCTTTTGTAATGATGGAAACCCCTATCATGAATATGTTCAAAAAGTAGTGGAGCTTTGTGGCCCAACTCCACATT
The DNA here is from genome assembly GCA_020629005.1 of Chitinophagales bacterium. Taxonomy (GTDB): domain Bacteria; phylum Bacteroidota; class Bacteroidia; order Chitinophagales; family UBA2359; genus JAHDDV01. Next base: position 7,380 of record JAHDEE010000239.1, read on the forward strand.
CGCTCGGATTCGTAAACTCCTCCCCTACCAGCGATCTCTCAACTGCACGTGACAAGTTTTGCAGTGAGTTGCTTGGTTCCTTTGACCCTAATGACAAAACAGCTTTCCCAGCCGGAGTGGCGGATCAGCGTTTTGTGAAACCCGACCAGGAAATTGAATACCGAATCCGATTCCAGAACACAGGTAATGATACTGCATTTTGGGTTCAACTGGTAGACACCATTGATGTTGCACAACTGGACATCAGCAGTATTGAAACCAGAGTTGCAAGCCATGATTACAGTTTTCAGATGGATGGAAATGTGGTAAAGTGGACTTTTGCAAACATTTTGTTGCCAGACTCCACAACGAATGAAAGCGAGAGTCACGGCTATGTGGAGTTTAAGATTAAGCAGAACGAGAATAACCCTGATGGTGCAACCATCGAAAATTTTGCCGATATCTACTTCGACTACAACGAACCGGTGCGGACCAATACTGAAGTCAATACAGTTTGTAGCGACTTCGACTTCCTGGACCTGGAATCGCTGGTAAGACTTGAACATGCATCTCTGATCAATAATAGTATTGTTGAAGGAGAAAGTGCAACGCTATTGTCTGAGTTTGGCCTGGAGTCCACTAGCATTAACTTAGATCACAGCGAGGTCCAGATTGATGGTAGCAATATAGTGGTACACTTCCACTTTAGGAATGACGGTATCGGCTGCGCTCCTACCCAGAGTGAACTAGCCGAGCAGACCAGTCTTGATGATCTTGCGCCTGGACAATATACGCTTAGCGTAGAGCAGAACCTATCTGCCAGCCAGTCTACAATTGAGTTGACACTCACGGTGCTTCCAGAAAGTCCGACAATTGTGGACCACAGCACAGTGGATCCAATCTGTGTAGCTGAAGATGGGCTATTGCTAATTGCGGAAGGACAGCAATTGAGCTGGTATGCAGACGCTGAATTGAGTGTCTTGTTTGCGGAAGGAAACGAATTGCTTGTGACGCAAGAGTTGAACGAATTGTATGTAACGCAGACTGTTAATGGTGTTCAGAGCGAGGCTTTGAGTCTGCTTTTTTCCCAGGCACCGACAGTTTCGATCGCATTTGTTGATGGCATTCTTTCGGCTGACATCAACGATGCGATCAGTTACCAGTGGTATCAAGGAGATGAGCTACTGGATGAATTTGGTAGCAGTTTTGTTCCTACGTTTTCCGGTATTTACTTCCTTGAAATTATCACTGCGGATGGATGTGTAAGCATTTCCGAAGAAGTCATCGTTGAGCTAAATGGCGTTGGAGTTGATTCGGCTTTGAAGGCAGGATTGCTAGCCTATCCAAACCCATTTGATGATCAACTGCATTTGCGATTTCGCAATCCAGAGCCTCTGCAATTTGATGTTGTTGATGTAACTGGCAAGGCGGTTCTATCCGGATTCCTAATGGGTGATAAGCTTATTGATAGCAGCTCATGGCCACAAGGTCTCTACTTCTTACATCTAGTTAACGGAGAAGAAATTATTACGAAACGAATTATTAGGCAATAATGCCATTATAACCCAATTCGAAGGCTACTGCCGCTCTCAGGATTTCGGGATTCCTGGGGGCGGTCTTTTTTT
>JAHDEE010000240.1 GCA_020629005.1 Chitinophagales bacterium
TCCGTACCAAACAAGAAGCAAAGGAATCAATGACACAGAAAAATGAACGCCCCCTGCAGAAATCATTGATCAACACTCAAATATTCGTGGTCTACTCTCTACTCTCTACTCTCTACTCTCTACTCTCTACTCTCTACTCTCTACTCTTTCCTCCCCTTTGCGCGGTAGAGTTGGTATCAAAATAGCCGCGATAGAAGCGAAAATACAGGTGCTAGCCAGCTGACTGAGTGTGCCACTAGTGGGGGCTTGGAGCTTGCGGAAAGACCACAGTAGTGGATACACGAAGCAGCTGGATAGTGCCTGGATTGTAGCGGATAGCGGGGAGACAGCTAACGCGCCAGACTATCAGTTCGCTCCAAAATTATCAAATTTCAAAAGCCTTCAGTAGCTTAAAGCTTAGGTTATTTCGTGGCAATGGAGAAGAGATCGAAGCAGCGATCATCTGCCTTTTGGATTGTGTAGTCACTGGCCTTGATGTCGCTTACAAGTCCGCTATTGCCTTTGAGCAGGCGCCGACGATTGATGCGATTGAGTAAGTCGTAGGGCACTTGTAGTAATTGGCGTGGCAGGCGATACTGTAGGTTGAGCAGATCGAAGCGGGTGATCTTTTGTACCGACTCTTTATTCTTTTCGTAATAGTTCATCACCTTTTCGTTGCCATATACGCCCTGTACGTCAACCTCCGAGAAGTATTTTGCTTGTAAATCGTGTAATTCCTCAACGGTATATTCTCGCACATGCCAGGGATTGCGGGTCAGCGACATTCGCTTATTGGGAGTGGTGGTGATCATTTTGCCTCCTGGCTTTAGTACGCGATGAATCTCGCTTACGTAGGACTCGTCATCTTCGATATGCTCGATGACCTGAAACGATACAACAAAGTCGAATAAGTTATCGGCGAATTTGAGTGGGGGCACGATCATCTGATGAAAAGTGGCATTTTCGGGTAGGTTGGCCACCTCCGTTTGGAATTTGTCTATGGCCACGTATTCGTCGCATTGGGCGGCCAGGACCGGGATGCCATAGCCTTCACCACAACCTACTTCCAGTACAGAGCCGCTGATCATTTTTTCGGTTGCCTGATAGGCAATCAGGTGCCTTTGGTAGATGACATTGTCTGAGGGATCAAAGGAGGAAATTCGTTCTGCTGTTTGCATAAAATTTTGGGCTAAGAAAAGATAATAGGGGTATTTGAACCTGCTTTGTGTCAGCGTGTAACAGTGCTGTACGGATGCTAAAACGAAAAACTTCCGAAAAGGATGTGCAAAGCCCCATAAAATTGGCTCAAAGCAACGCAAAGATGGGAAATTTAGGCCAAAATTGGGCTTGCATGGCCCTCTCAATTAGTTTTTGAGCGAGACCTGAATGCATGCCTTTTTTTGTAATTTTGTGGGCCTGTTTATTCGGAGTCGCAAACAGCGTGCTGACCGAAGCAAAAAACAACCAGATTAATGGATATACAATCATTCAAGAAGATAAATCGGATTTTAGGCCTGCTAATGGGCTTGATCGCGACCACAGTCTATGTGATGACGATGGAGTCGAGTGCGAGTCTATGGGACTGTGGAGAATTTATTGCTGCTTGCTATAAGCAAATGGTGGTACACCCTCCTGGAGCTCCTTTGTTCGTGATGATTGGTCGTATGTTTACGCTGCTTGCCGGGGGAGATGTAACGATGGTATCCTGGTGGATGAACTTTATGTCGGCTCTGTGCTCCGGCCTTTCGATCATGTTTTTGTTTTGGATCGTGACACATCTTGCGCGAAGAATGCTGATGAGGATGGGGGAGTTGTCTAAGGATGCTGTTATTCCTATCCTGGGAGCAGGCGTTGTTGCTGCATTGGCAGGTACCTTTTGCACCTCTATTTGGTTTTCAGCGGTGGAAGCAGAAGTGTATTCTATGTCACTCTTGTTTACCGCGATCGTTGTCTGGGCTATTTGCCAATGGGACGAGAGAGCAGATGATCCGCAGTCAGACCGCTGGCTTTTGTTCATTGCCTTTACGATGGGTTGCGCCATTTTTGTCCACTGGTTGAATTTGCTGGCTATTCCGGCATTGGCATTTGTGTACTACTTCCGTCGTTTTGAGGTTACTGTGAAGGGATCTTTGATGGCTCTGGGTGTTTCTATCCTGATTCTTGGATTCATTCTCTATGGGGTTATCACTGGCTTTATCTCTGTTGCAGCTAAGATTGAGCTGTTTATGGTTAACAGTCTTGGCATGCCCTTCAATAGTGGTGTGGTCTTGTTTTTCACCGCCTTGGTATCAGGCGTGGTTGGTGTGCTGGTGTATACGCATAAAAAGCGCATGGCCCTTGCACACAATATTGCCCTTTGTATTGTTTTGATGCTGATTGGTTATTCTACCTTGACTTCGGTGGTGATAAGATCTAATGCCAATCCAAATATCAACATGAATGCCCCAAAGGACATTGTTTCTTTGAGTTCTTACCTACTGAGAGAACAATATGGAAACCGTCCTTTCTTGTTGGGCTATTACTATACTTCGCGTCCTGAGGACTACAAGTCAACAGGAAAGAAATACGCTCGTGGAAAGGATAAGTACGAGGTGGTAGGAGAGCGCCTTGATTACGTTTATAATGAGAAGGAGAAGCAAATTCTATTCCCCCGTATTTACGATTCCAGTTTTACCAAAGATTATGAGCGCTGGTTGGGTCTGAGATCAGGGCAAAAGCCAGGTTATCTCGACAATATCAAGTTCTTTTTCAAGTATCAGATTGGGCACATGTACTTCCGCTATCTGATGTGGAACTTTACTGGTAGACAAAATGATGAGCAGGGCTTCGGTGCTGGAGATATGAAAAACGGGAACTGGCTAAGTGGTATAGGACCGATAGACAGCTTCTTTCTTGGCAGTCAAAGCAACTTGCCTGAATATGTTGAAAACCATCCGGTAAGAAATACCTACTATTTCCTGCCGTTTTTGCTCGGGCTGTTTGGAATCGTATTTCATGCTCACAATGATAGGAGACGATTTACGGCCATCATGCTGCTGTTCCTCTTTACTGGAATCATGATCATTATACAGGGGAACTCTCCTCCTGTGGAACCCCGGGAACGGGATTATATTTTTGCGGGATCTTTCTATGCATTTACCATATGGCTCGGTATTGGGGTCGTAGGCATATGGGACCTCTTACGAGAACGTATAAATGTGAAGGCAGCGGGCATAGCAGCGGTAGCGATAGGGTTGGTGCCACCGCTCTTGATGGGCTTTCAAAATTGGGATGATCACAACCGTTCAGGTCGTACTGCTGCAAGGGATTTTGCGAGAAACTACCTGGAATCCTGTGATGAGAATGCCATCATCTTTACGCAGGGAGATAATGATACCTATCCGCTTTGGTATGCACAAGAGGTGGAGGGAATCAGGCCTGATGTTAGAGTAGTCAACCTGTCACTCTTAGGGGTTGATTGGTATATAGAGCAGATAGCTGTGAAAGTGAATGATGCCAATCCTGTGCCCATGAGTCTTTACCAACTCAATGATGATGGCACCGTAGCTGTGAATGCCATCCGTGGAACGGATAGGGATGCAGTTCCGTATATCGAAAATCCGGAAGTGGCTCCCAAGGGTTCTTTCATCGAACTCAAGGATATCATAGGGTTTATCGGAAACAGCAAATATGCTTTTAAGTCGAGAGGAGAGGAGACCAACTATTATCCCACTCAAAACTTCAAGATATCTGTCGATACCACGGCCTGGAAGAACAGGGAAGAGATTCATTTAGATGATAAGGGTAAGGTAAGCCCTTCCTTGCGCTGGAAGATGAACAAACGTACCCTGTTGAAAAATGATCTTATGGTACTGGATATCATTGCCACCAACGCAGCTCAGGGTTGGAAACGACCGATTTACTTTGCTATATCTGTAAATCCTTCGAGCTATATGGGATTGCAGAAGTACTTTCAGTTGGAAGGCCTTGCCTACCGACTCACGCCGATTGCCAAAACAGGGGATGATCCCTATACCGGAAGCGTAAATCCGGAGATCATGTACAACAATGTCGTGAACAAATTCACTTTTGGAAATATTGAGAAACCGGGCGTGCATGTGGATTCTGACCTCAAGCGAATGCTGTTTAATTTCCGTAGCAATTTTGCCCGGCTCGCAGGTGCCCTGGTAGAAAAGGGCGAAAAGGAGAAGGCAGTAGAGCTAATGGATCGATGTCAGGAAATTATGCCTAACGAGAAAATGCACTATGATATGTATTGGTTCCCGATGATCGAGACCTACTATGATGCCGATGCACCTGCTAAGGCTGCTGAGCTGACAAGAAAAATCGCCAAAAACGTAGCGCAGGATGTTCGGTACATGCGCAGCCTCTCAGGTCGATATGCCAAGGCCTATCAGCAAGACAGAGCGCAGGCGGAACAAGTTCTGGATTTGATGGCAAGAATATCTAAGGACAAGAAGCAGCCGGACCTTGCAGAAGAAATACGGTCGCTGCTACTTTAGCGATTAATAAATTAAGTGTTAAGGGATAGGGAATCAAAATCAGACAGATATTGATTCACAATCCCTAAAGAGCAGGATAATTGGTAATTTATGGGCCGATTATCCTGTTTTTATTTTTGAAGCGCATGTCAACATTCCAACGCCTCTGTTACCTAGTACTTGCTGTACTGCTTCTTTGCAATTGCGAGCGAAGCCGGAAATTGAGTAAGGAGAACTGGGCAAGGCAGTACTATGGCTTCAACTTTGAAAGCCCAATAAAGCACCAGCTGGTAGCAGGAGAGGAGGCTCAGCACAATTTGTTCCTACAGATTGATCCCGAAGAAGCAGGGCCGTACAGTTACTTCCAGATACTGATTAGCCGATTTGCAAGTTTGGACGAAAAGCTGCCATTCGATACAATACGCTGGGATGATATTGAAAGTGAAGATGGAGCTTTCGATTTAGAGATTGACGGCTTGGGAGCAAGAGAAGTGCTACGGATTGAGCTGCTCAAAAAGGGAGAGACCCTGAGACGAGAAAAGACCATTTTTGTGGCAAATGAAAGCTATAGGCAGCTCCTGATTTTTGATCGCAATGCCAGGCAGCCCATCTTTGATCGCAGAGCTACAGTCGGAGCCATTCCGGAAGTATTTCAGAAGCAGCAACGCTGTAAAGTGCAGTGGCTATATCTGGGACAAGTTGAAGACCTGGCACCCGTCCCATTTGCCGAGTCAAATGGCAGTTTCGAATGGAAACCCTCCGTGGTTGAGTCGCCGAAAGATGTTGGCGCTTACGTTGGCATCACACAAGATAGCATTCGCTTCCCCTTGCTGATTACCGAGCCTTACTTCCCGAAACTTACGGCCGTTGCCGATTTGGTGCATTGCCTGCGCTATGTCACAAAACGCAAAGAGTATGACAAATTGCTATCTTCTTTGGACATGGAAGCGGCGGTAGATTCCTTCTGGATGCATAAGGCCGGCTCCGTAGAGCGTGGCAAGATATTGATCAAAGAATTTTATGGTCGCGTACAAAGAGCAAATGCCTTTTTTACCGAACTCAAGCCTGGCTGGAAAACTGATCGCGGGCTGATCTACACCATCTACGGTCAACCGGAAGTGGTATTGCAGAAACCCAACCAGGAAATTTGGAAGTATAACGCCCCAATTCCTAATCATCCCAGCGGATTGATGTTTACCTTTGACCATAAGAAGAATCAGTACGGCTTGCCGGTTTATCAACTGCAAAGAAGCGAATACTACGAAGACAGTTGGCACTACGTCATCAATGAATGGCGCCACGGCAGAATTTCAAACGTAAGTTACTAATAGCATATGGCTAAAGATTTCATTTTTGGGCGACAGCCTGTAGCGGAAGCCATGAAGGCTGGCAAGACTTTCGAAAAGGTATTCCTTCTCAAGTCAGCCAATGGAGATTTTGTAGATGAACTCTTCGCATATTGCAATCAGCGCAAGCTCTCAGTGCAGAAGGTTCCCGTCGAAAAACTGAACCGTATCACGCGTAAAAATCATCAGGGTGTCATCGCGCAATTGTCGCTGATAGAATATTATGAAGTGGACGATATAGTTGCGCATGCTTTTGACCAAGGCGAAATGCCGCTCCTACTCATGCTAGATGGTGTAACCGATGTGAGAAATCTGGGGGCTATCGCGAGAAGCGCAGCTTGTGTGGGTGCGCATGGTCTCATCATTCCCGGCAAAGGGACAGCAATGGTCAATGCAGACGCCATGAAAGCCTCGGCAGGCGCACTTCAAAGCCTGCCAGTTTGTAAGGTTCCTTCCCTGGAAAAGACCATCAGACAGCTGCGAAATTCCGGTCTTAAGATAGCCGCTACCGCCATGAAGAATAGTGAGCCACTTCCCGAGGCTGAACTCGACGGTCCGATCTGTATTATTTTGGGTTCTGAAGATTTGGGCGTACACAAAAAGCACCTGGTCCTGGCTGACGAATGCCTTCACATTCCGATGCAAGGCTCCTTCGACTCTTTCAATGTTTCTGTGGCTGCCGGTATAGTCTTATACGAGGTGCAAAGGCAACGTAGTCTAAAGAAAAGTAGCTAGTGCTGCACAAGTTATACAGCCCATTACAGCATGTACAAGACCCCAAGCAATCCAACAATGCCTAAGACAATTGTGTACGGAAATGCCATCTTAACCATCTTTCCATAAGAGAGATTGATCAGTGGAGCAAGTGCCGAAGTAAGTAGGAACAAGAATGCTGCCTGACCATTTGGCGTTGCAACACTCGGCAGATTGGTACCCGTATTAATCGCAATCGCCAGTTTCTCGAATTGGTCACGATCTATCACACCGGTATCAAAGGCTTGTTTCACCTCCCCGATATAAACTGTCGCAACAAAAACGTTGTCACTGATCATCGAGAGGATACCATTAGCAAGATAGAACAGAGCTGGCTGCTCACTCGGATTTCTTGCCAATGCCCAGTCAATAATCGGGCTGAATAAATGCTGATCGTGGATCATTGCCACGATCACAAAAAAGACCACCAACAATCCAGTAAACGGCAATGCCTCTTCAAAGGCCTTACCAAGACTATGCTCTTCGATGATTCCCATGAACGCGGTTTGCACGATGATCAAACCAAGACCAATAAAGCCAACAGGAGCAAGGTGCAATGCTAGACCAATAATGAGCAATAGAGCAGAAACAGCTTGCACAATCAAATTGTATTTCTGATGATCCGTGCGGTTTCTATCCTCTTCTTCGGTATAGTTTTCAATTATTTCTCTTGCCGCTTCCGGAAGTTCTTCTCCATAACCAAAGAGCTTGGTTTTCTCAAGAAACACCGTAGTAATCAAACCACAAAATAGCACCGGAATGGTAATTGGAGCCATTCTTAGGAAAAACTCAATAAAATCCCATCCCATTCGCTCCCCAATCAGCAGGTTTTGGGGCTCTCCGACCAGCGTACATACCCCGCCTAAAGCCGTTCCAACCACACCATGCATCACCAGCGAACGAAGGAAACTTCTAAACTGCTCCAGTGTATCGCCACTTAGTTCCAGTCGGTCCTTTATGCCGTCCTTATCGTAGTCTCTATCGCTGGAGTGAATCTTATGATAAACACCGTAAAATCCGACCGAAACACTGATCAACACAGCCGTCACGGTAAGCGCGTCGAGAAAAGCAGAAAGTATTGCCGACAGCAGCACAAACAGCAGTGACAGCAATAGCTTGGAGCGAATCTTAGTAAATACCTTGCTGAAAATAAACATCAGCAGCGGCTTCATAAAGTAAATACCCGCTACCATAAACACCAATAGCAAGATCACTTCCAGATTTGCTTCCACTTCGTGGTAGGCATGTTTGGGAGTTGTCAACCCGAGCATTAGCGCCTGTATCGCCAGCAATCCACCCGACTGCAGCGGGTAGCATTTCAAAGCCATCGCCAGGGTGAAAATAAACTCAGCAATAAATACCCAGGCGGTTATTGTATGTCCCAACAGAAAGAAGCAAAACACATTGAGTATCAAGAAGCCAATCATCGTGGATTTAAACCACTTTGGGCTATTTCCCAAAAAGTATTGAAACATGCCTGGAAATTTTAAACAGATCGCACGAGAGCGTTTTCAAAAAGGTCAGCAAATGTACAAAGTAATCACCTGATGGCATACTTTTCCCCCTTCATTCTCTGCCGCTCACAGGAACCGCCTCCTTTTTAAACTTGACAAGGACCTATTTCTTGGGAAACTCCCTACTCCAGGCGCCATAGCCTCCCTCAAGATTCACCACCGCGGCAAAGCCCTTATCGGCTAGTTTTTTGGAGGCATTTCCACTCCTTCCACCTGAAGCACAATAGATTAGTAATTCTTTGCTGTGATCCAGCTTTTCCACCTTCTGCATAAAATCATCCTGGTAATAATCAATCAGCTTGCTTCCCTCGATTGCGCCAACTTCCGACACTTCTTCCGCAGTTCTAATATCCAGCAGTATAGTATTTGGAGCGGCGATCCGGGCCGCAAATGCCTTCGGACCAACATCTATCGCAGCTTTGCTAACCCGCTGCGTTTTCTGCTCACCCACACCGGAAGACTGACAGGCACTGGCAAGGAGCGTGCAGAGCAACAGTAGATAAAATAGATTCTTCATGAAACAAAGTTCTCTAAATCCATCCACAATTAATAGCTACAGCAATTTCTATTGGAAAAAAAGAGAGTGGCCCCAATTGTACAAAACGGAAGGCCACTCTTTCTACAAGCAATTTTGATATTTTTGGAGCGAAGCGATAGGAGCTCATAGAAACTGCAGGCCTGCTATCCGTTCCAATTCAGGCTGTGCAGCACTGCTTCGCTGCTCCTGCATGTCTGTCTGTTCTTGCAGCCAGCCCTGCAGGGCGACTCAGCGGTGCTGCACAGCCTTCATTTCCTCTCCTATCAGGGCTATTTTGCACCTGCAGTGGGGGGGGCTGGTGTTTTTAGTTCCAAGTTTTTGGTTTTTAGCATGCCTGGGAAGTTCTTAGTTCTTAGTTCTTG
>JAHDEE010000241.1 GCA_020629005.1 Chitinophagales bacterium
GCATCCAGTGGCAAAAATACCAGCACATCCATTCCTCCTCCCAGCGATATCTCTCTGCCGGTCTCGGCATCTTTGATCAGCAGTGCATCTTTAGGATTTTGATAAGTACTTATCTTGCCTCGTCGCAGTGGCTTTGCCAGTAGGGTTTTCATCACGCTAAGTTCGGAATGGTATAGATCGGCTTTGCCAATGAATGGCTTGCTGCCGGAACGCAGCGAACCCGCCGGGCAGTAGACCATCACCCCTTTGTTGCTCACAAAGAGGTGATCGCCATTGCCGATGTTTCCTGATCCTGCATAGCTTACGAGCGGCTTTGAAGGTGGCACCTCCATTGGCTCACAAGCCATTAGCAGGCAGGAAAGTATTATCAGCGCTACTGCGATTTTCATGGTTTCTCTAATCGCTTTTTCCATTACTTCTTCTTGTAGTTTTTGAAGCCAAGTTCGGTTTTTAGCAATTGCTCCCAGTACTTGGCCATGGCATTCAGCACTCGATGATTTCGATCAGGAGACTGCTTGCCGCCTCCATTGGTGATGATGCTCATTTGCTTGAATATGTCTATGCTCCCTAATCTTGACTTGATGATCTGCCCATCCTTTTGTGCATCACCCTGGTGGCTGAGGCTTTGGCAATCTCTTGAGCAAAATCGAGTATCCGTTTCGAAATATCCCCCCTTGCCCTTATAGAAATCCACATAGTGCTCCATGTCGCTGAGCAGATACAGCTGAGCGTCACTAAAGCTCTTGCCTTCCAATTGTTGATGACTCAATTTCAAGAAAGCCAGGATGTCGGAGTTGGATTGGTGAGCGATTGGTCGATTGTCGATTTCTGAAATCGCTTTGCTGAGCAATTGATCCAGGGCTGAGCTTCGAGCCTTTGCATATTTCCTGTCAAAAGTCCGCTGCTTCAAGTTTGAATGCTCGCTGTATTCTCTCGCTGGAATTTCCAGAATCAGCTCGATAGGGCTGACAGGGTTGGTAGCTGTGTTTGCAGTGAGGAACAAAATATCAACCTGATCATCCGGGTGGACTAGCCGCTCTCTGATCATGTCTGCCATCTCCTTCTTTGCGGTCTTGTTGTATATGCTGCTATCTGTAAGATCGATAAAAATCTGTGTGTAAAAGTGAGCACCCTCAACATAGTTGGATGGAAAATCTTCCAGGTCACTGCTGATGTCCTTTTGACTATTAGCTCCCGATGCCTCTTGCGCTAGTGGCTCCGATTCCTGACAAGCAGTTAGCAGTATCAGGAAAGTGGCCATTGTCAACAAATTTATATACTTCATTGTTTGCTTTTTTATAGTGTTACGGAATTACAGAAACTTGACGGACCTCGCCTTCAGCTTGTTTACAAACAAATCTTCCCACATCATTCTACGGAAGTTGCGATCGCGGGAAGTGTACAGGTGTTCATTAGGTGTGAGGATTTCGATCTCTGCTCCTTCGATCTCTTTTAGGTTGTCCGTGTCTCTTTTCAAATCATCCAGCAACATGCCTGCAAATACTTCCGCCTGCTTTTTGGATTTGATGCTGCTGGTGTTCGTACCGCCAGTTGCCGACATGGCCGAGTGCTTCATGTCCGATACAAATAGCACCCTACGATGATCGCCAGGACCGGCATTGTTTCGCAGGAATAGTGCAGCTAGCTGAATAGCGCCTATCACACTACTCTGCTGCATATAGATCGAATCTCGTTTATTGGGTGACTGGCGAGTATCCATGTAGCTGCTGTGCAAACTATCCAGTCGCTCTTCCAGTACTTTCCTGCTTTGCAGTACATAGCCGTATGCATTACCGCCTTCTAGCTGGCGGCTTTTGATACTTTGATCAAGCTCACCCGAATCAAAAACAGCTTGTTCATCAGCAGCACTGCCGTGCAACAAATACAGACCAAATCCATCCTCTGGAGTCTGGAAATGCTTTCTGGCCACATTCATGATCTTCTTCTTATATAACCCTTGTCGATGCACCAGACTGGTATCACTAATAGTAAAGTCCAATATAGCCACCGTGTGGCAGTCTCGTCGGTTAAAATCCTGCCAGGCTTCTCTAGCTTCTGAGGCGGTCAGCGGACTGGTCTTGCTGGCATAAAAGAGCCCGCCAAGTAGCAATGCCAGCACTAGACCAAAGAGCAGCAAATAGCGCATGCCTCCATATAGTAGGTACTTCATATAATGGTGATATTTAGGGTTTCGAAAAACTCACTGAGGTAGAGCAATTGCTTGCGTTCTGTTTCCAAATCAACTGCTTTATACTGTTGCACACTTGCAATAGCCGGCCTGAGTGGGTGCTGGAACAAGTAGTTTCTGTCTGCCACCTCTTTGGCTTCTTCCCGAGCCAGCTGCACCACTTCCTTATCGAGCAGGCCGCTAAGTCGCTTATCATAACTACCCAGGTGCAGCTCGAGTTGATCAAAACGAGCCTCTTGGGTACTCTCTTGTCGAATGGCCATATCCAGCAATTCTCCCAAATGCAAAGGATCGAAGTCCTGAATCTGCTCCTGATAGTTTGCTTTCAACTGCGATTCGAACTCTTGCAATTGCAAATCCATATCTTGGTTATTGGGATTGGCCTTATCGATCATAGATCCTTCCGTTGGACTGTTTACAGACTCCATAGCAAACCAACCAGAATGTGAAAAGACGGCTACCTGGTCCACCTCCTGCCAGTATTCTGGCTCCTGCACCTCCGCCAGGTATTCCTCTGTTGGTGCCGAGACCAATAATACCATCTTATCTTTGCCTTCCGGGGCAGTGCAGGCACTGAAAGCTGTTAGGCCCAACAGTAACAATATTGCACCAGCGGCTGACCCGGAACCTGATCCGGACCCCGATGATCCATCTTTTTTCCTTTTCTCATCTTCCTCCTCCTTTTTGCGCAGTTGTTCTTTTACACGCTCACGTCTGCTCTGCGAATTCAATCGGTCCTTTTCTGCTTGAATCTTTCTCAGCTCGTCTTTGTAGCCCTCCTGATAACCCGCTCCAAAAGCTGCATTCAAGGATTCAATTTCTTCGGCTGTTTCGCTGGCACATGCTTTCTCCGCCAGAATCAGCTTTGTCAAACTGCTGAGCTTGCGATCATGTTCGGCGAGTTTCTTACGTTGGATAGCAATCGTGCTGTAAGCATAGAAACAAAGGCCCTGTACCAAAGCAGCTACTGCTCCTAAGGAACTGAGAAAGGCAAGCACATAAATCGGCTTCGGTTCACCTATACCTACCAAAGTTTCTCCTCTTACATATCCGATCAGTAACAAAACTGCAAGACAAACCGCCAACATCAAACAAGTGAATATAGTCGTCACCCAGCCCGTACCTCGAAACTGCTCAAGGAACCATTTTACCACAGCCCCCAATCCAATACAGAAGCCTGCGAAGCAAAGACCTGTCACATGTACTTTCCATAGCGGACCTTCAGTTGTGATCAATTCTCTTCCTACGGAATCTCCCAGAACCCCCTCCAGCAGTACTGCCATTATTGCGCTAATCACGTAGATCCATGCTGGGGTCCGATAGTGCGGCTGCGATTTTACCGCTTCGACTTCGCTGGTCCATGCCGCTTCTGCTTCTGCTCTTTCAGTAGCATTAGCTGAATCAATAAGTACATGACTTAGTCCGGCTTTCTCAGCTCCTTCCTGCCGATCCGTCAAGACGTTTTGCTTTTCCACTCGCAGTCGAGACAACATCGAGGAGGTATCACATTCAGTAGGCAGCAGCTCATGACAGTCTGCAACAAATTCCTCCTCGGTCTTTGCACGTCTAAGTGGCTCTGCCTTAGCATAGCCCTTTTCATGAGCCGCTTGCTCCGTCACCTGTATTGCAGTTGCAATATCAATCGATTTCTTATTCGTATTCATGATTATCAATTTTAATATTTTGTAGGTGTAGATCCCGGAGCAGGGTCATCTCCTGATGGTGGATTGGGAAAATCGGGAAGAGCTGGAGGCTGGGGAGGCCTCCAATTAAGTCCCACAGCCGTGTTATAGAGCGTTTGCAAATGCTGTCTTACAGCCAGCAACTCCTTATGGTATTGGCCCATGCTGTTGGAGCGTAGAAACTCACTCATGCGTTCCTCGAAATCCAGTCTACCTTCGAAGTCTTCTCGATAGCTGAGCTCTTGCTTTAGCTGCGTTGCCATCTTCGTTCGAGTCTTATGTAGCTTCTTACGCTCTTTTTCGATCACTCGAATTTCATGACTTGCTTCATTAGCCTTATGGTAGTGTCGATATGTTTTGCCAAACCACTCGGGCATAAACATCCAAAACATGCAGAGCAGCAATCCGAATAATGCACTCAGTCCGAAATGCAAAAGATTCCAACTATTGACACCAAAAGAAAGCAACAGGTAAGAGGCGCCCACAGCAGCCAGCAGCATCAACAAGTACGCAATATAGGATCGTATTGATTTGCTGTAGCCGGGCTTTTCTGGATTTTCCTGCCCTACTCTCACAAGCCGAAGAAAGAAAGTACCAATAGGAAATGCCAACAAGAAAACGTAGCATCCGGTAACTGCCACACTTCCCCAGGTACCCGTAGTACTCATGGCGTGGAATGCAATAGCCGGTATGCTCAGCAGCAATAGCAATCGTAGCATGCCCTTGCCCAGCAGCGATTGTTCTCTTCCCAATATCTTTTTGAGGTCAACCAGTTTTCGGTTCGTCTCCTCCAGGTCCAACACCGTCGATGCCTCTTTCTCTGACTGCGCCAATTGCTCGGTTGGTGCCTGGATATTCTGCAGTGCTTCTTTGCGCTTCTTGACCATATCCGCATAATCCTCCTGAAGATCCGGCGCTAACTCCATGGATTCCGAAGGTTCTGCAACAGACATTTCACTAGCCGCCATCGGCCCTTCAACATGTTGCGGCTCTGCCGCTTGGTTTCGTTTGCCCCAATAGGCATCTCGTTGCCGCTTAGCATCCGCAATTCGTTCGTCCAGGTCAATCACTAGCCGTAAATCTTCAAACTCGGTCAGATCACTTGCCAATCTTAAATCTCGAAGCACCTGTGAATCGAACATAGCCGCTATGTCATCTTCCGTAAGCGATAGATGCTTTGGCAGCAGTTCAGATGCTGTCGATTCTTCGGCACCTTGCCCTGCCTGTCCTGGAGCTGCTTGTTGATCTGGCGCCCTCCAGCTGCGCCATTTTTCTTGGAGAAATTGTCTCAAGTTCATGCGTGTTTAATTTAGCGTGTTTCCAATATATACCTGGGTGTTTCAAGCAAGGAGAGCTTATCATGCCATTCCTCACGCTCTCAAAACTTTTTCTTCTAAAAAAATGTCAATCCACACAGAAAGCCGCTCAGTACTCTCTTGAAATTGCTGGATTGATAACGGCAACTATGACCGCTGGCCAGCGCATCAAAAGCCATAGGAAGTACCAAACCAACTTTGTACAGTGCTGGCAACTCGATGAGCAATAGCATACAAAGAATCAGGGCTGCGGCAGTGCCCAAAAGCAAACCGGAGCACCGCCAGCAAAGCGGCAAGCAAAAGCCACCAATGTGTGGTGCCCGCTCCGGTCTCTTGCTACACAGCGGAACTCGGCCTAGCAGATGTGCGTAGTAGATTAAGCCGGGCTGCAAGTGGTAAATAGCTACTTTATACATGACTGCACTATTATAGATTTGATAGGGTAGATAGCAAGACGCATGCGATGCGTCTCTACGAAATTCTTTGCGCTTTGCCAGTTCTTCGCTAAGTCGCATGCGATGCGTCTCTACAATTGAAAATCTTGTTCCTTTTCCCTTACTCCATGCTCCCATATTCCTTCATCCTCCAGCTCCTCCCTATTGAATCTTCTCCCCAGCCAGGCAGAAAGCAGCATGCTGGCAACACAAAATCCCAGGAAGAGACTGAAACCAATTCCAAGCACCGATTGATCTGTCGTGAGGATTTGAAGGTGGCTACTGATCTGCTCCAACTGACCAAGTTGCGATTGTATGACACCGGTAAAACCGATATAGGACATGAAGATGGCCACCACCAATACATCCGCAAGCGACCACTTACCCGACTTGATCGCCATGAAATTGACGAAGCGATTCTTGAGCACTTCAGGATTCCGAAGCGCGGCAATTGTAGAGAACATTTTGGCAAATGGAAAGGCGATGCTAAATAGCAAAATCAGCAGCCCAACAAAGATCGATTGCACAGATTTGGTAGCCACCAGAATTCTAACGACCTCAAAAATGCTTTTGCTTTGGAAGAAAATCACCTGGTTCTGGAAGCTGAGCGGTTCGCCCATCAGCATGACCTCGAAGTCCTGAATTCGAGCATCAATTTCAATCATCGGAGTGAGTACTCCAGAGATCAAAAGCATGCCACAAAGTCCTACCAGCAAGTACCCATGTATGGGAACCGGCCGGGCATTGCCCAAGATCAAGACCAGAAAAATCAGCAGGGCAAGCAAGCCAACTTTTTGTAAGTTTCGCTGCATTAGTTGATCGCATTCCGTCATCTTATTAGCGATCAAAGTTCGGCAATCAACGAGGCTGGAGCAAGCGTGTGCTTTACTGACTGCAGCTATGGCACTAAGGTCTTGCTTGCCTGCAGTTGCCTCCAGCATCTCCGTCAGTTTTCCCTTAATGAAAGCCTTCAGGTTCTCCCGATTCTCCTTCTTCTCCAGCTCCGTCATCACAATATTCGTGAATTCCGGTACTCGCTTCCGAAGGTCATCCACATCAAATACAAGAGACTGAAACAGTCCCGCAAAAAAGCCTCCGATCAGACCACCCTCGTTTCGTTTCTCCCGCAAGATCTGATCAAACTGATCCAGCAATTCATAAAGTGCGTTCTGGATACTGCCTTGAATCTGCCCACGATTTTCCGGAGTCAGCTCAAATTGTTCGATCTTCTTGCCCAGTATTTCGGCCACCTGATCCTTCCATGCATGCACGCTGAAGAGGCCGTATTTGACACTATTAAGTTCGGCATTCTGGCTTACAAGCTGCTTTCGTTCCTGCGCCTGCCCCACCAGCTGCACCGTAAAGTAGCCTGCCACAATGATCAACAAAGCAGCAAGTATGGTTCGTAGAGTCTTCTCCATCCCTTGATTTTTGCGTTAACAATCAAGGGTAAAGAGCAGCTGATAATAAAATCCTCACTTACAGACGGAAAAAAATGTGAAGGAAAAAAGCATAATCATGCCTTTGTTATGCGCACAAACAATAAGAAAAGAGAAATGCTCTTCGAAAATTGCATCGATACTTTTTGGGAGCGAAGCAATCCCGGTCGCGGAAGCCGCTTGCCTGTGCTCCGCTATTATGCAGCACACACCCAGCTGTTCCTGCTCGGCCACTGCCGTCTTTCCGCAAGCTCCAAGCCGGCATTGGCCGGCAGTCACCACGCTGGCTTGCGCACTGCATACCGCTTTGCCCAGGGCTATTTTGCACGGTCTATCTCACGTGGAAACAGTTCTAAAACAGCAGGACTATCGCACTTGACCAGGCCATTCACCAGCCCTAATGAGAATTTGCTTTTTCAAGCTTTCAGACATTCGAAAGCCGACTCTTTCCAGATCATTCAGACAGTCTGCTAGCCTATCAATTAGCCTTTGCTCCTTTGCCTGTACCAAAATACCCAGTATCCCAATTAGTCGGATTCCGAGTTGACGTGCATACCTTCTACCTCTGCGCTCATCAATGATCAACAAACTGGCTGGATGCTCTAGAGCCAAAGCGATTGCACTAGCCTCACCAATATCCAAGTCCGTCATAAGCAATCGAATCTTATCGCGATCTTTAACGTCTATAATTTGTATCCAGTCTGGCAGCAACAAGCCAAACTCCTCACTAACCTCCGGAGTTATTGAAATGTTCACAAACAATGACTTCAATACGTCAAGCCTGTCAATGTTATTTAGTGCTATAATACTGCTGGCATCAGCTATGATTATTCTCCCATTCAACATCCTCGAGGTCTTTAACCAGCTCTTCGAAATCGTATCCAAACAGAGAAACACCATACTTTCCCAATAGCTCAACAAAAGCTCTCTTTGACAAGCCTGCAAACTCAGCCGCTTGTCCAGAACTAAGTCGACCTTGCTCATACAAACGTGTTGCAAGAAGCATCTTTATCTCGAATTCTTCAAGCTCCACTGAGTCAGGAATCTGTAATTGTATCAATCTCATAAGCGATTTGTCAACCAAAGATAATCCATTTTTTTCACTAAGCTCAAAAAAGCTCCCTGATGGAACAATTCCAACAACCCTCCCGTTGAGCAATACATATGTGACCGGATAACCCGGACAAAACCAAGAAAATGAAAACGCAAAAAGAAACCATCCGCATCAGCAGATTTCTCAGCATGGTGCTCCGACATAAACCACATGCAATCGATTTGGAATTAGACAAACATGGATGGGCGGAAGTAGACAAGCTCCTACAAAAACTCAAACAAAACGGCAAAGCAATCAACCGAGAAATACTCGACTATGTAGTGGAGACCAACAACAAGAAACGGTTTGCCTACAATGAAGACGGCACAAAGATCCGAGCAAGCCAGGGCCACTCCATCAAAGTCGACCTGGCCTACAAGCCACAAGTCCCGCCAGCTGTCCTATACCACGGCACCGCCTCCCGCTATGTCAACAGCATTTACAAACAGGGGCTGATCAAGGGTAGCAGACACATGGTACATCTCAGCGCCGACAAGGAGACCGCAAAGAATGTGGGCCAGCGTCATGGCGTCCCTGTACTCTTCGAAATTCCAGCTCAACAAATGCAGGAAGACGGCCACAAATTTTATCTATCTGACAATGGTGTTTGGTTGGTGGAGCATGTGCCGGTTCAGTATTTGAGCAAGCTTTGATTTTGGGGACTTGAGTTGTCTTCGGAGAAAGGAGAAAGGAGAAAGGAGAAAGGAGAAAGGAGAAATGTGCAAAGAAGGTCACTACTACTCTTCGACAGCAGCGACCATACCCGTGCTTTGGGAGGTGTTTCTCTTTGTAGCATCTAAAAAGT
>JAHDEE010000242.1 GCA_020629005.1 Chitinophagales bacterium
CGGAAGGTCGCTAACGCGAAGGTGCCTGCTTCGCTCCTTATCCTGTGGCATTCTAATTGCGGTGAGGAGGAAAAAAAGTATCTTTGACATTATGAGTAGCAACTTCCAGGTATCAGCGATTAAGTACCGGCCGAAGCGATTTGAGGACGTGGTTGGGCAACAGCAAGTGACCGAGACGCTGAAAAACGCCATTAAGGAAAACAAACTTGCGCATTCGTTTTTGTTTTGTGGACCAAGAGGTGTGGGCAAGACAACCTGCGCTAGAATTTTGGCCAAGGTGATCAACTGTGAGAACCTGTCGGAGAATCAAGAAGCATGTGGGGAATGCAGCTCTTGTAAGGGTGCAGAAAACTCCTCTTCCTTCAATATTTTCGAACTCGATGCGGCTTCCAACAACAGCGTAGATGATATGCGCCAGCTTATTGAGCAGGTGCGCTTTGCTCCGCAGCAGGGACAGTATAAGGTGTATATCATTGATGAGGTACATATGCTGAGCGCAAGTGCTTTTAATGCATTTCTAAAAACGCTGGAAGAGCCTCCTTCATACGCTATCTTTATCCTGGCGACCACAGAAAAACACAAGATTATTCCGACTATCTTGAGTCGCTGTCAGATCTTTGATTTTTCGAGAATTCAGGTTCCCGACATAGTGAATCATCTGAAAGGTATTTGTGCTACGGAAGGCATTGAGGCAGAAGATGAAGCCTTGCATATGATCGCCCAAAAGGCTGATGGGGCATTGCGGGATTCTCTTAGCATCTTTGACCGATTGGCCAGTTTTTCTGAGGGACCGCTGACTGCGGAGCATGCGATGAGCAGCCTGAATATTCTGGACTATGATTACTTTTTCAAAATGACCGATGCTTTATTGTCGGAAAATGTAGCCTCTGTTTTGCTTTGCTTTGATGATATCATCAACAAAGGATTTGAGGGTAATCAATTGATTAATGGACTAGCAGGGCATTTCAGAAATTTGCTGGTGTGTAAGAACCCTAAAACGATCCCTCTGTTGCAAAGCAGCGAGGCAATCGCAAAGCGCTATGAAGCGCAGTCGAATGCGGCACCGCCTTCTTTTCTAATATCGGCCTTGAATATTTGCAGCAACTGTGATGTGCATTATCGAATGAGCAAGAATCAAAGACTGCATGTAGAAATTGCTCTGATAAAGATGTGCCATCTTACGGCAGCTCTTGAGCTTCCTGTGGCGCACCTCTTGAAAGATGACCCTCCTGCAGGAAGAGCTGTTTCAGGGAAATCGGCAGCGGAATCCGGGACTGTTGATCAAAAAAAAAATGATGCGATAGGAGCTAATAGTCAGACTGCTAAAGAAGGTCAGAATCCGCCTGCTTCGAAGCTATCAAGCACGGATGCTGAAACAGTGGAGAAACATTTGGAGGAAACGCATCCCGAGGAAAAGAAACAGGATGCAGAGGACATGCAGTTGACGGAGCCAGAAGTTGAGCCGGTGAAAGTTACACCGATACCCAAACAGCCGGAAAAGGCTAAGGATTCGGGAAACGTCAAGGTTCCGCCCAGGAAATCAACCAATGCGCTACAGGAAAAAAGGGTTGATTTTGACCTCAGCTCTCTTAATCAGGTTGCAGTGCCGACGGATTCTGATCCAAACAGGAAACTTACGGAGGAGGAATTGCTAGGTATATGGAATCAGTACGGGGAACAACAGGATTCGGCCAGGGTAAAAGCTGCTTTCAATAATTGTAAACCGACCGTAGAGGACAATGTTATACGTGTGCAGGCAGCCTCGAACATTGAGCTTTCGATGTTGAATACGGAGCGACGCGGCTTCATGACATTTTTACAAGAACGAGTTAAAATTGACCAATTAGAGTTTGAAGAATGTGAACTAGATCCCAATGCAATTCAGGACAGTGGGCCGGCAATTCCGGTAAGTACACGGGAGAAATATGATGCCATGGTCGAAAAAAACCCTGCTCTGGAATCTTTACGTCAAAATCTCAAGCTCGATTTCGAATATTAGACAATTTCTTTAGCTTTTTTTGGCAAACTTCGCGTGTTATACGAGTGTTTTTATTCGTAAGCTTTGTTCGCCACTTTCAGACTATTTTTTTGAGTGTGGCGTTCGAGGCGATTTCACCTATTGAATGCCCCACACATCAATTGAATGATCAAGCTAATGACTAAAATCAAGTTATCTCTTATTATGGCTTTGCTAACCACTTTATACCACTCAAGTTCATCACTGGTAGCTGGTACTGTAACCAACGATTCAGGAGAATACGCCTATGAATCTGTAGAGGGAGATCCTTTACAAACCAGAATCTATACCCTGAAGAACGGACTGAAGGTGTACTTGTCGGCTTATGATCGAGAGCCAAGGATTCAAACCTACATTGCGGTAAGGGCGGGAGCCAAACATGATCCGGCAGAAAATACCGGATTGGCCCACTACCTGGAACACATGATGTTTAAGGGCACCAAGAACTATGGTACCCACAATTGGGAAGAAGAGCAAAAGCTTTTAAAAGAAATCTCTGATCTCTACGAAAAGCATGCGGCAGAAAAGGACGCAGAAAAGAAGAAAGAGATTTACAAACAAATTGACCAAAAGTCGAACGAGGCGGCCAATTTTACGATACCAAACGAGTATGACAAAATGATGTCCTCGCTTGGTGCCAAAGGCACGAATGCCTTTACTTCCTCTGAGCAAACCGTGTATGTGAATGATGTTCCGGCCAATGAGCTGGAAAAATGGGCAAAGCTGGAGTCTGAAAGATTCTCGCAATTGGTGCTCAGGCTGTTCCACACCGAATTGGAAACCGTCTATGAGGAATTCAATATGGGTCAGGATAGCGATACCAGAAAGATGTTTGCTTCGCTGATGGAGGCGATGTATCCGACGCACCAGTACGGAACCCAGACAGTGATTGGTACCGGAGAGCATTTGAAGAATCCTTCGATGGAGGCTATTCACAAGTACTTTGACACCTATTATGTTGCCAATAACCTTGCTATTTGCTTGTCGGGTGATCTGGACTATGATAAAACGATAAGACTGCTCGACAAATACTTTGGTGATCTGCAGCCAGGGGAAATTCCTGAATTCAAGTTTTCTCCGGAAGAGCCGCTCACAGAACCAGTAGTAAAAGAAGTGGTAGGCCCGCAAGAGGAGTTTATCTATCTCGGCTTTAGACTTGGCGGATCAGACACTAAAGATGCTGTGCTCTTGAAAATGATCAACTCGATCATGCAAAACGGAAGAGCAGGCTTGATGGATTTGAATCTTCTGCAGAAACAAAAAGTGCTGTCAGCAGGTGCATTTGATTATATCCGTAAAGATTACTCTTCGCACATTTTTTATGCAAATGCCAGGGAAGGTCAATCTCTGGAAGAGTGCAAAGCTTTGCTTCTTGAGCAAATCCAAAATCTCAAAGATGGCGAGTTCGATAATGAACTACTGCAATCTGTTATCAAGAACATGAAGCTGGAGAAGATGAAGGCTTTTGAGCGCAACAGAACAAGAGCCATGGCCATGGTAGAAGCTTTCATCCTTGATAAAGATTGGGCCGATGTGGTGAACGAAGTGGACGAATTGGGCAAAATCACGAAAGAGGATATTGTTGCCTTTGCTAATAAGAATTATTTAGAAAACTACGTGGTCTGTTATAAGCGCACAGGAGAAGACAAGAATGTGTACAAGGTAGAAAAGCCAGAGCTTACTCCTATCGACCTAAACAGGACAGAAGAATCGGTTTTCTACAAGGATTTCGCAAACGTAGAGTCCACCAGTCTGGAGCCACTGTTTTTGGACTATGAGCGAGATATTCAAACCATGCCTGTTAAAGGGCCGGTGGAGCTGAACTATCTTAAAAACCAAATCAATAAAACTTTTGCCCTCTACTATGTTTTTGACATGGGAACCAATAACGATCGTCGTTTGGGTGTTGCTATTGACTACCTGCCATACCTTGGTACAGATAAGTATACTGCGGAGGATTTACAAAAGGAATTCTACAGACTTGGGTTAAAATTCAACGTATCTTCAAGTGCTAACCAGATATATGTTAGCCTTTCAGGCTTGGAAGAATCTCTGGAAGAGGGGATCAAATTGTTTGAGCACATTCTGGCAAATGTTCAACCGGACAAAGCGGCCCTTGAGAACATGATAGCAGACGTAATGAAGAGCCGCGAAAATGCAAAACTTGATAAGCGCACCATATTTTGGAGAGCACTTTTTAACTATGCTAAATACGGGGGTAAGTCTGAATACACTAATTTGCTCAGTGAAGCTGAACTAAAGGAGCTGACCGGACAGCAGTTGGTAGATTTGGTTAAGGGTCTAAGAGATTATGAGCATCGGGTACTCTATTATGGGGCCAAGGATCCTAAGTCGGTTAACTTATTGCTTGCGAAATACCACGAAATGCCGGAGACATATAAAAAGCTCCCAGCTGCCAAACAATTTGAGGAACTGGATACGGACAAAGACCGGGTGCTGTTCATGGATTATGACATGGTGCAGGCACAGGTACTGATGGTTTCCAAGGATCAGGACTTTACGGTGGACTTGCTTCCAGATGCTAAACTGTTCGGAGAGTACTTTGGGGCTGGCTTGTCTTCAATCGTATTCCAGGAGATTCGCGAGGCTAAGGCCTTGGCTTATTCTGCCTTTGCCAGTTACTCCACTCCGCGCAAAAAGGAAGATTCACATTACAGCTTCGCCTTTATCGGAACTCAGGCAGATAAGATCAAAGAGGCAATGCCTGCCATGAGACAGCTGATGAATGAAATGCCAATGGCGGAGACGCAGTTCAATGGAGCGAGAGACGCTGTGATGAAAAAGATCGAAAGTGAAAGAATCACTCAGACCGATATCTTTTTCAACCAAATAGCTGCCGAAAAGCAGGGTCTGGACTATGATGTGAGAAAGAATGTTTATGAGGGTGTCGCAAAGGCCGACCTTGAATCCCTCAAAGGCTTTTTCGATAAGCATATCAAAGATCGGAATTATACCATAGTAGTTATGGGCAGTAAGGATGAACTTGACATGGACTATGTAAAATCCTTAGGCGACTTCCAGGAACTACAGTTGGAAGAAGTGTTTGGATACTAGAAAATCCTGAGGGACAACAAATGAATGCAGCAACAGATTCACTCTGTTGCTGCATTCCTGTTTTAGGACCTATCATAAGACGCTCTGCTCCAGCAAAAAAGAGTATTTTTGCTGCTTATACACAAACACCTAAAAAAAGCTGCTGCATATGGAAATCGTACGCATGCCTTTGATGAGTGACACGATGACTGAAGGGACAATCGTGGAATGGCACAAGAAAGTGGGAGATGCCGTAGAATCTGCGGAATTGCTTGCAGAAATCGAGACTGACAAAGCAACTATGGAATTTGAGAGTCCAGAAGATGGGGAACTACTCTACATAGGTGTTCAAGTGGGAGAAACGGTACCTGTAAATACCATTATTGCCATCATTGGCGAAAAAGGAGATTCTTTTCAGGAGGTATTGGATGAGGAAAAGAAAAAAGAAGAGGCGAGTGCTGAAGAACTCGAAGAAAAGCCCTCAGCCACGAGCTCTAGCAATGGAAATGGGCTTAGTACAAGTCCTAGCCCGGTTAGTCCACTGCCGAGTGCACCGCAGCCATCAACTTTGACGGCTCCAGCTCTTGTATCCAACGCAGGAGGTAGAATCAAAGCAAGTCCACTTGCTAAGCGACTGGCCAGTGAAAACCAGATCGACCTGAGCCGTATTAACGGAACCGGGGGTGCTGGCAGAATCATCAAAAGAGATATTGAGGCCTTTCTTGCCAATCCGGAACCTTTGGCAGCTGCCACGGCGAACCCTGCTAATTCTGCAGTAACACGACCAGTGATGACCCCAGCTGTACACGGTCAAGAAGCCTTCGAAGAAGTGGCGATCAGCGGCATGAGAAAGACCATTGCCAGAAGGTTGGCTGAAAGCAAATTTGGCGCTCCTCACTTCTATCTGCGTGTCAGCATCAATATGGATCAGGTTTGGGATACTCGAAAGCGCATGAATGAATTCTCCCCTGTCAAAATCTCCTTTAACGATATCGTGATTAAAGCGGCCGCTGTGGCACTGCGATACCATCCAAATGTGAATTCCTCCTGGTTGGGAGACAGAATTCGATTCAACAAGCATATGCATATAGGCATGGCTGTGGCTGTTGACGAAGGGCTTCTTGTACCTGTGTTGCGTTTCGCGGATCAGAAATCACTAAGCCAGATTGCAGCTGAGACCAATGATCTTGGAGGCAAGGCAAAGAATAAGAAGCTTAGCCTTCAGGAGATGGAGGGCAATACTTTTACGATTTCAAATCTGGGAATGATGGGTATTGACGAATTCACGGCCATCATCAATCCACCGGATGCCTGCATCATGGCAGTGGGTGCCATCAAGCAGGTACCTGTTGTTGTAGATGGAGCGCTATCTATTGCGCGTATGATGAATGTTACCATGAGTTGCGATCACCGCGTGGTTGATGGCGCAACAGGCGCATTATTCCTGCAAACTTTCAAATCATTGCTTGAAGATCCGTCAAGAATGCTTGTTTAAGCACAAAATGTCGCTTTTTTGCTAAAATTTTCCGTTCTTTATGTTAACGCGTGTTGACTATGCACGTATATACACGTAGAAATAAGGTAAACAGATATTAGCACAGTGGAACAAATTACAATGAGCACTACCAAAAAAACGGTGGTGCTGGGTGCATCACCAAACCCGGAGCGATACTCCAATATAGCTGTCAAGAGGCTTATTGGAAAACGCCTACAGGTGATCCCCATCGGAAATAAGGACGGAAAAATTATTGATCAGGAGATTGTTAAGGGCAAACCGGAGCTTGAAGATGTTGATACCGTTACAGTATATCTCAGGCCGGAAATCCAAAGCCAGTATTACGACTACATCTTCTCCCTTAATCCCAGGCGCATCATTATGAATCCTGGTACAGAAAATCTAGAGCTTTTGGAAAAAGCGAAAGAAAAGGGAATCGAAGTTGAATTTGCCTGTACTTTGGTGTTGCTTACTACCGATACCTATTAGTAGATTCTCTGTCTTCATACTCAAAAATCCTTGACTTCGGCAGATTCATCCAATAAACTGAAAAGCATCCCACCATTGCCGATATCAGGGTAGCAAGAAATCAAAAACAGCACATGCGACAATTTGTCGCAAAAGCATCCCGCCAATTTGATTAATTTTGTCTCAAAGCTATGTTACAAAGACTGGCCATAGAAAACTACGCCCTGATTCAAAGCCTGGAGCTCGAATTTGGCACCAACCTGAGTATGATCACGGGTGAAACGGGTGCAGGGAAATCCATTATCCTGGGGGCCTTAGGCCTTATCATAGGGCAACGTGCGGATGTAGCCGCGCTCTGGGACAAAGAGCGCAAATGTATCATTGAGGGTACCTTCGATATCGAAGCATATAAGCTCAAGGGCTTTTTCAAAAAGCAAGATCTGGATTACGATAAACAGACAATTATTCGGAGGGAAATCACCCCTTCAGGGAAGTCCAGAGCGTTTATCAATGATACCCCTGTAAATCTTGGGACGCTCAAAAAACTGACTGAACAACTCATCAATGTACATGCACAGCATCAGTCGCTGTTACTCAACGATTCTGGCTATCAATTGAGCATTCTAGACACGCTTGCATCCAACGGTAAGCTGTTGGAAAAGTACCAGAATCAGTACGATCTATACCAGCAAGAGCGCAAGGAGTTGGAAAGACTGATTCAAGAGAAAGAGGATTTGCAGAGAGATATTGACTTTGTCAATTTCCAACTCGAAGAGTTGGATTCTGCAAACCTGGAAAGTCCTACTGAGCAAGAGGAACTTGAAACTGAGCTATCCTCCCTGGAAAATGCAGAATCCATCAAAAAAGCCCTGATGCAATCTGTATTTCTGCTGGAAGACCAAGATGTGTCCATCACACAGCAGGTGGATGAAGTGCAGCGATTGCTTAAAGAAAACGAAAAGTATCTTCCGCAATTAGAAGAATTATCTTATCGCCTAAGTTCACTCAATATCGAGCTTCGTGACCTTGCCGCTAGCGTTCGAGACCTCGAAGAAGAGACTACAATGGACGAGGCACGCGGACAAGATATCACCAATCGCCTCGACGTCATTTATCGATTACAAAGCAAACACCGAGTCAAAAACCTGGAAGATCTGCTGAAGATTCAGGAAGACCTATGCTCCAGAGCCAGCTCTGTGGAGTCGCTCGACGAGCGTATCGAGGACTTACAAAGGAAGCAAGCAGAGCAGAAAAGCGCTCTGTTGAAACAGGCTTATGTGTTGAGCGAAAGACGCAGAAAGGAGATTCCGAAATTCGAGAAAAAAGTAGCCTCATTGCTCAAACAAATGGGTATGCCAGACAGTAGAATCCGAGTCTACCAAACGAAGCACCGATCAGAGGAGCTGCGATTTAGCGGCATAGATGACATAGAATTCCTCTTCTCGGCAAACAAGGGATTGCCAGAAACGCAATTGCGAAAAGTTGCTTCAGGGGGTGAGCTTTCCCGCTTGGTACTGGCAATCAAGTCCCTTATTGCCCATACCACAGCGCTTCCAACCCTGATTTTTGACGAGGTTGATACCGGTATCTCGGGTGAAGTGGCGCTCAAAGTGGGCAAAATCATGCAGACATTAGCCGACCAGCATCAGGTGATTTGTATCACTCATTTACCACAAATTGCCAGCAAAGGCGTAGATCACTTCTTTGTATACAAGGACAGTTCCAAAGGCAAGACAGTATCTAATGTTAGAAGACTAGACCAGCAACAAAGAGTGATCGAAATTGCCAAAATGCTGAGTGGAGACAAACCTGGTGAAATGGCAATAGCCAATGCTAAAGAATTGTTGGC
>JAHDEE010000026.1:0-11929 GCA_020629005.1 Chitinophagales bacterium
TCGTTTTCTTCGATCACTGCCTGATTATACATGGTGCGTGCATCACCTACTACATCCTGCCAGATACTCTTCCAAACATAATCCTGGATTATCGCCGGACGAGTAATGTATCTGGCTTCATCATTATACTGAACTTTAGCAATATGCTGTGCCCAACATGCTCCCATATCTCCACCTACGAATGTATCGTACATACGGTTTTGAGCTACTCTCACTATGTCTGCCAACAACAGCCCGGACGGCACTGAGGTAGGCTCGTTAGGGTTCGTGTTTAAATCCTCGAAGCCTTTATCGCAACCAGTAACCATCACTAACCCTAACAACAGGATAAATAATTTATTTATAGTCTTCATACTGTTTTAAATTTTTAGAACTTAAGGTTAATGTTGAAACCTATACTTCTCGCTGAAGGCAACTGGCCAAACTCCTGGCCTTGGTTGCTATTGCCGCTACTAAAGGCACTTTCAGGGTCGATATGCGGTGCATTTCTGTGAAGGATAGCTAGGTTTCTTCCAACCAAACTGACTGAAGCCTTCTGGAAGAAGGCATTCTTGAACCAATTGGTCGGAAGGTTGTAGCCAATCACCAATTGTCTAAACTTCACAAAAGAAGCATCGAAAACTGAGCTTTCATGAACCGCATTCACAAAAGCCCCCTTGTTGTAAGTCTCAGCGTCAACCACGACATCATTAGCTACATAATTTGGCTCGTCATCAGTTCCAATATTCTTAACTCCTTCACCAACAATTCCAACTTCTCTTCCTATGAGTGTCTCCTGAAGTACTCCAGCATAACGTCCCCAGGTATTGGACATCGAGAAGATGTCACCACCCATTTTAGCGTCAATTGTGGCTCCAATGTTAAAACCGCCCACCGTCAGCGTTCCGGTTACACCACCTGTCCAGTCTGGGGTAATATTGCCCAATGTAATCTGGTTTGGATCAACTACAGGGATTCCATTGTCATGTACAATATTTCCACTGTCGTCACGCAAGAAAGGATTTCCAACAATAGCACCGTATGGTTCGCCCTCAATAGCCTGCAGTGTCATACCCCACTGACCTCCAGGATTACCTGCAATATCAGGGATAATCAAAGTCTCAGCATCATCTCCGACAGATACAACCTCGTTCGTATTCTTAGCAAAATTGAAATCAATATCAAGCTTCATGTTCTGGCGCTTCAATGGAGTAAAGCCAAGCAATAACTCTATACCGCGATTCCTCATTTCACCAACATTGTCGAGAGCCTGGATATATCCAGAAGCTGCAGAAACTTCTCTTTGAAGGATCAAATCCTGGTTATTCTGGTCATAGTAAGTTGCATCCAAACGTACTCGACCTCTGAACAAACGAGCATCTACTCCAAATTCATAACCTTTCTGAGTTTCAGGCTTAAGATTAGGATTATTCAGCGATCCAGGATTGTAAGGCAATCCAATAGCGCCCCACGGGTCATCTCGATAGCTAAATGTCTGCTCTAGTTCATAGGCACGAAGAATACCAGTACTTCCTACTACTCCATAACCTGCTCTCACTTTCAAGAAAGAAAAGGCATTGGAGTTCAACTCAAGCAGGTCAGAAACAACCGCACTGAGTGATACCGACGGATAGAAGAAACTATTATTGTCTTTTGGCAGCATACTTGCCCAGTCATTTCTCGCAGAGAAATCAAGGAAAATGGCATTGCGGAAAGAAAGCTGACCGAATCCAAGTAGACTATTGATTTGCTCTTCTCGAACCCGGTTGGTAAGAACCGGACTAACACCAGACTTGATGTTCGATACGTTATACAATCCAGGAAGCTCCAACTGTTGTGCTTCAATAATAACTCGATTGTAATCCTGCGTCATTCGGTTTCCACCAATGCTCAGGGAAAGACCCACCGTATTGGTAAGCTCCTTATTGAAACCAAGTAGCAACTGCGTGTTCAACTCCGTAAACCTTCTGTTGATCTCCCTGTAAAATCCATTTGGATTTTCATTACTTCCGATCCCTTTCTGATTCGAGGTCTTTGATGACCAGGTATCCGTTCCAGTCTGAGCAGTGATGTCAAACATATCATTGATCTTGTAGTTCAGATTGACATTACCGATAATTCTGTCCTTATCAAGTCCATTAAGATTTGTGTGCAATACCCAGTAAGGATTGTTCTGATACAAAGTATTCCAGTTTATTGGAGTACCTTCAGCAGCAGTACCTTCAGCTGCCAGAGGAAGATTTTCATAGTCTTTCAACTTGTTAAAGTCTACCTGACGTCCCGACCAAATCATCTGTTGAACAGGGTTTTCGTTGTTGTAACCTACCGTCGGTAGATTATCAGCCTGAGACTTGATATAGTTAACTGAAATGTTGGCTGTAAGTCTTTCAGCCAGAATCAAAGAAGAAGCACCGGAAAGATTGTACTTTTTGAAATCGGTATTTGGAACCATTCCCTTCTGATCCATGAAACCGCCAGATAGTCTAAAACTTGCTGTCTTATTTCCACCAGTCAACGAAACATTGTTGTTCAAGGTCAAACCTGTCTCAAAGAAGTCGCGGATATTGTCTGGATTGGAAACCCAGGGACTAGCAGCACCATCTCTGGTATAACTGTCCCACTGCACAAAGTTCAACCCTACATCAAGGGGTGGACCCCAACTCTCATCTACACCACCATCTCCCGTTTGACCATCAACCCAGACAAAGTTGGAACGGTCAGGACCCTGGCCATATGAGTTCTGGAAATCCGGAAGTACCAAAGGACGCTCAAATGTCGTCGAAGAGTTAACCGAGATACCGATACCCTTTTGATTCTTAGAACCCTTCTTAGTCGTAATCAGTACAACACCGTTCGCAGCACGAAGACCATATAGGTTCGCCGCATTTGGACCTTTCAGAACGGAAATTGTCTCAATGTCATCTGGATTGATGTCTGCAACACCGTTTGGTTGATCAACACCTCCACCGGAGCCAGCGTTACCGTAGTTTGAATTGTCAATAGGCACACCGTCAACCACAAACAATGGATCATTGTTTCCGGTGATCGAGGATGCCCCTCTCAGAAGAATACGAGATGATGCACCAACTGACCCTGAACTAGAGTTAATCTGTACACCAGCTACCTTTCCAGAAAGTGAGTTGATTATATTGGCTTCACGGGCTTGAGTAAACTCATCCCCGTCCAAATCCTGCACGGCATAACCCACAGACTTCTCATTTCTGGAGACACCCAGTGCCGTTACAACCACCTCGCTCAATCGCAAAACATCTTCTGCCATAGTCATGTCAATGATACCACCGCCACCAATTGGCATTTCTTTGGTCTCATATCCCAGATAGCTGAATATTAGCGTTTCGCTTCCTTCTGGTACCTTCAGCATGTACTTACCATCAAGGTCTGAGGTAGTACCTAGGCCCTGACTCCCCTTTACCGTGACATTCACGCCAAAGAGAGGGCCCAACTCATCTGAGATGGTACCAGATACTGTCTTATCCTGAGCCTGCATCGATACGGTGCAGAGCAGCAGGGAAAAGACAAGCAAATAAATGTGTTTCATAATTCCCTTTTTAGATTTAGATGAAATATGGTTCGGATAACTAAGTTATGAATTTTTCGTCGGATACCTGCACTTATTGCCCTCGGAATTACGCCATGGGGCATACATTGAACTACCACAATCCGAGGCTCTTTTCTTCAGAGACACAGGAATTTGCGTCCATGTACGAAAAATATTTTTTTCGTATCACCGGCATGTAGAATGTTGGGTAAAGTATCACCCTCCCTTCAAGTAGTTAGAAGGAGAATGCAGTCTATTCTGTTCGACAAATAAGAATAGCGCTAGAAGGCAAGTGTTCGCTTGGAGTCGAGATAAAATTAGCAAATAATAGTCGCTTGCAGGGAATTTTGCAAATATTTCCTTCAACCGGGATTCTAAGGCCCTAATTGGGATCTCCGGCGCCCTCCAGACCCTTCAACTGATACAAATAGGCCTGAATGGTGTTTTCCATACCTATATACAGCGCATCCGAAACCAACGCATGGCCAATCGATACCTCAAGAAGCCCCGGCATATTCCGTGAAAAATAGGCGAGATTGTTCAAGTCAAGGTCATGACCAGCATTAATGCCCAAATCAATGTCATTGCAAAACTTTGCACAACGAGTGAAAGCAGCAACGGCCGTCGAAGGGTCATCAGGATATTGAGCTGCATAGGGACCGGTATAAAACTCAATACGGTCCGCACCAACCTTTTTTGCAGCTTCAATCCTCTGTTCATCCGTTTCGATAAAAAGCGACACACGAATGCCCGACTCCTGCAATCGAGCGATCACATCCTTGAGCAAATCAGCATGTTCTATAGTATCCCAACCCGCATCTGAAGTCAACACACCCGGGGCATCCGGAACCAAAGTGCATTGAGTAGGATTAACCCTTGTTACAAGCTCCAAAAAACGCTCGTTTGGATACCCTTCAATATTGTATTCTGTTCGAACGACCTCCTTCAAATCCAACACATCCTGATATCGAATATGTCGCTCATCTGGTCTGGGATGAACCGTAATCCCCTCCGCGCCAAATCGCTCGCAATCCACCGCCATTTGAACCAAATTCGGCACATTTCCTCCTCTGGCATTTCGCAACCAGGCAATCTTATTAACATTGACGCTCAATCGTGGATAACTCATGCAATTTAATTTATAAATACTTGATAGACATAGGTAGTAATCAATACGTTTCTTATTTGGAGCGAAGCAATATCCCTAATGGAACCTTCTGTCCCGTGCTCTGTTCCAATTCGGCCCTGGTCTGCTTGCTCATGGTCTAGCCCTGCGGTCTCTCCGCAAGCTCCGAGCCCCCATGGCTAGCCATTCGCCACAGCAGC
Organism: Chitinophagales bacterium; assembly: GCA_020629005.1. Taxonomy (GTDB): domain Bacteria; phylum Bacteroidota; class Bacteroidia; order Chitinophagales; family UBA2359; genus JAHDDV01. Next base: position 4,865 of record JAHDEE010000026.1, read on the forward strand.
CCAAGGCCTCATTTCCTCGTCGCCCGGGGCTATTCTGCACCAATCCTCTCCGTAGCAATTCAACGAAAAGGCGAATTTCAGTTTAGCTTTGAACATCATTTAGGACAAAACCAAACTCTGAAGAACTTCTACCGCTAGAGGGACATTTGTAACTTGACAGAAAAATGGCAACTTCTCCTAGAAAAGTTGCCATCCCATTTTCTCATTTTCTACCCCAGTATTCCGTAATCCGCAATCCAGATACCAGATACCAGATACCAGTTACCAGTTACCAGTTACCAGATACCAGATACCAGATACCAGATACCAAATCAATACCTGTAATACTCCGGCTTGTACGGCCCCTCCACTGGAATATTCAGGTAATCTGCCTGGTCTGTCGAAAGCTCCTCTAGTTCCACCCCAATCTTAGCAAGGTGCAGTCTTGCAACTTTCTCATCAAGGTGCTTAGGCAATACATAGACCTTGTTCTCGTAGTTCTCGTGGTTGTTCCACAGTTCCAATTGGGCTAACGTCTGGTTGGTGAAAGAATTCGACATCACAAAAGAAGGATGTCCGGTCGCGCAACCAAGATTAACCAAACGGCCTTCAGCAAGAATTATCACATCCTTACCATCAATCGTGTATTTATCCACCTGGGGCTTAATCTCCACTTTGGTAGAACCATAAGCGCCATTAATCCATGCCATATCAATCTCATTATCGAAATGACCGATATTGCAAACAATTGCCTTGTCCTTCAATGCTCGGAAATGCTCTTCTGCGATAATATCTTTACAGCCAGTGGCAGTTACCACTATGTCAGCCTCTTTAACAGCGTCAACCATCTTCTTCACGGCAAAGCCATCCATCGCAGCCTGCAATGCACAAATCGGATCTATTTCGGTGACAATAACACGAGCTCCAGCACCTCTTAGAGAGGCGGCAGACCCTTTTCCAACATCACCATAACCTGCAACAACTGCCACTTTGCCTGCCATCATGACATCTGTAGCTCTTCTGATGGCATCCACACAAGACTCTTTACAGCCGTACTTATTGTCAAACTTTGATTTCGTAACCGAGTCATTGACATTAATTGCAGGCATCGGCAACGTTCCTTTCTCTACGCGCTCATATAAGCGATGAACACCTGTAGTAGTTTCTTCTGATAGTCCGCGAATCCCCTCAACCAATTCAGGATACTTATCCAAAACCATGTTAGTCAAATCCCCTCCATCATCGAGAATCATATTCAATGGTCGCTTCTCATCGCCAAAGAATAGTGTCTGTTCAATACACCAGTCAAATTCTTCTTCGTTCATGCCTTTCCACGCAAACACTCCGATTCCGGCAGCAGCAATCGCTGCAGCCGCATGATCCTGAGTAGAGAATATATTACAAGAAGACCACTTCACTTCTGCTCCAAGTTCGACCAAAGTCTCGATAAGAACCGCAGTTTGTATGGTCATGTGAAGGCAACCAGCAATTCTTGCTCCTGCAAGAGGCTTCTTACCCTTATACTCTTCACGAAGGGACATCAAACCGGGCATTTCTGCCTCTGCAAGTTCAATCTCCTTTCGCCCCCACTCAGCCTGGGAAATGTCCTTTACTTTAGACGCCAAATTCAAATCTACTGCTAGCATTTATTTTGAGTTTTATTGTAAATCTATATTGCCTTTGCGGGCACAAAGGTAACTATTCTAGAGCTCTTTCACCGAAAAATCGAAGCTATACCTTGTCATTTCCCACTCCGCTCCCGCAAAAAGTGTTACGCACATACTTGGGTTACGGAATCACATAGTATCTTTGCCGCATAAACCTTAAATGCAGAACCATCAGGTACTCTATTTGGTTTATGAATTATTAGTTGCACAGACCGCAACAGACTAAAACTTTGCCACATGAGATACCCAGCTGAGATCGTAGAACCGATGAAAAAAGAGCTGACAGACCAAGGATTTGCTGATCTTACCACTCCAGATGAAGTAAATCACTTCGTTAAATCGAAAGGTACTACCTTGGTGGTAGTAAATTCTGTCTGTGGCTGTGCAGCAGGAAATGCAAGACCGGGTGCACGCCTTGCACTCGAACATTCAGAGAAAAAGCCAAGTCGCGCAGGAACTGTCTTTGCTGGTTTTGATGTGGACGCGACCAATGCAGCTAGAGAATTCATGATCCCGTACCCTCCTTCTTCGCCATCTATGGGACTATTCAAGGATGGAGAGCTAGTGTACTTCATCCCAAGACAAAACATTGAAGGTAGTACTGCACAACAAGTTGCTCAGATGCTAATAAGTGCCTTTGACGAGCATTGCTAGTCGGGACTGTCTTGCTCAGTTTTGACTGCAACTAGAACATTTTTAGCCACTTTGTAGGATACGGATTGCTTAGTGTGTTGATTGAGTACAACATCGCGAGAATTGTCATATTCATTCAGCAATGTGATGCTGACTGTTGTCCCCAATACCATGCTGATTTTATCAAGATAATTGAGAAATACAGCAGTATGTTCCTTTACGCCAACTACTACATACTCTGTACCAGGTAGTATGTCCGCCAAGGTCATATTGTATCGCTCTGCAAAGTTTCCGTCTTTGTCCGGAATCGGATCGCCGTGAGGGTCGTGTGTCGGAAAGCCCAAAAATTCTTCTAAGCGGTCTGTCAGTTCTTCAGATTGGGTATGTTCAAGCTGCTCTGCAATATCATGTACCTCATCCCAATTAAATTTCAGCTTAGTAGCGAGAAAAACCTCCCACAGACGATGCTTTCGAATCATTTGCTTTGCAAACTTCTCACCAAGAGAAGTTAGTTTGACACCTTGATACTTTTGGTAAGAGACAAGATCTTTCTCAAACAACCTTTTGAGCATGTCCGTAACCGAAGCAGCCTTGGTGTTCAATTTATTTGCAATCGAATTCGTTTTGACAAATCCGCCTGCTTGTGCGTCGGCAAGTGAAAAAATTGCCTTTAGATAGTTTTCCTCTGCTGCAGAAAGCATAACAATTATTTAAACAAGCTTACACACAATAGTAGCTACCCCCTCTTTAGCGCAGCTAATCTATCGAGCAACGGTGGATGAGAATAGTAAAAGAAAACAAACAAAGGATGAGGATTCAGATTGCTAAGGTTGTTTGACGACAACTTCTTAAGGGCAACAGCAAGGTGCTCTGCACCATATGTTTCTTTTGCAAACGCATCGGCCTCATACTCGTTCTTGCGTGAGTACAAATTAAGTAAAACTCCAGTGACAAGAGATATAGGACTAAAGAGAAAACTAAATACTAATATACCAAGGTGAAAGCTACTCTTTTCAGCTCCTAACGCAGAGGCAAGCAGCTCATTACCAAGCAATTGCCCAAGAATAAAGAAAATCAAGCCCATCTGAAGTATAGAAATCAACATACTCTTCAGCACATGATTTCGCTTATAGTGCCCTACTTCATGCGCAAGTACAGCCACAAGTTCCTCCTCAGCATGTTGTTCAATCAAGGTATCGTACAAAACAATACTCTTCTTCCCAGCAAGTCCGCTGAAATAAGCGTTTGCCTTTGCGGATCTTTTAGAACCATCCATCACATAAATATTGTCAAGGGGAAAACTCACGCTTCCTGCATAAGTCTCAATCTGAGATCTTAGATTTCCTTCTGGCAGAGGCGCCAACTGGTTAAAGAGAGGCACAAAGATCGAAGTGTAAAAGCTAGCAAGAAAAAGACTTACAGCTGATACTGTCAACCAGGCAATCCACCAAAAGGAATTGCCCATCATTTGGTAAATCCAAATCAAAGTTGCCAGCAGCCCTCCACCAAATAACACTGCCAAAAGCACTCCTTTAAACTTGTCAACGAAAAATGTTTGAAGCCCCATTTTATTAAATCCAAATCTATTTTCTATCACGAAAACCTGATAAAGGCGAAACGGAAGGCTCAAAATATCCGAAACGACGAAAATTATACCAAAGAATAGCAATCCAACTGCTATGTCATGATCAGAAAATTGCCTCACAAACTTGTCCAGCCAGGCAAATCCTCCCACAAATAGCACAAGCAAAATTGCACCAGTGCTGGCAATACTGCTGACAAGCTCTATTTGTGAATTTGCCTTTGCATATTCCTGAGATTTAGCATATTTCTTCTCTCCGTAATAATCACGCATTTCATCCGGAATCCGCTCATCAAGACTGCTCATATTTAGAAATTCCAATATCCTGCCGAGTCCAAACTCCATTATTATGAAACAGACTATCAAGGCAAACAACATAGTGGCTGAAAGCATATTCGAATCTTACCAATTGAGGGGCACTCTGGAGCAAATGCCGAAAGAAAAATTTCGCAAAGTAATATTCCGCAAAATTTCTTAGAATCACAGCGTATTTGGGCGATATTGCAACCATTGTCGAGGCTAAAGTCCCGAAAATCCAATTAAAACCATGACCAGAAAGATAAATGTTGCTATTGACGGCTATTCCAGCACCGGAAAGAGCAGTCTTGCAAGAAAATTAGCCAACAAATTGGGTTATGCCTTTGTAGACACAGGAGCAATGTATCGTTCTGTCACCTTATATTTTCTGCAAAACGGAATCGACTATAGTGACAACGAGTTAGTTTCCGAAGCCTTAAAAGAGATTGAAGTACAATTTCAATGGGATGAACAATTGCAGGGTTCGCAAACCTTACTAAACGGGAAGGTTGTTGACGAAATGATAAGGTCTTCGGCAGTTTCAAGCGAGGTAAGTGAGGTCAGCGCCATAGCTGAGGTCCGAACATTTTTAGTGCGCCAACAACAGGAGATGAGCAACTCAAAAGGTATCGTAATGGATGGCCGGGATATAGGAACGGTGGTGTTGCCAGATGCAGAACTAAAACTATTCATGACGACCGATTTCGAGACAAGAGTCGACCGACGGTTCCATGAACTTAAAGAAAAAGGCATCGAAATGTCACGAGAAGAGGTCGCTGCTAATATCGAGCATAGGGATTATATAGACACGCATCGGGAGAGCAGCCCCTTATACAGGGCTGATGATGCAATACTGATCGACAATACCAAACTCACAGAAGAAGAACAATTGAAACTCACCTACAACCTAGCCGTCAGAGCTATTGAAAGGGCATTTGGTAACTTACAAGATTAGTTCGCGGTCCAGAAATGAGGCCAACCAAAGGCCTATGCTTCTGCTCAAGAGTTTATCCTAGGCAGGCTGAAAAAATAGTGCTACCTTTGCAGCACTTTTAACCATATTTTTTCACCTTTTAAAAAATCTCTTGTTTTGGTAGAAGAGAACGAAATTGAAAACAAAAGCCAATCGGATCCTGTTGATCCAGAACTAACTGCTGCACCGGAAGTGACTAGCGAAGAAGTTGTGACTGAAGGAGAATCGACAGAAGATGCCCCACAGTCAGATTCTTCGGATGAAGCTCCGAAAGCAGAAGAAACTGAGAATGCTCCTATCGCACCGGTGGTTGAAGTAGCACCAGTTGCCCATGACGATTTTGATTGGAGTGTAGGTAAGAGAGCTCGTCAGCGTTACAGTGAAGAAGATCAGCTAGCAATGGAGGTCGAGTATGACTCGACTTTTACCAGCATCACCGAGCACGAAATCATCTCTGGAACTGTTTCCGCGATCACACATTCAGATGTGGTTCTGGATATTGGATTCAAGTCTGACGGGCTTGTGTCTGCTTCAGAATTCCGTGACACGCCTGACCTTAAAGTCGGAGACCTGGTAGAGGTCTACGTAGAAGAGAAGGAAGACATGAAGGGCCAGCTCGTCCTTTCACGCAGAAAAGCAAAGTTGCTTCGCGCTTGGGAAGCAATTGTAGATGCACACAACAATGACACTGTACTAACAGGTACAGTCACAAGCAAAACAAAGGGAGGTCTGATCGCTGATGTTTATGGACTAGAAACCTTCCTACCAGGTTCACAAATTGATGTAAAACCAATCATCGATTATGATGCCTATGTCGGAATGAAGATGGAGTTCAAGGTTGTAAAGATTAACGAAGCCATCAAAAACGCCGTAGTATCCCACAAAGCCCTTATCGAAAGTGACCTTGAGGCGCAGAGAATGGAAATCATCTCTAAGCTTGAAAAGGGACAGGTACTGGAAGGAATCATCAAGAACATCACCGATTTCGGTGCATTCATCGATCTTGGTGGAGTAGACGGACTACTCTATATCACAGATATCTCCTGGGGCCGAATCAGCCATCCAAGCGAACTATTGGAGCTCAACCAAAAGCTCAATGTAGTAGTGCTCGACTTTGACGATGACAAAAAGAGAATATCTCTTGGGTTGAAGCAATTGCAGCCACATCCATGGGATGTATTAGCGCAGGATATTGTGATCGGGTCAAAGGTCAATGGTAAGATTGTGAACATCGAGGATTACGGTGCATTCCTTGAAATCACCCCTGGTGTCGAAGGGCTAATTCACGTCTCTGAAGTCTCATGGTCAAATCAACCAATTAACCCAAGAGAATACTTCAAAGTAGGCGATAGCTACGACGCTATTGTTGTCACCATAGACAGGGAAGACCGAAAGATGTCATTGAGTATCAAGCAATTGACTCCAGACCCTTGGATGGACATTGCGAATCAGTTCCCTATTGGCAGCAAGCATACTGGCGAAGTAAAAAATATTACTCCATACGGTGTATTTGTTGAGCTGTCTGAAGGCATCGGCGGAATGGCACACATCTCGGACTTGTCTTGGACTAAGCGATACAATCATCCATCCGAATTCACAAGAGTAGGAGAAAAGTTGGATGTTGTAGTACTAGAGATCGACCAGGAAGCTAGAAAGCTTTCTTTAGGTCACAAGCAGATCGAAGAAGATCCATGGGATACTTTCGCAGAAGTTTTCCCGGTTGGCTCAAAGCATCAGGGCACTATCATCAAGAAGGATGACAAAGGAGCAATTGTATCTCTACCTTACGGTCTCGAGGCATTTGCCCCAAACCGCTTCCTCAAGAAAGAAGATGGTACAGCTGCAAATCTGGACGAAACCATGGAATTCAGCATTCGTGAGTTCGATCGAAACGATAAGCGAATCATCATTTCACACATGGATGTCTGGAAGGC
>JAHDEE010000026.1:12029-14148 GCA_020629005.1 Chitinophagales bacterium
ACGCCAGTGGATGAAAAGGCCGAAGATTCACCGGCTGATACTTCTACGGAAGAGACCACAGAGGAGGATAAGTCGTAAGGGTAAGCTCTATAATAATACCTTTCAAAAAGGGCCAGTTTCCTTGGAAACTGGCCCTTTTTTCTTGCCCTCTCTTACCCAGTCTTAAGTTCAAAAGTTGATAATGATTCGGACTAGTTCAACATATCGGCGGCATTTATCGCAAATTCACTGTATTATTTCAGACATCCCAATCAGTTTGACCCACATTTGCCTGTGGAAACTACCTCACTTTAAAAAAGATCACTAACTTTAAGGGGTATATCTATTAGGAGAATCGCATATAGGAGGTCAAATCTAGATGCGAGCTATTTACCTATCCAAATCAAAAGAAAATTCACAAAAACGCAACGAATACAATGAAAAAAAAATTACTAGGTTTATTGACGATTGTGCTCTGCTGCTTGTTTTGCTGCACACATTCGGCTGTTGCACAGACTGTCAGCAACGCATGTCCAGGTGGAACCACGGCTGGAACGGTTACTGCCTCTGATGGCTCGGCAATGCCTACAACGCTTTGCAGTTCCGGAAGCGACGCAATCACCATTAATGTGCAGGATCCAGGGACATTAGGCTCATATGCGGTAGCCGTAGAACTACCTGATGGAGCGGGTGGCACCACTTTGACTTTGATTGAAGCAAACACCCCCACAACTACAATTACTTTGGACCCAGATGCACTTGGACTTTCCTCTTGCGATATCATTAGAGTTGGAGGAGTAGCTTACGATAAGCAGGGTATTAATGATATCATTAACGACTTAGGCTGTGGATGCGGCTTCCTGTGTCTCTGTACTATCGCCCAATTCGACTGTCCTACATGTACCGCCATTCAAACACTTAACAACGCAGGTGGAATAAACAGCCTAGCAGATGGAATCGATTTTGCTGGTGACCTTGGGGCCACTCCCCCAAGCTCGATAGCAGAAGCAGAAACTTTATTGTTCGAATTAAACGCTCAAGCTGATGCCCTTGGAGGTGTCTGCTACGCAACTACCGCCGTCTCCGAAATCGAAGTAGTCTGCTGCCAAACAGCCTCAGCAAGCCCAGTAGGAGACCTCTGCTATCCAGGCATGGTTGGACTTTGCGTCGACATCGCCAATGGTTCTGCTGAAGATTTGACACTAACAATCACTGGAGATGCAATTACCAGCGCTGTAGGTGCTGCAGGAGCAACGCAAATTTGCGCAACAGTGACCCTTTCGGATCCTGGATGTACGCCAGGAGCCTACAGCTACGACTGGAGCGTAGCATGTTGTGGTACTCAACCTGCAATTGGCTCAGGAAACTTCACAGGAGCTGTTTACCCAGATCCTCTGAATTTTGCTTACTCACTAACACCTGCAACCGATTGTGGTGTAGCTCCTACGATTGCTAGCACTGGTACTTGTGCCTACACCATTGATGACAACATCAACTTACCACAAACTCCTAATTGCGGTGAAACAGCAGCTGACGGATCATACGAATTCATGTTATCGACAGGCTACACGGTGCCGGCAGCATTATCCTGCTCAGCCGATGCCATTGAAGCTGGTGCAATAACAGGTTGTACAGACACTACAGCAGATGACTGCGAAGGAAATTGCGGAGGAACAGCCGTGGTTGGAAGCGCTTGTGACGACAATGACCCCAACACTGGAAACGATGTTTGGGGTGCAGACTGTGTTTGTGCAGGCTCCACTGTCGACTGTGAAGGCACACCCGGTGGTTCTGTAGGTCCAGGCTCTGCATGTGATGACAACGATCCAGATACTGGAAATGATGTATACCAAGCCGATTGCACTTGCGCCGGTGAAGCTATAGACTGTGAGGGTGTCCCTGGCGGAACTGCTACGGTTGGTAGCTCCTGTGATGACAATGATCCAGATACTGGAAACGATGTATACCAAGCGGACTGCTCTTGTGCTGGTGAAGCTATCGACTGTGAGGGGGTTCCGGGTGGAGCTGCAGTTGCTGGAACTACCTGTGACGATATGGATGCCACTACTGAAAACGATGTTTATCAAGCTGACTGTACTTGTGCGGGTACCGCAATTGGTGAAGAAGACTGTCTGGGTGT
>JAHDEE010000026.1:14248-45336 GCA_020629005.1 Chitinophagales bacterium
GGCTCTGCTGTAGTTGGAAGTGCCTGTGACGACAACGATCCTGACACTGAAAATGATGTTTACCTGGCTGATTGCTCTTGCGCTGGAACAGCAGTTACGTTGGATTGTGAAGGTGTTGCAAATGGACCAGCAGTTCCTGGAACAGCATGTGATGATCTAGATCCAAACACAGGGAATGACACGTACCAGGCTGATTGTACTTGTGCTGGCATTGCTGTCGATTGCGAAGGTGTACCTGGCGGACCAGCAAATCCTGGATCTCTCTGTGATCATACAGGAGAATTCCCTGATGTAGGTGAGTATGACCCGAACTGCATTTGCGTTTTCCCGGATATTGAAGACCCATGTAGCTGTGGCAATCCAAACAATATCGATGTCGGAGATGATCTGATCATCGAATTCTTCTATGAGACTGTAGTTATCAGCTCTGGGACTGGCGAGACTTGGATGATGGAAGCTGGTGCATCAAATGTGCTAGACGCCGGAGGTGGTGCGACCAATCCGACCTTCAGTGAAGGACCTCCTGGCATTTACACTGCTAACTTCTACCACCCAGCCGGTGTTGGATACTCAGCAAGCTTTACCAATGGGGCAATTAGCCTTCCAATCAGTAATTCTTGTGAGGCCGACTGTAACATAAGTGCAGAGGACGTGCCGACAATGAGCCAATGGGGTTTGATTATACTCGCACTTTTGACTCTGAACTTCTTGTTCCTTTCTGTAATCACAGCACAGGTCAAAGGTCCAAGAGGAGCATCTGCTTCTGTCAATTTGATCTCAGCTGCACGAATCCGAAACTTTCCGTTCAATCGCGAACTGTTCAAGCACGCAGCAATCCTTACTGCACTGTTTGTACTTGCTATCACGGGTTGGACGCTATCAGTGTACGGACTCCTTGCCTTGACTGATATCATTGGTACAGCCATTGCTGCACCGCTATTTGCTTACATGCTGCACATTGTGGCATTGATGAATAAACAGAATAACTAGACTTCGAGGTGCGGACGCAATCCGCAATAAGTTAAGATGATTCGAAAAAGCCCTCTTGGTAAACTCAAGAGGGCTTTTTTTACGCTATAGTCACTCAACGCTTCTTTGCGAACAGCATTCGTGGGCCTACCTCAGAGTATTCCCTCATCAGCAAAACTATAATAACCCGATTCGGCCACCACCAAATGGTCAAGTACTGCTACCTCAAGAACTCGTCCTGCCTTGGCAACCTTTTCCGTTAACTGTTTATCCGCAACGCTAGGCTTCAAATTTCCTGATGGATGATTGTGAATTAGTATGATTCCAGAAGCGAGCAATTCTACCGCTCGCTTGAAGATTATCTTAATATCAGCGATCGTTCCAGCCACCCCTCCAATACTAATTCTTTCTCGCACAATTATCTTGTTAGATCGGTTAAGATATAGAACCCAAAACTCCTCGTGAGGAAGGTCACCGAGCAATGGATGAAAGATATTGAAGGCATCCTTACTACTGCGAATTTGTTTCTGAGTCTTCACTGCACATAACTGACGTCTACGACCAAACTCCAATGCAGCTATCACACCAATGGCCTTCGCCTCTCCGACACCTTTAAACTGTGTCAAATCTGCAATTGTCTGCTTTGCCAAAAGATTCAGATCATTACCCCAAAAATTGAGTATTCTTCTAGCTAGATCAAGAGCCGTCTCATTCTTTGATCCAGAACCCAATAATATGGCAAGTAGCTCGGCCTCACTAAGACTTCCACGCCCTTTCAATTGCAACTTCTCTCTAGGTCGGTCCTCTTCAGCCCATGCAGTGATCTTCAGCGACCCTTCATATTTTTCTGTACTCATAACGTTTAACATAAAGAGTACTTCATGCCAGAAAATCCACAAAATCCCGAACACAAAAAAAGGGTTACCGACAAGATCGGTAACCCTCTACTTTTTCATTTAATGAATCCTACATTTTGTTCAGATTCTTTGCCAACTTGCTCTTAAGATTCGCTGCCTTTTTCCAGTGAATGATATTCTTCTTTGCAAGTCGATCAATCATCGACACAAGCTTTGGCATGTCTGCTGCAACCTCGGACTGATCTTCAGAACCACGAACTTTTCTCAAAGCATTTCGCATAGTCTTTGCGTAATACTTGTTATGAACTCTTCTCTTCTCACTTTGACGAATTCTCTTCTTCGCCGACTTATGATGTGCCATGTTAATCGTTTTTCAGAGCGCAAATATAGCATAAAACTGGGCAAACACTAGCTTTTTGTCCATTTTTCTTATCCAACAGCCCTAACTGCCTAAATTGAATCCAGAAAATCCCGCAAAGCAAGATGCACTCGACCAATTGGAAGTCCCATAACATTATAATAGTCTCCCCTAATTTCCTTAATTCCGATCATTCCTATCCATTCCTGAATGGCATAGGCCCCGGCTTTGTCGTAAGGCTCGTAATGTTCAACGTAATGCGTTATCGTCCCATCTGATAGATTACGAAAAACGACCGTCGTACTGTCAGAAAAACTTGATATCCTTTCCTGATATCTAATGCTCACTCCCGTAATAACCTCATGATCACTGCCAGATAACTTTTGTAGTGTTGCTATTGCATGGTTACGATCTTTGGGTTTTCCTAGTATTTCACCATTGTGAAGCACTATGGTATCGGCTCCTATGATAATGTCATCGGAGAACGAATTAATTAAGGGCTCCGTCTTCAAATTTGCAAGGTATTCAGCAACTTCACGAGCTGGGGTTTCTGCTGGGTAAATTTCCTCTACCGATGCAGTCACCACCCGAAAGTCATATCCCATCGCTTGCATTATCTGCTTCCTTCGTGGCGACTTCGAAGCCAGGATTAATCCTTTGTTTTTCAATTCTATCATTCTTCTTCAATCGTTATTGTCGGTTCAGAAGATTGCTCCGAAACAGTAATGGTCGTACGGAACAATAACAGATACAGCACTCCGCTCAACATAATGAGTTTCAGTAGACTAGAAGGAAACCTAAAGCTTTTCAGCTCCTTTGCTCGTCCAACAAGTATGACGTATGCGATGAGAGGCAACTGGACCAACAACAAGAAATACCAGACCGTGCTATCCATCTCCAGTGAATATTGTTGTCGTTGGAACAGAAATATCAGAAACAAAGTCACCAGGGTTAGACATGCTATTACCACCTTTGTCCAACCAATTCCAAGAACAACTGGAATAGTGTTGCAGTAGTAGGAAATGTCCCCTTCGAGATCCTCAATATCCTTGGTGATCTCCCTCAAAAGGGTAAGCAAGAATGCGAAAACTGCAAAACCAAGAGCATATGCAATGATCAGCTTTGCAAAAAAGCGCTCTTCATCACCAAAAATCGGGAATCCCTGATACAACAGTGGCTCAAATGCAACGACAATCAAAACAACCATCGCCGCAAGAGCCGCGATCACCACATTTCCAATAATCAACTGCTTCTTATAACCTGTGGAATAGAACCAAAGCAAGCCACTGATTGCTAAATGGAAAAAACCCAGCATCAAATTCCCCGCAAACCAGGCAGCCAAAAACCCCAGTAAAATCCCGCCAAAAGCCAGCCCAAGGTAAAGCCGAAAAGCCGTAATTCTTGAAACCGATTGGCCAACTATTACTCGATCAGGCTTATTGATATTGTCGATTTCTATGTCTTCATAATCATTTAGTACATAACCTGCTGCAGCAACCAGAACAGTAGAAATCACCAGGGTCGCAAACTCAAAACCGTTAAGGGTGGTGGGATAACCTAATGCATCAAACAATGGAGAAATAACACAATACTGAAACAACAGCTGTGTGAGAGCGATAAAAAGAAGATTAAGAGGTCTTACGAGACGAAGCATACTTTCTCAATTCTACTGGACTACTTCTCTGGCCATTTCAGTTGGGCTCGCATAATATCTTCGATAAATTCACGAACACAACCAGCACCTCCCCTACTCCTGGCTACGAATTGGCTCAGCCCTCTAATCTCCTCGATCGCATCTGCCGGGCATGCCGGGAAACCACAACGTTGCATTACTTCATAATCAGGCCAATCATCTCCCATATATGCGACTTCCTCCTCCTTCAAGTCATATTGATGCAGGAATTCTTCAAATGCCTCCGTCTTGTCCTGTAGCATTACGTAGATGTCTGCAATACCAAGATTTCGAAGTCGGCTGATTACACCCTTAGAGCCACCGCCAGTCATTATCGCAACGTGAAACCCTGCCTTCACAGCCTGCTTGAGAGCCAAACCGTCCCTGGTATTCATCGTACGTAACAACTCACCAGACTCAGTGATCAATAAGCTGGAGTCAGTCAAAACCCCATCTACATCAAAAACCAAAGCCTTTATGCCGCTTTTTATGCTCTTCAAATCGCCAAATCTATCTATTATCTCGCCACTCATAGACCCAACTGGCCTGGATCATTTCGAGATGACCCTCATTGCAGTGCTCTCTAAGACCGACAAAATTAGGCACCTCCAGTATCCACTCCAATAATTGAGTAAAACGTACACGGTAAATTTTCATTTCATCGAAGTCGTCACCAAACCGCTCGTAAAGCCCCATAGCGATGTCTTCATAATCTTGCCACTCTATTGGTGGTTCATCCATTGACATAGATACTGTTTTGATAATAATTAATGTTCGTGCCCGATGATATCACTTTGATCAGGAATCGTAACCTCCAGTTCTCCCCCACTTCCTTCTAGTACACATTGACAAGAAAGCCTTGATTCCAATCTCGGATTTGCCGCCCGATCAATAAAGTCCTCCTCTTTATCAGAGATTTCAGGAATGTGCTCTTCACCCTTTTCAACATAAATGTGGCAGGTACTACAAGCACATACACCGCCACAATTATGGTTGATATGAACTTCATTCAATAATAGACCTTCAAGAATAGAATGTCCCTCTTCTACTTCTATAACCTTGGTCTCATGATCAGCCTCTTCAAAACTGACTATAATCTTATACATCTCTTATCTTTTTCTTACAATTTTCTAGGAACATTAGGTTCTGCACCCAATTCTCCACGCTTGCCCACACCCTTCATTATGCTCTTAGAAAGAATCTGGTAAATCGCCTGATATTCTGGCATCGAACCCAAGCGTTCCAAGTGCTTATCCATGGTGGCTTTGTCCCCTCGTGCCGCAGGACCCGTCTGCACTTGCGATGGTGATGAATGTGTTAATTTCTTAACACTCTCCGAAATCAATGGTTTAATTATGGAAAAATCAAGGCCATTTGACAAACAAATGTCTTCAGCTATGGCAAAAACATGATTGCTGAAATTGTTTGCAAAGACAGCAGCTACATGCAAATTTGCTCTATCCTCATCCGAGATTAGACTCACCCGATAATTCACTGTCAATGCCAAATTCATCAGTGATTCTCGGACCTCACTACGGTTACCCCAAATGCAAAAGGGAATTACGGACCAGTCCAATTCGACATAACGTGTGAACGTCTGCAAAGGGTAAAAAACCCCAAAACGCTCGTGATTAGCCAAAGCACTGGAAGCTACTGTTCCGGAAGTATGGGCAACCACTCCTGAATTCTTCTTCAAGTTTTGACTTACTTCTTCGATAGCATCATCAGAAACAGCTAGTAGGTAGAAGTCCGCATCCGAATCCACACTGTCCCAGTCGTTCACAACCGTGGCATGCACTGTCTTGGCAAGCGTATCAGCAGTCTTCTTTTTCCGACTAAAAATCTGTGAAATATTGTGCCCCGCACGATACAATTCTCTGGCGAGATGCCAGCCCACATTTCCATAACCAATGATGACGATTTTCTTCAAAGCTTTGCCACTAAGGTTTTTTTGACTTTTGGCGCAATATACGCAATAAAGCCTAGTGGTGCTTGGCATAAGTAATGAACTGGCAAAATGGGCCTATGTTTTCCCTGACTAAGGCAGGAGAAGCCAGTATAGCAGTAACTACATAACCGAGGAGTAGCGAAGGCCAGGGGAGAAAGAAGAAATTTTGTTGATCGTTATTTAGGACACAAACACTACTAGGCCGCAACCTGCTTCTGCTCACTACCTATCTGTTTTACAGGGCGAACTTTTTCAGTTATTCTTCTGTACATGCTTAGCAGAAAACCAACGATCGTCAACAATCCACCAAACCACAGCATATTGATGAACGGAAATTCAATAGCCTTCATGATAATATATTCCATCGGCAATTCTCTTTCCGTTACCTGTAACTTGATCTTTCCCGATTGCGGTTCAATCTTTGTAAAATCAATCGTCATATTGAGATCGTCAAGCGTTGCACTTACATTATTCTCAACATTGTCACGAATATAATAGATAGGTTCTGCCTGCACCGTCTTACCATTTCTGGTAATGGAGAGCATCGCACCAGCTGCAATGTCCCCTTCAGCCCTCACATATCCCAGATTTTGCGGTTCAGGATTAATAGTTCGAAGCACAATACTAGAGCTGGTGGTATTTGCCGTATCACCGACAGCCAACATAAACTCACTAAAGGTTTGTGGTGCCTCTTCAGCAGTTTCCTTGTTCGCCACCATCGAGACATGCGTGAAAATATCTTTCGTCAGATATCGCTTTGTTGAAGGATTTGAGATTAACCCCATCTTTGGATTGACCTGGGCATAAGGATACAAGTAAAAAGACTCTGTAGCCGTATCGGACAACTTTTCTTTTCTGTCGTACCGCACCTTGTAAAATGTATTAGGCTCAGAGATTGAGTCAGACTCATAAGTTACCCAATAAGGCCCCATCTGGATCGGCATACCCTTATTTAGCAAAACGTTCTCAATGTTCTCCTGCGGAGGAATATCTTCTCCAAAAACTAACCCGAGCTGATTAATAGATATCACATCCTTATTGGCATTCGAGAGCAAAATCCCAATGAGCATGAAACCAAATCCTATATGTGCAACCGATGCACCTGCTACCCTCACCTTTCCTCGGATGACCGAAACAATGTACCAGAAGTTGGCAACAACGGTAAAAATCGCCGCTAACATGAAAATAACATATGGCCAGTATGTGATACCACTTAGCCAAACTGACACCGCACCGATCAATACACTGATCACTATTGAGGGAATCACGCGATTGCGAAAGGCCAGCATATTGGTATTCTTGTAGCCGAAAAACTGCACCAGAGCAGTCAATACAGCGATCAGGATTCCAAACCAAATCGCATATCTATTGTAATGGTCCACCACATCCACCACAACCCAATCTGTCCCAAAAATTCGGTTAATCACCGGCAACGAGGTATCCCAGCTGATCCAGAGACCAAAAAGCACCAACAACAGAGAGCCAACAAACATCCAAAATTCTCGCGAATAAGCACTTTCCTCCTTTTCCTTCTCCGGAATATATCGCCAATTGCGAAGCAGCATGTAGGCACCATAGATAGCAAAACCAACTAGAAACAATCCAAGCTGACCAGACATCCCTAGATCAGTAAACGAGTGCACACTGCTATCTCCCAGCCAACCGCTCTTTGTGAGAAACGTAGAATATACAATCAACACAAAAGACATTACCAGAAACAAACAGGTCGCCTTCAATGCATGACCAGTATACCTGTAAGCCAGCAGCGTGTGTAAACCTGCAATCAATACCAGCCAGGGTACAAAAGATGCATTTTCTACAGGGTCCCAAGCCCAAAATCCTCCAAAACTCAAGGCCTCATAAGCCCAGGCCCCACCCATCAATATCCCAGTACCAAGAATCACACATGCAAACACCGTCCAGCTCAACAATGGCTTAACCCATTCAGTAAAGTCCCGCTTCCACAAAGCAGCAATTACAAACAGAAATGGTATCGTCGTAGCGGCAAAACCCAAAAACAAGGTGGGGGGATGAATCACCATCCAATAGTTCTGCAACAAAGGATTTAACCCATTTCCATTCTCTATCAACTCAGTATAGTTAGCTCTAAGGAACACCGGCAACTCCGGACTATGCTCTCGCATCAATACAAAGGGACTTGCTCCAACTTTATAGTCAAAGAAGTAAATTCCTAGAAGCATGGTGACAAGGGAAGCTTGTACAATGGCCATCACCCCAACTACTCTCGACTCCCACTTAGCGGCCGTTCGCATCAATATCAAGCCAAGCACCGCATGCCAAAACAGCCACAGAATAGTACTCCCCTCTTGACCTTCCCAAAAGCAGGAAAAAACATAATACCAGGGTAAATCGGAACTGGAGTGCTGCCAGACATACTGGTACTCCCAATAATGATTAAACAGCAAGAAGAAAAGCAGGGCAACAATACCAAAAACGCACAGCGAATGCACGACAAAGCCTGCTCTACCAAGCCTCATCCAAGACTGAGTATCAAGTGTATCTTTCTGTCTCGTGGCGGCCCAGTAGGAAAAAAAAGAGAACAATGCTGCCATCATCGCCAGAATCGTCAAGAAATATCCTAACTGCCCTGGCAGCAGCCGTTCACCAATATACTCTATGTTCATACAGTAGTTTTCCCAGACTCAAACGAGCGTTCCTCTAGTTCACCATCATTGTACTTAGATGGACACTTTAGCAAAATCTTTGACGCAACAAATTCGTCACCCTTCATTGCCCCCTGAAGGACAACCTCCTCGGATCGCTCAAAATCCTGAGGCATCGCTCCATGATAAACCACCTTCTTCTCAGTACCAGCTTTGTCTACCATGCAAAAGCTAAAGTAGTTTGGATCCTCCACGGGGTCATATTGAAACTCTTTCAGCTCACAGAGATTTCCATTTACCTGGAAAAATTTACCTTGCTTTTTCTCAGCTTCTGTAAAAGTAGCATAGGTGCTGTAGTCACCCGCATTGATCACAATGCTACTAATCGCAATCGCAATCACAAACAAGGCGAGAATGTGTAATTTTTTCATGTCGCACAAATTAAGGTTCAATAAAGGTTTCCCGTGATGGGTAAAGGGTTAACCACAAATTTACAGCAATTTGTTTGCCTTTTCAATGCTGTAGACAACAAAGACTGTATATTCGAAGACGATTTAATTACGCCACTTATACACCACCCCTTGCATGAGCAAGAAAGACAAAATTCAATCCTTCGACCCAAATGGCTTAGGCCTGCAAAATGATAACATATTTGGGCTACCTTTTGATTATCAAGACGCACAAATAATCTTGCTTCCTGTCCCCTGGGAAGTGACAAGCTCCTACGGTTCAGGCTCCTCCTTAGCACCTGCTACAATCCTGAAAGCCTCCCCCCAATTGGATCTCTTCGACTTTGACCTAAACGATGCCTGGAAAATTGGCTACCATATGCTACCTATTGACGGCTTTTGGGAAGCTAAAAACAGGTACATGAAAAATCTCGCCAAACTGTACATCGACTTTCTTGAGCAGGGAGGAAGTATCGAAGAAAGCATCGAAATGCAGCAATCACTGCATGACATCAACAGCAGCTGTGCGGACCTAATGTCCTGGGTACAGGATCGATCCAATACAATCAGAAAAGACGGAAAATACACCGCCATTCTCGGCGGTGACCATTCCGTGCCACTTGGATTGCTCAAATCACTCGCTATAACTGAAGGAAACTTTGGAATTTTACAAATCGATGCGCATGCCGATCTTCGCATAGCTTACCAGGGCTTCCCGTTTTCCCACGCATCAATAATGCACAACGCCATGCAAATTCCGGAAATCACAAAACTTGTTTCTGTTGGAGTCCGCGATCTCTGCGAAGCTGAGGTGCAAGCAGCGATTGATTCCAATGGACGAATTATGCCTTTCTACGGCCCAACTTTGCAATCCGCCAAGCTCAATCAACAAGCAGGATTCTACAACCTGGCCCAAAATATCGTCAATTGCCTGCCTGAAAAAGTCTACATAAGCTTCGACATTGATGGCCTTGACCCTAAGCTATGTCCAAACACAGGCACCCCCGTTCCAGATGGACTAGAACTTGCCGAAGCCTTTCTCATCATAAACCTGGTCGCAGGCAGCGGAAGAAAAATCATTGGATTTGACCTCTGCGAAGTCAGCCCGGGACTAAACGAATGGGATGCTAACGTTGGGGCACGAGTCTTGTACAAACTCTGCAACTTAATGGCGAAATCGCTTAAACTACCCACTAAATGAACCACCAAAAATATATGAATCGCTGCCTCGAACTAGCAGCACTCGGACTCGGAAAAGCATCCCCCAATCCAATGGTTGGTTCAGTAATTGTGCACAATAATCAACTTATCGGAGAAGGTTATCATATGCTGGACGGTACCGCACATGCCGAGGTAAATGCAGTCAATTCGATCCCTCCAGGCAAACGCCATCTTCTAACCAAAAGCACCATGTATGTCAACATGGAACCTTGCAGCTTTTATGGTCGCACTCCAGCCTGCAAAGACCTGATCATAAAGGAAAAAATCCCACATGTCGTAATAGCCAATATCGATACTGATCATCGAGTAGCCGGACTGTCGGTACTCGAATTGACAAAGCACGGGGTCAAGGTTGACCTCTCGATTCTACACGATAAGGCCCGGTGGCTCAACAGAAGATTCTTTACCGCACATCTTCGCAAGAGACCCTACATAATTTTGAAATGGGCCCAAAGTAAAGACGCCTACTTCGCACCACTAAAAGCAAAACAACACTGGATAACTGGCCCTGCAGCAAAGCAACTAGTTCACAAATGGAGAGCCGAAGAAGATGCTATCCTCGTTGGAGTCAACACAGCCAATATAGACAACCCACAATTAAATGTCCGCCTATGGTCCGGCAAGAGCCCGCATCGATTTGTGATCGATCTTAACAACCGACTCGAACAAAACCTACACCTCCTCACCGACAATCAAAAGACCACCATTTACACCCGCCATGCAATCCTACAGCAACAAAAACCAGAAATCTACCACCAAATAGAAGCTAACGAACCCGTCTTACCCCAAATTCTTCGACACATACATAGTCTCCAGCTCCATTCACTAATCGTTGAAGGAGGTGCACAAACGTTAAACCTATTCATTGGAAACAACTTATGGGACGAAGCGCGTGTTTTCACCGGCCCGAATCATTTGTTCGAAGGAATTCCAGCACCAAAACTCCGATCTGGCTACCTCCACACTCAGCAACAAATCGCCGAAGACCTGCTGCAGATCAGCTACAACCCCAATCAATCTCTTCGCTCATAAACACAGCATGAGCTACATCGCAATTTCAATCATACTATCCACAATCATAATTCTGATCTTTCGTGGATTTACAAACTTCAAGGTCAATACACCAGCGGCAATCGTAGTAAACTACTTTTTCTGCGCCCTTCAAGGACTCTGGTACACAGAATCTTTCCCCACAATCACCGAAGTCATTTCGGCAAATTGGTTTCCCATAGCAATCATGGAGGGCATACTTTTCATCCTCGCCTTCATCACCGCAGGCCTTACTGTACAGCACAATGGAATCAATGCGGCAAGCGTCTCAGGTAAACTCAGCCTAATACTTACAGTCATCGCCGCCTTCTTCCTATACAACGATGCGGTCACTGCAACAAAAATCCTGGGAATCTGCTTCGCGATGATGGCTGTCATGTTGGTTTCCTTTAGACCCGGCTCACAAAAGCAAGGAAACACCAAACATATGAGTCTCCCCCTGGCACTATTCTTTCTCAGCGGAGCAATCGAAATACTACTCAACTACGCTCAAGTACATTACATAGAACCACAAGAAATCAACCATTTTCTAATCATCGTCTTCGCGCTCGCTGGCCTTATTGGCAGCCTATACCTCCTTACCCAACTCGGCAAAAACAAAAACATACTCAATCTAAAAAACCTGATAGCAGGACTTGTCCTTGGAGCGCCCAACTACTTCAGCATGTATTTTATCGTGCTCGCTTTAGAGCGTTCTGGACTCGAAAGTTCTGTTGTCTTTCCCCTCATCAATATTGGTATTGTCGCACTGGCAGCCATCTGCAGTTTCATCTTTTTCCGAGAAAAACTCAGCCGTCTCAATTTGCTGGGACTAGCACTGGCACTAGCTGCAATTGCCCTAATCGGTTTGCTCTAATTCACCCCACAAAAAAAGAGCTGCCCTAAGGACAACTCTATCAACTTTTTCAATATAAGCCAGGTTTATGGGCTGACAAATCTCCATTATTTGGAGCGATGCATAAGTCCATCGCGCTTACGGGCTCCCCGTGTTCCGCTATTACTCAGCACCTATCTGCTTGTTCCTGCCGGGCCCCTGCCGTCTCGCCTAGGGGCGAGCCGCCATGGGCCTGGCAGTCACTGGCGCAGCTAGGCACTTCGTACCGCTGCACCCGGGGCTATTTTGATACAGCATTGCCCGTAGCTGTTTTTTTTTAATGAACTACAATCATACGCTTTACTCCAACAAGAACACCTTTGTCAAAGACCTGGTATACATAGTTGCCATTCTCATACCGCTCAGTCTTAAGCACAAAGCGATCTGTACCACCAGAAATCTGAAAACGGTCAATCTCCTGGCCCTTTACATTCAATACCACAATCTCTCCGTCCTCTATAATCTCATTGAAATCTATATTCAAATGCTCGTTGGCAGGGTTTGGAAACTGACTGAAATTACTTCCTTCAAGATCTTCCAGAGAGGTATTCACATTTTCTATTGTTAGGCTAATTGTCTCCGAACATCCTTCTTCGTCACTCACTACGCAGACATACGTCCCGGCACTCAATCCACTAATCGTAGCTCCCGTCATGCCATTATCCCAATCAAACGAAAGCTGACCAAAACCTCCGGTGACGATGACAGATGCCAGACCCGTACTCATATCATTCGTATCATCCACAGTCGAGCTATCAAGGGCCAAAGCACATACAGCCTCCACGGTTACGGATTCGCTGTCGCTACAACCCAAGGCGTCGGTCACCTCAACACTGTATGAACCAGGAGCCAAACCACTTATAGTACTGGTGGTTTCACCATTATTCCACAAAATCTCCAAAGCACCAACCGCGCCGGCAACACCAACCGTTGCTGAACCGTTATCACCTCCTACAGCCTCGCTTGTTTCCAAACTACTGATCTCAAGAGTACAATCTACACCGCCAGCACGGCCTTCAAAGGGAATCTCAATCTCGGCATCAAACTCAGCTCCTGAAAAAATGGTATTACCATCCTGATCAGTAGCACTGAAACTTCCTTCGCCGTTGTTGCAACAAAGACCATCGCCATAGGAATCAGCAATATAAAAAGTGTAACATCCATCATCAGGAATAACCACGGCCTCCTCGTTTGTAGAATATGGCTCATATCCGCCGGAGCTAGGACTCTCTTGAGAGCCAGGTTCAATATTTGGATTACCTCCTGAGGCAATTGCAACCCCAGCTGCGTCTCTTACTTCCCAATAAGTCTCATGACCAAACTGATCCGTTACAATGGTGATGTTCAATACATTTTCTGCCACCTGCGATTGCTCGAATGAAGTACTGACGTTACTATCACTTTGATTCTCATCAGCTGAGCCATTTACGGTTTCAATGTTTGCAGTAAAGCTGTAGCTACCGGCAAGCCCAAAGGAGATAATAGGAAGAACGATATCTTCTGTTGCCAAAGGTTCAATAATTCCAAACCACTCATAGACCTCTTCAGGACCATCATTAATCCGATAGCTTATCTCCATAGAAGTCATTGTGCTAGCTCCATCATTTCGAACACGGAGGCTAGGCTGAATCTGCTGCGCACAAGTCACGGTTGGTACATTCAAGACCTCCAGAAGAGCACCATTGTTAGCAAAGCCAACAGCAAAGTTCGGCGTCGCATAAGCTGCCTGATGAACATCTTTACTGGAAACTTCTTGTACAAAGGCTACCACACGTAGTTGAGTAGGATCATAAACATTTGCAGTTGCCCAACTCTCTGTCACAGTGGTACTCTCTCCTTCAGACAAAGCCCCGATGAACGTACCATATGGCGATGGCAACATCTTCTTCATCACCATGTTAAAATGGGTTTCACCGTTCGAGCCAGGTGCAACATCCCAATTGATCCTTTCTTCAATCACTACAAGATGTAGGTTAGAGCTTGCGATGTCCTGCACTGCAGTTACGATAGCAGAAACCGAGAGATTAGAATAGTCTTCGCTTACATCGGCTTCAAGTTGAATTTCCACTCCAGGAGGCAACGCGAGTCGATCATCAATCAGCGCTTGATCATCAATCCACTCTACAGGATTACCATTGACATAACCACCATCAATCACCGAAATTGGTATAAAGCCCACCTCATACAAATCCTTTCGAACAGTGACATCTTCCTCATTGTCATCATTCATCGGATCAATCCCAGGGGTGTCAGTCTGATAAGAAATCTGCACAATCCTGTCATTCTCTTGTACAATCGTCTCTATATTTGGATTATAGAATGCACAAGGCGTCGACGAAGCCTGGGTAAACTGTTCCAACAGTATTGTTCTTTCTTGCCCGCTGGCAAATATTGTCAGCAACAACAGCGCCGACATTAGCGTAAACTTTCTCATGAGTCTTTCTGAGTTCGTTAATATATTGTTCAAAGATCAAAATGGGCAGAATCATCCTTCTGTGCGACAACTTATATTGTGCTCAAAAATAGCTAAATCAGGACCATATTGTACCATTTAGCCAGTTTTCGTCGTGGCTGAGCCACAAAGAAAACAGGCAAGAAATCGGCACCATCCTGACTCAAGCCGCCATCCTCCAGCCTTTAAGCTTTATTCCCCATTATCTGGATACCCATTCATGGCAATAATTTTGCCTGATTTTGCATTCGAAGCTACTCTTAAACCCAAAGCCCTGTTATCGCGTCAAAATGCCAAATTTCTGGGTATGAAACAGCTACTACTTACAAGCCTGCTCGCAATACTAATCTCAAGCAATACCTCTGCCTTTTCATTCTGGTGGTTCAACGGAAATCAGCAGACACACATAGAAGACTGTTGTCAGATAAATCAAGCGGAAGAACAAACGACTGATGCAGAACCCGGAAATACCGAAACCCTGGCCGACCCAAACTTTGCAATTTCCGTGTACCCGAACCCCTCAACCAACTGGATCAACATTGAATTGGATCATGGCCTGACAGCAAAAACCATTGAGATATACGATGTAGTTGGCCAGCTGGTGGCCAAAGAATACAACGGACCGATCTCCGAAAGCACGAGTTTTGATATCAGTCTACTGAATGAGGGTTTGTATTTTGCTACTGTCATCGGCCCAAAAGAGGACTGGGTCGTAACGAAAATGTTCTCCAAAGTGAATTAGCGGTCGCCAATATCAGTCAAAACAAGCCAACATAGTTCTGTTTTGACTGGAAAATTCAAGACATGCCGCAAGACATAAATGTCAAAGGCGATGAACTTTTTCGAGGTTCATCGCCTTTCTCTATTGCCCTGCGCTTCAACTGCGTATTTTTGAGAAAATTTTCAGCATAGCAGAATGGCCAAACTAAGCGATCGAAGAAGAAAACCGCTCCAACTATATCCTCAGGACTTGTTCTCCAAACTGGAATTCGACCAGCTTTTGGAAATCCTGAAGTCAAAATGCCTTTCACCGATGGGAAAGGAACGAATTTCCAGCATACCAATGTCCACAGATGTTGGCACAATTCGAAATGAGCTATTGAGAGTCAAAGAGTTCAAACTCATGATCGAAGCTCAGACTTCTGACTTTCCCGAAAACAACTTTCTGGACCTGAGCCAGGAGCTAAAGTTAATGGAGGTGCAAGGATATGCACTCGACCAGGAACAAATCTTCAGAATCTATCAAGTCTTGCTCACCGTACACAAGATTTTCCTATTCTTCCAAAAAGAAGAAGGTAAGAACCAGGAACTTTATCCAGAACTGTATAATCTGCTGAAGAAGCTCTCCTTTGAATCCATCCTGATCAATGAGATCAAGGAAGTGATGGACCAGGACGGCAAAATTAGACCCGACGCCTCCCCAGAGCTGACCCGGATCCGGAAATTCATGCAACAGCGCTACAGGGATCTTGACGCACGCTTCCGACATGGACTCAACCAATACCGCAAATCCGGTTGGCTTGCAGATGAAGGAGAAAGCGTCAGGCACGGTAGGAGGGTCCTGGCCGTAAAAAGTGAACACAAAAGAAAGATCAAAGGAATCATTCACGATGAGTCCAGCACTGGACGCACCGCCTTTATTGAGCCAGAGGATGTCTTATCCATCAACAATGATATTTTCGAATCGCAACAAGAAGAAAAGCGCGAAATCTACAGGATTCTGAAGGAACTGTCAGCGAGAATCAGACCCTTTCTACCCAAGTTGCGTAACTATCAAAAGTTGATGGGCAGGTTTGATTACATCCGTGCAAAAGCCTTTCTGGCCCTGGACCTCAATGCCACAATGCCATTTGTGGTCAGTGAACGCAAAATTGTGCTACATGAGGCTCGCCACCCGCTACTTTGGCTGCTCAATCACACTGCCGGAAAAGAAACCGTACCACTTACTGTAGACATCAATATTGTCGACCGAATCTTGCTGATCAGCGGACCAAACGCAGGCGGTAAGTCAGTCGCAATGAAAACCATCGGATTATTGCAGCTGATGTTGCAAGCGGGAATGCTGCTACCTTGCGCTGAAAACAGCCAAATCGGTGTGTTTCAAAAGGTCTTTGTCGACATCGGAGACGAGCAATCACTGGAAAATGACCTCAGCACTTATAGTTCGCGGCTTAAAAACATGAAGCATTTTACAGAAAATGCAAATGCTGGTACGCTCATCCTAATTGACGAATTCGGCTCGGGAACTGATCCCGCCTTCGGTGGTGCAATGGCAGAAGCAACCCTCGAAAGCCTTAACAAACGTTTTTGCTACGGAGTAATCACGACCCACTACAGCAACCTTAAGATTTTTGCAACGAATACTAAAGGAATCTTTAATGGTGCCATGAGCTTTGACCATACTAACCTGGCTCCTCAATATCGATTGCAGGTTGGAAAGCCAGGCAGTTCCTATGCTTTTGAACTTGCGACCAAGAGTGAACTGTCGCCGGATCTGATTGAAGAAGCAAAGAAAAAGGTAGGAGACGAATACCGCGAGTTTGACGAGCTGCTGTCGACCCTGCAAACTGAAAAGCAGCAGATTCTTCAAAGGGAAGCAGAGATTGCCAGCAAAGAAAGAAAACTCGACAAATTGCTGGAAGAATATAATGCAAAAACAAAAAAATTCGACAAGAAGAGACGAACCATGTTGCTTGAAGCGGAGCAATCTGCGCTTAATACCGTCGGCGAGATAAACAAGAAGTTTGAGGCCATGGTACGCAAATGGAACGAAGATAAGGGCTCAAAAGTGCAAATCAAACGCATCAAGGAGGCCGTTCAAAAAGACAAAAAGCGCTTACAGGAATCGATCGAAAGGCACAAGGAAGAGCTCTACTACAAAGAATCTGACCAGGATCTTAAGATGGGAAGCTATGTCACCCTACGAAATGGCACAGAACCAGGCAAGGTGCTTGAACTAAGAAAAAACAAAGCCATCGTCGAATTCGGCCAAATGAAAACAAATGTTCCGATCAAGGAACTCACGGTTGTGGAAATGGTGAAAAAGAAGCAACATAGACCCGCAGGAAGCTCGTATAGCCACATAGCTAAAATTACAGACTTCACAAGCAGTCTGGATATAAGAGGTAAAAGAAGGGACGAAGCAATACGTGAGGTCGAGCAGTTTATCGACAAAGCTTTAATAGTTAGCGTCCCGCAAGTCAAGATCATACATGGAATCGGCGACGGAATCTTGGGACGAGCCGTAAGAGATCTAATTAAAGGTATCAGGCAAGTAGCCTCAATTAGATTTGAGGAGCCAGAATATGGAGGAAATGGAATCAGTATTGTAGATTTTGAGTGAAGCGTGCTATCTTCGCAGCTCATTTTAATCTTATCACGTGATCGGTCCCCTCGATATTTTACTGAGCAGCGAAGATATTGCTGCGCGAATCAAAACCCTCGGTGAAGAAATCTCCAGCCACTATCAGGGAAAGCCGATTATTCTCATCTGCGTGCTTAAAGGTAGTTTCGTATTTGCTGCAGACCTGGTAAGGGAAATTGATGGGCCAATCCAGATTGAATTCATGCGTTTATCCAGTTACGGAAACTCTACCACCTCTAGTGGGGAAATCAACATGATTCTCGATCTCAATATAGACATAACAGACAAGGAGGTCTTGATTGTTGAAGATATCGTAGATACAGGAATAACGCTTTTCTTTCTTCGAGATCACATTGAAAAAAAGGGGCCTGCAGCTGTGAAAATTTGCTCCTTGCTACATAAGCCGGCAAGACAAAAGGTCGAAGTCCCAATCGACTTTCTGGGATTCACGATTGAAGACAAATTTGTAGTGGGTTACGGCCTCGATCACGATGAAAGGTACAGGAATCTTCCATTCATAGGAGTAGTCCCTACTTAGCGGGTTCTGCATTGGAACCTTTCTATTTTTGACTTGCCTCCACCTCTTCAAGCTTCTTTTGCAACCAGAACAGATCTGCAATATATTTGGTAGCCTCGATATCAGCTTTAAGTTTTGGGAGTCTGTTCCAGGCACCAAGTTTAACTTTAACCAGCCTGGTTACAAATTTGATGAGGTTTCTGTACGCAGTCCTATTTCCTTCGGAAAGTATCTTACTTCTCCTCAGATACATTTTCAGAGAATCAATCAGGGAAAATAAAGGCACTATCTCTTCAAGCTCATAGTAGGTTCTGAGAAGCAAGATTCGTGTATCCAGAAAAGCATATGGATCTTTAGGCTCCACCCTGCTCAAGATTCCCTGTACTTTTTCCAGCTCCCCCATCATGAAATAGCAGTAAGCAAGGTTGTAATTGTAGGCGCTCTTCCTGACATCGGGATGGAGGTGATCTTTATGCTTTTGAATGAACTCCTTAATCACAAGTGGATCCTCCAGACGCAATCCCACGTACACGTAGTTTCGGTATTCCCTTGCCTCCATATATCCATTCTCAAAGAACATCTTGATGTCTACCAACTCCTTGTACAAATCAAACAACTGCCGATTGTACTCCTTGTTTCCAGTATTGATTTGCTGGGCGCAATAATTCTGAGCATAAATATAGAGGTTCTTCAACTCATCTGATCGAAAGTGGCGCCCATTCAAGGTCAGTGCCTCCTTCAACTTAAAAAAGGAAGACTGATCATCCGCAGCCATCATCTTCAATACTAACTGATACAGCCAAATAGCAGGAGTGTCTTCATAGGGATATTGCTGCAAGTGATTCATGATTTCAGGAAGCAGCAGCGGCTCATCCTCAAGCAGGCGAATTAAACTGCTATTATATATCTCGCAATACGACTTCAGCTTGGTCGATATGAAAAACTTGTCCAACGAGTCAAGCATACTCATCAAAATCTCATCTCTTGAACGATTCGTCGAGTTTGATACTTGTTGAAAAAGCTCATTCTGAATCAGAAAGTCCGTCAAGTGGCTGTAAGAATCCTTGTATGCATGCCTGTCGAGCTCCTTCCTCGTAGACTTTAAAGTAGAATGAAAGTAATTGTCTAATTGAAGTTCCTTATAGGCCGTTAACAGCAACAACTGCTCTGTCTCATACTGCTCACGAAGCTTTTGTTGCAAGAGAAACTGCTCCAGGAGCTTCGTAAGGTCAGTCATAGCATATCTCAGCTTCTGCTCGTTGAAAGGTAGGTCAGGGTAAACAAGTTGAAATAATGCCTTCCGCTCTAGTCTCTGATCTTCAAAGTCTGGAGCAAACTGTTTTAAGATGTTGAACAAGCTGATATTCTTGCCATTCTTATTGAAGAATGGTGAATGCACCAGATCTTCAAATTTGCTCAGCTCTCGCGAACCTAAACGACGAAGAATCACAATCAGTTTGTTGTTATGCATACGTTTTTGGCTGACTTTAGCCCAAAGTAGTGAAAAAATACACTATACCTCCAATTTACACTACCGATAAAGCCCAAAACGCACAAGCCTTACAATAAACATAAGCCATTGTCTATCAAGACTTTAACAAAAAATAGCACTCATTTACCAATACTTACTGTACCGATAAGTCCATAAAAATGTCAATTTTTTGTAGCAGACTTATCCCTATCTTGGTGTTAGGTCGTGGCAAGATCCCTAACACTCCGGAGTCTATTTGCCTTGTAAAACCGCCCAAAATGGTGCATTTTATGTAGACCAGATATTTAATCGCCCAGTTAAACATTTGACCATGAAACGATTTCTCAAACTTCTGACGACATTTCTCTTCCTAGGAATCATTACAGAAGGCTTAGTAGCCCAACATGCCGTTACGGACGACCATCGACCTGAGATTATTCCTGTAATTGGGGCACACATATCTGGGTCCTTTGATCGAAGTGAATTAAAACTTGAATCCAGCGAGATTCTCATTGCTCCAATAGGATACAATAGTACAATATCTTCACAGGAAACCCAGACGGTAACCGCCGGATTTAGTACACTTGATACAGAGCAGGCCTTGCAGCCAGGAGAGCTACCGACCAAAGCACTGACTAATCTCAGACTTTTTCCCGTTCCGGTTGTAAATGAACTCAATCTGGAAATCGACGTGCAAGCAGATATGAACATTCAACTGTTCGATGTGCTGGGAAGATTGATCGCGCAAGAGAATCTTTCGTTGGTCAGAGTACATACCTTGGATTTTTCTCAACTGGACAATGGAATCTACATCATACGTGTCAGTGTCGGCGATGAAGTCTCAACACGCAAGTTGGAAGTATATCGATAACAAAACACTGCGAGCTTAGTCACTTGCAGTACTGTTGGCTTTTCATGAAGCCTTTCTATTTATCAGAAAATCACCTCTTCGGAGGTGATTTTTTTTTGCCTAAGATTGTATATTCGGAAAATTTACCCCTGATAATGTTATCAATCTAAAAAAGATAAACCACTTATTATCAACTTATTACACCCCATAAGACTATAAAACTTAGAGTTTCACACCCGATAATTGCCAAATTTTTGCGCTTTATTGTTGTATAAATTGGAAGATTTATCAGCTAGCTTTAGTACACCAGGGAGAGAACCTCGGTTCACTCCTAGCCTTTAACCCAGCTTACCTAACCAAAAGTACTGAAGCCATGAAACGAGCTTTAACGACATCGATCTTGCCACTTTCTATCCTGCTACATATCGGCATCAGAATCTGGATGGTGGACGACTATATCGACAAGCCCCAATTGAGCGCTACCACAATGGAAGCTATCCAGGCCTCCAGCATGCACAGTCCGCAAGATGTTAATCAGGAATGGGAAGTATATTCAAGTAGGGAACTTACTTCTGGCTCTGCACCTCTAATAGCTCTGAGAGAGCTTTAGTACTTGAAATCAACACCAGAGGAGAGCCGTTAAAACAAAACAGGGGCGCCTCTGGTGAAATTGTTTAAGCTTGGGAACTCTTTATTGTCCAGAGGGCACCTACCTGTCTTATAGTAATATCCATTTACTAAGGTGAAGTTAGAAAAAACGTCGTAACTTTAATTGACAAGTTTTGGGTGTTTTTAAATGAGACATTTACTATAAACCTTTGTATTACAGACAGTTAAGTTCCTGAGGTGGCAAAGAAAATTGACAGAGTGTTCCTCTTGGTGCAATCATTGAGCAGAGCAGAGCAGAAAAGGTACAGAGATCAGCAATTCGCGGTCGGAAATCAGACTTCAATAGGACTTCAGCTGTTCGACTTGCTGACTCAGCAACAAGAGTATGATGAGATAAAGATCAAACAAGCCATGGGATATCATAATACCCAAAGGCAATTTGGACCGGTTAAATCTCATCTGGTTGAGTCTATTCTGGGATTCCTAAGAAGTAATGAACAACATTACAATGTCAAGAACCAGATTCGCAAGTACCTGGATTACATTGATATTTGTCTGGCAAGGAAATTATATGATGAAGCCCAAAAGTACTACCAGAAAGCAGTCAAACTTGCCGAAGAAGCGGAGGAGCACCCTTACACTGCGGATCTGAAATCTTATGAAGTTCTATTGTTCTACAAAAACCTCGCTCAGGAAGGACAAGGGTTCGAAGACCTAGTTAGAGGCGGTGAGCAGATTGTTCAAAAACTTAGTATCGATCTCGAAGCCAGGGCAAATATGTATCAAATTATTGCTATCAGTAGCAGTGATAAAAGCAGAGAAGAACAAGCCAGGGAGATTAGAGCCATCATAGAAAACTCCAACACAAGCAATCCAGAACTCACCAGCACTTTTGGCTCCCAGGTTACCACACTTGAGCTCAGGCTAAGACTCCATGATGTGCTTGGTGATTTCGAACAGGTATACAACTACTCCTGTTTGCTCAACGAACTCTGGGACAAAAATCCTGCATTCAAACAAATTCGTTTTGGTGGCTACCTCACTCACCTGGTAAATCACAACGAAGCCTGTATAGATTATGGCGATGTTGAGCTGGCACGAGCGGCTTTAGAATCTCTTCTCAAGCTGAAACCCAGGAGCACAAACATGAGGAATCGGGCCAGATGGTACTACCTTTTTAACAGTACGGGCTTTTTCCTCAAATTTGGCTTGCTACAGGAAGCCAGGAAATTTCTTAATGAACTTGAACCAGAGCTCTGGAGTACAAGAACTAAGCTGTACCATCACACCGCCGGCACCATGATGTACAGGATTGGAATTCTATACTTCTGGCTCGGAGACCTCAAAATGGCTGAGAAGTGGATCGACGGCATGAAAATGCAAGAAAAGTTTCATCCTTCACTTGCCCATGTAGCAAATAGCGAGCTCATCACATGCCTAATCAATCTGGAAAACTGCGAGTTTGGATTTACGCCATACCTAATCAAAAAATACGATAAGTCTGTGAGCCGCCTCGCTGAAGGAAAGCAAGCTCATATGCTTATCTCCAAAACCCTAAGTAAGATTTGCCAACGTCGGTCACTGGATTCCGCTCTACTGCAAAAATTAGCCATTGAACTTGAAGAGCTGAATCATGGGCAGCAATGCCTAAAGACCGGTCTGTTCGACGTGCAACACTGGATTCAGGCTCAATTACAAGGGCAAAATCTACGAGATATTGCCTCCTCGCTCAAGCTAAAAAGCACCTCCAATAGCTGATTACCAGGGGGCAACAACAATTTTTGGATAAACCCAAAGCTATTTTTAGGCTAGCCTAAAAATTATTTCGGAAACAGTAAAAATTTACCTATCTTTAATTGGGACAGCAAATCCTGTAGCAAACAATGAAAAACAAATTTTTGGAAATCAAATCGCCGATCAAAGCAATGCGTGGTCTGGCAAGCATTTCTGTCTTTTTAGTCTTGCTTTCTTTGCTTGCATGTCAGCAAGAAAAGCAAGTGAAGACCGATAATGGGCCTCTAGATGTTGTCGCAACAACAGGCATGATTAAGGACATTGCAAAAGTAGTTGGAGGAGATAGAATAAAACTGGAGTCCCTGATGGGTCCCGGAGTAGATCCTCATCTTTACAAAGCCACTCAAGGTGACCTTGGCAAATTGACAAAGGCAGATGTCATTCTTTATAATGGATTACACTTAGAGGGTAAGCTCGTAGAAATTTTTGAAAAGCTAGCCGAGCAAGGTAGAGCAGTATATGCAGTTACGGAGCATATTGACAAATCGAGGCTTTTGGCTTCAGAAGATGTAGAAAATAAAGACGCATATCCAAGTGATCCTCATATCTGGTTTGACATCAGCTTATGGATGGAAGCAGTAGAAACGGTAAGAGTAGCCCTAATAAAACATGATGAAGCAGGAAGAGAAACCTACAATAAAAATGCTGGAGCCTACATACAGGAGCTCGCTGCTTTGCATGAAAAAGTAAAAGCTGATATAGCATCCATTCCAGAAGGACAACGTGTCTTGGTCACTTCTCACGACGCATTCAGATATTTTGGCAACGCTTATGGCATCGAAGTGCGTGGTCTTCAGGGAATTTCAACCGTCGCAGAATTCGGCCTAAAAGATGTGTCTGATTTGGTTTCATTTATTGCACAGCGAAAGTTGCGCTCTGTATTTGTCGAAAGCTCTGTTTCCGATAAATCTCTTAGAGCGGTTGTCGAAGGCTGCAAAGCTCGAAATCATAATGTTAGTATTGGAGGCACCTTATATTCTGACGCAATGGGAGAAGAAGGTACACCAGAGGGAACCTACATCGGAATGATCAAGCACAATGTCAACAAGATTGTCGCCGGGCTGAAATAAGATTCATGATCATTCAGGCAGAAAATCCGGTAGTGGAAGTCCACAACCTATCAGTAACCTATCACAACAAACCTGTTCTTTGGGAAGCGGACTTCAGTATCCCAGCGGGTAATCTCGTTGGTATTCTTGGACCAAATGGTGCGGGTAAAACGACACTTATCAAGGCCATCATGAACCTGGTAGATCCAAGTAGCGGATATGTGAAGCTTTTTGATCGACCACTCGATGAAGTAAGGCCAAGGGTGAGCTATGTTCCTCAAAAAGAAAGTGTGGACTGGGATTTTCCCACCAATGTGCTAGACGTAGTACTGATGGGACGGTTTGGGAAGCGCGGATTCTTCCGATCATGGACAAGAAAAGACAAAGAAATCGCCTTAGCTTGCCTGGAGAAGGTGGGAATGCAAGATTTTCAGAAGAGACAAATATCCCAGCTTTCCGGTGGACAACAACAAAGGGTATTCCTGGCTAGATCATTAGCACAAGAGGCGGATCTCTACTTCATGGATGAGCCATTTGCAGGCATCGACGCGGCTACGGAAGACTCGATTCTCAAGCTCCTTCTGGAAATGCGATCAATGGGCAAAACGCTTTTGATTGTACATCACGACCTACAATCGGCCTTTGAATATTTTGACTGGTTTGTTTTCCTCAACACCAGATTAGTGGCCTCCGGACCGAAAGCAGAAGTCTTCAACAGGGAAATATTGCAAGAAACCTACGGTAGTAAACTTACGCTCTTACATACCATCAGCAATCTACTCACAAAGGAAGGCCTGCCTATGCGAGATGAAACCGATTTAGAATAACTTCAGCTTTGCCATATGTGGAATCAGGTAATGGAATTCTGGAGCTTTAACGATCTCAATGTCAGATACGTAACACTCGGAGTTTGTCTGATCGGCATCAGTACAGCCATAGTTGGTTGCTTCACATTCCTCAAAAAGAAAGCGCTTGTTGGAGATGCCATTGCACATGCTGCGCTGCCCGGGGTCTGTCTTGGCTTTATGCTTTTCGATAGCAAGAATCCCATTGTATTACTTGGCGGAGCCTTCGTGACTGGATGGATCAGCCTGCTGGCAATAGATCTGATTACCGCAAAAACAAAAATCAAATCCGACACTTCGATAGGTCTCGTCTTGTCGATCTTCTTTGGTATTGGAATCTTGTTGCTCACCGCCATACAGAGAAGTGGAAATGCAGCCCAATCAGGATTGGACAAATTTCTGTTTGGCAAAGCAGCCAGCATCTTGCCGGAAGATGTGTATATACTCGGCAGTGTGGGACTAGTGCTGATTTGCACAATACTATTGTTTTTCAAGCCCCTGTCAATGGTTGCTTTTGATCCTGGATACGCCAAATCTATTGGCATTCCAGTAGGTCTGCTGGAACTTATCCTTTCGACGTTGACCGTACTGGCAGTTGCTACCGGCATTCAGGCCGTTGGGGTTGTGCTCATGGCTGCCCTGCTGATCACACCAGCAATTGCTGCAAGGTATTGGACCGACCGACTCTGGCTGATGGTTCTTTTGGCAGCCCTTTTCGGCGGCTTCTCCGGTACTATGGGAGCCATGGTTTCCTACCTAGCTCCCGCAATGCCAACAGGGCCCTGGATCGTCGTAGTGATCTCTATTATAGCCTTCCTATCCATCCTCTTTGCCCCAAGAAAAGGATTTGTAGCCAGAAGACTCAAGCTAGTCAGACACAGAAACAAGGTCTTGCACGAGAACATTCTAAAAGCATTCTATCACCTTGCCGAAGAGGATGCCTCATTCTACCAGGCCCGAACAGCACAAGAGATCTACAACAGACGTCCCATGCCACAGAAAATGCTTGCTAAGGGCTTACAAAGTCTGAAGCGAAAGGACCTTCTGAAAAATGAAAGCGGTGACTACTGGCGACTCACCAAACAAGGAAAGGAAATAGGACAACGAATCGTCAGAATTCACCGACTCTGGGAACTTTACCTACAGCGATTTCTCAAGATGGCTCCTGACCATGTACATCCGGATGCTGATGCCATGGAACACATAATATCCCCAGAATTGGAAGCCTTGCTGGTCGACGAGCTTGGAAATCCGCAAAGGGATCCACATGACCGCGAAATTCCATATAACAACTAAAGACAACTTGTGAGCGCCTTTTGGATCATATTAACCGGCTCTTTGGTCGCTGCAAGCTGCGGACTGCTTGGCTGCTTCTTGATATTGCGACGTATGGCCATGATAGGAGATGCCATTTCGCATGCGGTCTTACCTGGCATTGTCATCGCATACATATTCACTCATTCTTTGGACTCGCTACCGATGATTTTGGGTGCAACGTCTGTGGGGCTGCTCGCCACCTTCCTGATAGAACTCGTGCACCAAAAAGGCAAAGTACAGGCCGACGCAGCTATTGGTCTAATTTTCACATTTCTCTTTTCCTGTGGTGTAATCCTTATCAGTAGCTGGACAAAACATATCGACCTGGATGCTGATTGCGTGCTACACGGCGAAATTGCAATGGTGCCATTCGAATTATGGATCACCGAATCAGGCCTCAATCTTGGTCCAATCGCCGTCTGGAAATTATCCATACTCTTTTTGATCGTGGTGGGGCTAATCTACGTGGGCTATCGACCATTAAGGCTTACCACATTTGACCCACAGTATGCCGCCGCAATCGGAGTCTCAACGGGCTTTTGGCACTACTTGCTCATGGGCGCAGTTTCCATGACCACCGTGCTATCATTCGAATCCGTAGGCGCCATATTGGTCGTTGCTTTCCTTGTCGCTCCGCCTGCCATTGCTTACCTGCTCACAGAACGATTAGATCACATGCTGCTGATTTCCTTGCTAGCAGGACTAATCTCCGCAGTCGGAGGATATGCCTTAGCTGCTGCGCTGGAGGGTGCAATTGCAGGTGCAATGACCGCAGTGCTGGGAATAGAGTTCATCTTTGCCTATTGCTACTATGTCTATCTGCGTAAGTAATTGCTAGTTGCTGGTTGCTAGTTGCCAACCATCACCCTGCTTGTTACAACCTTTTCTTCCGAACTAATCTGCAGAAGGTAGATACCGCTGGCAAAGGCAGAAACATCCAGCTGGGTCCTGCCTGTTGCTGCTAGCTTATTCTCCACAATCAATTGACCGGTGAGATCATAGACTTGAAGCAAAGCTTCCGATGCAAAGCCCAGGTCGTAATCCAGCTCCAGCAGATCATTTGCTGGAATTGGCCAGACGGAGAGATTACCATTTGTTAGGTTGCCTCTTTGCAAGAGAATCGTCTTAGAATAACTCACACTCCCATCTACATCCATCATTCGCAAACGGTAATAGCTTGCAGCCAGCACATCGGAATCATAGCTGGTATAATTTTGAGCAATATTACTATTTCCGGCGCTCTCAATCCGTGCGATTGAAACAAACTGCTGACCATCTTCTGATCGCTGCAGCTCAAAATAATCAGAGTCAATTTCGCTAGCGGTTACCCAGTTTAGTCGATTGCCGGATTCTTCAGCTACACCGCTGAAACTAAGAAGTGACACATCAAGTATGGTGCAGGGATAGGTCAACAATTCCAGCGAATCTCTAAAACTACATGCAGCACCTGCCACATCGACCCAGATGATGCCTACGTCCTCCGGACCGATAAGTATGGATTGTCCCTGCTCACCTGTTGACCAATTGTAGGTGATTCCGGCTGTTGGATTTTCCAGGTCGCCCACAGCTACCAGGATGCTCTCAATTTCCTCTTGGTCACAAATCAGGAAATAGTCCTCATTAAGTGTCGGCAGGAATTCCCCCTCGAAACTCACGGAATCACCAGCAATGCAGCCTGCTTCAGTTATCACCTCGACAGAATAGGTTCCCGGGCCTTGCACGGCAATGACCGGACCATCGGTTCCATCCATCCATTGGTATTCTGCGTCTCCAGCAATCGTAGCATCTAACACGATTTGTTCTCCTCCACACAAAGATTGGTCTGGGCCCAAATCAACAACTGGAGCAGGATTTACGACAATCTCGACAGATGCACTGGCCTCGCAATCGCCAGCAGTCGCCATGACGGTATAAGTCCCTGATTCCGAAACTGTATAGTTTGACTCCGTTGAGTCATCCTGCCAAAGGAAAGAAGCACCAGCAACGGTACTCGCTGCAAGAACGATTTCATCACCTTCGCAAAGAACAACAGCGTCATCATACTCGATATCAACGGTGATCTGTGTGGCAACCATAGATACTGAGGTAGTTCCTGAGCATCCATCTTCATCCTCTACAACAAGCGTAAAGGTAGCAGGTCCTGATACAGTGGCTGTAGGGTTGGCAGAAGCAGCATCATCTAGTCCATCTGCTGGTTCCCACACGTAGCTCCAGTTGTCATTTTCCGGGATCCCTTCTATCTGTACTTCCACCTCACTGTCTTCAGTACAGATACTGATATCTTCCAAATCCGGGAGTTCCACTGCACCTGCAACGGTAATTCTCACGGTATCAAGTGCAAAACAGCCATCTTGATCCGTGACAGTTAAGACGTATTCAGTCGTTTCTTCAGGCGCAGCAATTGGAGAGAGACTCGAAGGGTCGCTTAGTGCAGTTTCTGGTGTCCATGTAAAAGTTGTACCATCCGGGGTAGTAGCATCTATTTGTGCCTCAGCCCCTGGACAAATGGTGGAGTCCGGCCCTGCCTCTGCCTCCGTTACCGATTCTACAATACTCAAGGTTGCTGTCAGGAATGTGGATTCACAATTACACTCGGAATTTTCCACTATGATATCAATGGTTTCTTCTCCTTCCGTGATATCATCCGCAATCGTTACAATAGGAATTGTCGCCGAGATTTCGCCAGGTTCGATGACAAGAGTCTCAGGTATTGACTCGTAATCTTCTCCATTTGTGGCCGTACCTGAAATGGAATAAAGCACTTCGATGGGTTCTTCCAGATCATCCTCGTCGCCTCTTGTAAATACAAATGAACCAGCATTGCAGCCTTCTGAAAGTACCGGATCACTGTTGACCCCAATTGCCTCCACGAAAAATGGCACATCGGCACCAAAGCTATTTGCCTTTAAGAATACGCCTGAATCCCAGGCAGAATCAAATACATCTGCAATGGCCAGTTTTATGTGATACGTTTCGCAAGGTACCAAGCTATCAATCTGAGCGGTTAGAATAGTGGTATAGCCATCAAATTCTGTAAAGGCACCGCCAGTGTTGTCAACATAGTACTCCGAATATGCCAGCGAGGTACAACCGCCAGGGATACCGCTAGCCCCGGCTACACCAGGATTTACCGAATTAATGGCAACTGGTATATCGGTGCCGGGGATAAGCGCAACATTAATTGCGTCATTGGAATATGGGCCTACGATTCCAGGACCGCTGATAAAAAATGCAAAAACATCATTGAAATCGCTACATACGTACTCAGGATACTCTTCGGAGGCAAACAGATACTCAAAACTGATGGATTCAGAGGCGGGACGAAAATCGAACTCCAGAACAGCCGCATCATTGGTCAAGGGGATAATAATACTCCCACCCAGCACTGTTTCTAAATCTTCATCGCCAGGAGTAAAGTACTCAGTAGAAGCACCGGCTTCATCGTTTGGGCCATCAAAGGAAGTTACGTCTCCAGTTGCCATAAATACTCCTGATTCAAAACCGATATCAAGATTTGCAGATTGTTCATAATAACCCAGCGCTGTCGTCTCACCGTCGTAGACAACATTCTCCACCGTAATGCAACCGCCTCCAACAAGAACCTCTTGCACCAGGAACTCTGGATCATTTGGATCACCTCCTGGCAAGCGCTGATATTCTGCTTGTCCCGAAACATTTCCCAGGCAAAAGTTGTCTTGCATTGCAAGTAGCGAATATACGGTCCCGTCGTCTGGCTCGATTTTCAAGCTGTAGCGACTTTGCTCTATTCCACTCAGCTCGAATATTTCGCTACCATCTGTATACACAATAGTGTAAGGTGGCATTCCACTTAGCTCGAAACTCAGGCGCTGCTGCACGCTTCTATAATGCTCCGAACCTCCGATTATCTTTGCTGTCGGTAAACCTACTTGTATTTGCGTTACAAGAACGTGCTCACCCTCTTGCCCGGCCACCTTCAAACTTACCTGGTATGTACCTGCATTATTGAAGTACACTTTTGGGTTTGCTAGCTGAGAGGTCTCCATATTGGCACCCTCAAAGCTCCACTCGTAGCTTAGGTTAGTACCGATGCTCTCGCTGTAAAAGTTTATTTCTTGACCTGGGCAAATACTCTTATGGAAATCCGTAGCAAATACTGCCTGAATCTCTGGCATGGGCTTTACCCAATCTACATAGCTCAATTGTTCCAACTCCTCCTCGAGACTCAGTAGATCCACAACAGGCAAGGTGCTTACAGCCATATATGAGCTCAGGCTGGAATGTTCAAAAACCGGCTGAACAGACTGTATTCCAAAATCTGCGATCACCCTTCTCAAAGAATTACGGAGCACCGATGCATCAGGATCACTAATGTCAAATGTAATGTTTACTTCGCTGGACAGCTTGAGCAAAAGTTGAGATGACTCCGCAGAATCAATGCCTCCATCTGTATCCAGGAAGCCGTCGACAGGGCTGGCTTGCGTGTTATAGCTGAAAGCAATGAACAGAAAAATGAAAGTAATCAAGGACCAGAATCTACTTGAATTCCTCATAGTTTGAATAGCTTTAGGTTTGGTATGGATGCAATTACTAATGCACAATGAACGTTTTAAGTCTGTGCAATTCCTTAATCAAGGACTTACAGCCATTGTATTGTGCATTTCCAAGTGGCGCAAAAACAAGTACAATATAGTGAAAACTGGCACATACAATGCTGGAATAAGCCCTTGAAAATGTTGAGATTAAGACAAAGGAATTCTTTGATTTAGGGATAGGGAATCAATAACTGTCCGATTTTGACGCCGATGGAAATGATTTA
>JAHDEE010000243.1:0-6779 GCA_020629005.1 Chitinophagales bacterium
CTCAACCCCCACATTTTGAACACCCTATCCTATTGGGATTTCCAGAGAAAACTGGGGTTTCAATCCTGATTATAGTGGAATCTTATCATAGTTTGTTCTCCAAAGGATTTGAAGAACTGCTCGATTTTAACACGTCAAGACGGGTGGATGGGGACTGAAGACGGACCACGAAGAACAACATTTGTGGTCCACAAGACCATCGTTATGTGCTCCGTAGACCGCCAATAACGGGCCTTTCGACTACGCTCAAGGACCGTTATTGGCTACTGCATTAGCAAAAGCAAAGTCCTTTTTCAGGTCGGCGAAATAGTTTTTACTCACTCTGACGTCACGACGGGTGGATGAGGACTGTGTGCTTGTGCGTCACGTCCGGCGACTGGGCCTAGGCAGTGTGATTGGTAATGCGCGGTGGAGAGGCTTGTCAAAATAGCCGGGGCCGCAGCGGTACTGACTGCCTGCATGCGCCAGTGACTGCCGGATGCAGACTGGCTCGACGATAGGAGAGACAGGCTGCGCCGAGCAGGAACAAGCAGGCAGGTAGGAAGTACAAGCGGAGGACGCGACAGGTGCTTGCGCGCTGGAAATAATGTTCGCTCCAAATAAAAATCGTATTGCTCAGTAATGGTCAAATTATTGTAGCTTCGATTATTGCTAAGGGATAGAGAATCAATCCCTAAAATGAAATTGCACGAACAAGCAGCAAGATGGGAAAAAACTATACGGTAGATAATGATACTTATGCCAGCAATCCCGGCAATGTGCGGTTGAAGCCTTTGGTGTGGATCAGGCATGATACCAAGGCCATGATACTGGCCTTGCTGCTGCTGATCGCAATAATCGGTGCTTTTACTATCGGGCTCTGGTTTAATCCAATTTGCTTGAT
The DNA here is from genome assembly GCA_020629005.1 of Chitinophagales bacterium. Classification (GTDB taxonomy): domain Bacteria; phylum Bacteroidota; class Bacteroidia; order Chitinophagales; family UBA2359; genus JAHDDV01. Next base: position 884 of record JAHDEE010000243.1, read on the forward strand.
TTTGATCGGGGTGAATTTTCTGTATTGGCTGCGAAAGAAGGAGCACTTTAAGAGTGGCGACTCTAATGGCGGTTTGGTGATTACGCTGGAACCTACCTTGGTAGCAGTGGCAACGGATCTTACGAAGGGCTTTGGCAGTTTTCCGGTGGTAAAAGTGATTCGATGTAATCGTCTGCGAAATGTTCGGGTTGGGGATAGAATTGCTACTGTGGCGCTGTACGGACCTACGGATGATGAGGTGCCTCATTGGAGCGATTTCTATCCGATTCCACTGGCCTATGCGAGTAATAATGCTGCCGAATTAAAAGCGGCGATGAACAGCTATGAGGCGGAGCAATGGCAAACACTTGAATCTCATATTCGTACACTGGACAAACCTTACAAAGAGGGGCTTTACAGGATGAAAGTGGCGGAGGGTGATTGGGATGATGGGTAATGGATTGCGGATTAGGTAAAGGACATCGCGAGTCACTGCGAGTACAAATTTTATTAGCTTTACATTCAAAACACAAGATAAGAGATGAAACGTATTATTAGCCTAAGCATAAGCCTAATCACATTCTTTCTATTTGCGGCGAGTCCTTGCCTGAGGGCTCAAGCATTCCTTCCGACTGCTTTCACCCCCAACGGAGATGGCTTGAATGACATTTTAAGGATCGTAGGTGTGAACATATCGTCTTTCAATTTTACTGTATGTGGAGAAAACGGCCTGATCATCTTCTCGACAACCAATATAAATGAAGGTTGGGAAGGGCTATTACCTGATGGCAGCATGGCTCCTGCTGGCATATACCAAGCTAAATGGTCTGCAATTATTGGTGGTGGTACTGTATTGGAAGACAATCAGAGCATCATGCTCTTCGTATACGGAGAAAATGGCTGTATTGAAGAATCGATTGCTGACTACTATTTCGAGAGTCAGCTGTACGGCGGTGGTTTTGATCCCTCATTGCCATCCTCAGAGACTTTTTGTGATGCCACCTCTATAGAGGGCGACGGGGCAATAGCGAAGCTCGGCATATTCCCTAATCCGGTAGTCGATCAACTTAGGGTATATGGCTTGCAGCAGGAGCACTTCACCGCTAGCATTCTCAACTCCGGTGGCCAGCTGTGTAAAGCAATTAGCACCAGCACATCAAGCATCGATGTGTCTGACCTGGGTCGAGGAACCTATTTCTTGCTGATTGACAATGGTAAATCCGAGATCTCTTTGCCGTTTGTGAAGTGATACTTTGAAGCCCTAATTCGCAGTCCCTGGTGTCTTGGACCCTGGGGAAAAAGTAATATATAGACAAAGCAGCAACTATCGATTACGAGCATCCCGTTGCTCATACAGTTGATAGTCGGCTTCCGTTACGGCTCCTGTCTCGATCAGAGTGATCAGCACCTGATCTCCATTGTGGATGTCGTAACTAAACTCAATAAAGCCATGTTCTTCATGGTAGGTCATCAATAGCTCATTGGTGAACTCTTCAAAATTGCAGGAGCCCTTCACAAACCAGCAATCTTTCAGGATACCAAAAGGCCCCTGATAAATGCCCTTGCTCATCACCTCGTAGCGACAGTCAATAGTGTTGCCATATTCTGCTGTAGGCGGATTATTACCTGTCCACTGCTTACCCTCTTCCAGCGGAAAGCGCACTTCCGGAAAGGGACTGTACTGCGTGAATCGATATTGATTTGCTCGCAGCGGATGTAGCCAAAGTCGCTCCTCATTCTGTATGATGCCCTGAGAAAAAGTCTTTTGCCAGGACTTGCTGTAGGTAAAGGTTTTGTACAGTCTCGGATTCTGAACAAATCGTGCAGAGTCTTCAGAAGTGTAGTTGAAGGTATAAAAGATCTTGTCCTGTTTTTCGCTGAAATGTGTCTTCTCCCCTGTACCGGCAAACTCCAGGGTCTCGTTGAAGATCAAATTGCCTTGGCTGTCGCGGTATTCGGATTGGTAAATTTGCTTCTTGCCTTTTTCAAAGCGAAACTTTTGTGGCTTCGTGCAAGAGAGCATGAGGCAGGTCAGCAAGATCAGTAGTGGGGTAATTTTGAGCATGTTGTGGCAAAGGTAATGAGGACTGACGGTTTCGTGGAAGCATATCGAAGGGCCTAAGAATTGAAATTATGGAGAACGGCTGCAGGGAATGTAGAAATACAATCGTTGCAAAGAATAAACAAGCAGAGTCAATTTTCGTCTATCGATCTCAAATACCTTTCAGAAGCGTCGATGACTTCGGCAGTTAGGGCAAAAGCATCATTAACTTCTTGCTTGTCATAGTAGTCATCCACTATCTCCAGGCTTGCCAAATGGATCTTGTTTCTCTTTTCTCGAAGGTCATCAATTCTTTCTGCTAGACTCTTGTCGATAATCCTTGCTTTTCTTGCAGCTTTGATAACATCGTTAAACGAAGTTCGTCGAAAGTTAAACTTTTCGTAACCTTTCTCTCTTATACCTGAAACCACATGCTTGACTTCTGAGATCTTGTGGATCTCACGCATATTTCGATACCTGGTATCTCTCTTCATCACCCTACTCTGATCAATTGCTCCTAAATCGATTCCATATTTAAAGGTATAGGTGACAATTCCTTCAACGATCGATGCAGTGTATAAAATCAGGTTCTTAAACAGTGAATACGAGACTGGACCGGGAAGCTCGGTAGATTCTTCCTGGTCTATCAAGAATATGATGTATTGTAGATTTATCGCGAGGTTTTTCCTCAGAGTTTCGTTATCTACAAAGGCAAATCGTTCTTCAAGGACAGCAATATTGGGTATCTTATCTCTTCTCTTTGCCACTTGATTTCTTACCTGCTTTAGATTTCAAAAGTGCGGAAAGAGAACTATATCCCCTGTCTTTCAGGAAGTTCCCCAGATGCTTGTCAGACCGCACTCCAAAGTCACGACCATACTTCTTCTCTATCGTGCCCATATGAGTGTCGGACCTCTTTCTTCTGCTTTTTACTTTTTTAGTCATTTGATACTAAAACAATTTGGACCTAAATTTAGTTCTTTTGATCAATGATTGCAATTTCGGGCACATACCTGAGCGATCCTACAGTTGGGCGCTTGCGAATTCATAAACAAAAGAAACAAACTCACCTCTAACAACTAACTAACTCCCGTTTCCCAAACCCTTCACACTGCCAACATAAGCTTTGGCAGCTGTAATAAATATTTTTTCTTAGGATCAGCAATCGATTGTGCAGCCGGTTACAAACAGCTATTTCATACGATTAAACATTTCAAACTGAATTCCGGAATTGAAGGAGTTTTGCGGTATAGCATGCGAATTTTTTTAGGAGCGAAACTAAGCCCGGCGCACAAGCTGTAGGCGGGCTATCCATTCCAATACTACTGGCATGCAGGACTTCGCTGCTCCGCTAGGGCGGTCTGCTCCTAGGGTCGCAGCCCGCCCTAGCGGGCGACTCAGTTCCTGCCTACCAGCAGTATTTCCATTGCTATCCCGGCTATTTTGCACTGTCTCTCCTCCGCGCTAGATTCTAAAAGACATCTGGTGAACCTGGAAAATATTCCCTAAACCAAATTATTCAAAATAAACTCCCGTCTAATCTGCTGCTTCACATTGCCGAGCACTTGCCGAACCAGCCTTTGGGAGACGGCGCCGTTTTCAGCGCTTAGGATTTTCGCCTTTACCAGGGAGAAGTACAGGTGCCCTGCAGGCAGGTCTTTTTCTATCTGAAGAAGCAAGGACTTTGCTTCAGACTGTCTCCCCGCTTTATACAAACAATAACAAAGGTTCAACTTCACGATCGGGGTATTGGAAAGCTTCAGCAAGAGCTGGTACAGCAACACGATCTCCTGCCAATGATTCGGCGAATTGATTTCGTTTGTCATGTGCTTGCTGGCAATCAAAGCCTCCAGGTGATACCTGTTTTGTACACCGGGTTTTTGCAGGTAGTGAAAGCCCAGAGCAATAAAGTCTGCATTCCATTTGCTGCGATCCTGCTCAAAAAAAGAAACGATGCTGTCATTGTCGATCCTCGCAGGAATGCGGGCAATGTGAAAGCAGAACAAGGCCAGTAGATTTCGCGTGGAGTTTGGTTCGTAGCGATTCCACAACAATTTAGCAAGGGAAAGTGCCTCCAGGCAAAGATCCTCATTGATGGTTTGCATTGCCTTCTCACTGAAAGAATCGAAACCCATGTTGAATACTGCGTAAAGGATTTGCTCTACAATGGCGATCTGCTTTTCGCCTGCACTTTCAAAAGCGCAATCAAATGCGCCATTGCTTGCAGTTCGTTCAAAATCCTTCACAGCCCTCTTGAGTAGTTTGTAGATTGCATGCTCCGACATTAAGGTGCATTCCGCCAGTTCTTTCACATGAAGGCCAAAAATGTTTTTTAGAATAAAGATCACCTTTACTTTGGTCGAAAACTGTTCGAAGCTAGCCAGGTAGACGACTGTCTTCAATCTCAAATCTTCGGATAACACTGCTTGCTCTGATGCAGACTCGACGCTATTGTCCCCAGGAGCATCTGCGATCTTGCTGTTCCTACGCATTTGGTTGAGCAGATCATTTCTGGCAACGATGAAGAGCCAGTTTTCCGGATTGGCTGGCAGCCGGTCCGATTTCCAACTCTTCATCGCTTTGTAAAATGCATTCTGCAAAGCATCCTCAATCAAGTTTAGATGACCACTACCATATTGCCGCAGCAGGGCTGCAAACAATTTTCCATAGTAGCTTCTAAAACTCGACTCGACCTTAAATGCTGTCGACTGCTTCATAGTCCATGATTGGTCTCAACTCTGTGGTACCACCCCAGTGGTGGCAAGGACAGCCTTTCGATAATTCAATGGCGGCATCAAGATCTTTGGCTTGTATGAAATAAAATCCGCCAAGCATCTCTTTGCTCTCCATAAACATGCCATCTTTAACCACACTGTCCTTTCCGCTAATCTCGATGCTCTTTTCTGCAAGCCCTTCGCCTGCAAGAAGATTTCCCGACGCCTCCAATTTTTGCGCCCAGTCCATATGAGCATGCATGAGTTCCTGCATTTCTTTGGGTGATAGTTTTTGCATCACAGCAATGTCTTCTCTCAACAACAATAAGTACTTTTTCATGACTATTTATTTGATTCGTTCTAAAGACAAAGCAGGATTAAGAATTTGGACATTCTGATGATTTTTTTTCGGAGAATGTAAAATGTGGGCCCGCTTTTTGAAATCAAAATCCATACCTATGACAAGGTTGCTTCCTTGTGCAGCAAACCCTCTCATTCATTTTCGCTATCTTGCTTCAAAAGTAAACCAATGAAAAAACTACTATTATTAGGCCTTTTGATTTCTGTAGTTCAAGTGGGTCTTTCTGCACAAACCTACGTGATCAAACTTGGTGATGACTTAAAAGGTAGCTCGAAAGCTTTGGATCATCGAGGTTGGATTGAAATTCAGGACTTTAACCATTCTGTCTACCGTCAATTTGACTCGCAGCAGAGAACCATGGTTAGCGAACAACCAGAATTCTACGAGATGTCCTTCACCAAGAGGATTGATGCTTCATCAGCAGACCTGCAGAAATTTGCTACTGAGGGTGGGACACTGCCAAAAGTGGAGCTACATGTGCTAAGCCCTGAAGACAATTCCATAATATTGTCCTATACATTCTATGAGGTGGTGCTAACTGGCTATACCATGAGCATGTTTCAAGGTGAGCTACCGATGGAGTACATTAGCATTCACTGCCTTAGTCACTATGAATTAGAAACCGCATTGAAAGACATATCGGGCAATGTAGAAAAGACTACTTTCCGCTATCAAATGCCCCGATCCAAATAGCCAAGAAAGAACCAGAAACCCAAGGCTTCGGAGAATTTTGCTAAAATTTGGGCTTGAAAGCCTAAATTTTAGCAAAATACCCCAAGGTCTCCTTACTCCTTACTCCTT
>JAHDEE010000243.1:6879-8730 GCA_020629005.1 Chitinophagales bacterium
TTACTCCTTACTCCTTGCTCCCTACTCTCTACTCTCTACTCTCTACTCTCTACTCTCTACTCCTTTCTCTTTGCACGGCCAAATTACTTTCGCACCCAAATAGACACAAATTTCTGTTAGCAAAAGTTAAAACTAATTATTTAGTTGCCAAACTAATCTTTAAGTTATACTTTTGAGAAGTACTGAAACGCGTTGCCCAGAATGCTTTGACAGCACAATTTATCAGCATGGATACTATCAGAAATTTTATGTTTATACTACTCCTATATGTTTTTCAGTCTCTGATGTACCTTGGCTGTGTATCTAACGAGCAAGCAATCGGGTCTGAAAATGACCTGCCCCCTATCAGCCACGATCTGAGTTATACATCATTTGATGCTAAGCTGGACGATCCCAACTACGCAATTTGTGACTCTACTGCTTTCCTATCGGGCCGAAATCGAGTATGGTACGAGGGAGGCAATAATCAATTTAGAAAGGACCTGAAGGCTAGCTACAAAAATAGCCCTGCCTATGCCACCTTCGATGGTTTTGTAGTGATTCGATTCCTGGTGAATTGCGAGGGTAAAACCGGGCGCTATAGAGCTGAAGCTCTAAATCTTGATTTCACTCCTGGCTCAGCTCCGGAAGGGCTATTAGAGTATGCAGTTGACCTGGTAAAGCGTCTGGACAATTGGACAAAATCAACTTCTTCAGAGAGCTTTACTGAGTATTCGAAATTTATCAATTTAAAAATTAGACAAGGTGAGATCGAACATGTACTTATGTAGACTACTGTGCGTGATGATGGCTGCCTGCTTCTGCCATCTGAGCCTAAAGGCTCAGGGCAATTGTTTGATCTATGCTGAGGGCAGCGATGAAAGAAAAGCCTGCGAATATGGCTATAAGGCTATTGAGCACCGGCAGGGCAGTTTGGAATCGCAGCTATTGCTCAATCAGGCAATTGAACTCAATCCAAACTATGCCTGGGCATACTACCAGAAGTCTGTGCCCTATTTTAAGCGAGGTATGTTTGCTGAAGGCTTGGGGCTGATCAATAAAGCTATTGAGCTGGAGCCTAAACGATATTTGTTTTACCGAGCCTACTATTATTTTTATAATCGTAGCTATGACTATTGCATCAAAGACCTGGAGCAGCTGTATACACAGCATGAGCAGTCATACATCACTACACCTGGTGGCGCACTCGAAATGCGGCTTTTGTTGGCGATGAGTTATGCGCAAAAAGGCGATGTGCCAGCTGGAATCAATTGGATACATCATCTGATGGATTTCTATCAAGCTGAGCCTCGGCTTAAAGGGGCTTATGATCATTACTGCCTGGGTGTTTTATATTTCAAAAACGATCAGCTCGATTTGGCCGAGGAGGAATTTGCTAGGCAAATTGAATTCAACGAGACCTTTGCAACCAGCTACTACTATCTTGGACTGATCAAGCAGAAGCAAGAACTGCACTCATTGGCCGAGGAGTATTTCAGGGAGGCGCATGCAAGAATGAAGGGCGAAAAAGACGGTTACAATCTAAATATATTTGGTGAGTGGAATGTATATGAAGAGGATATTAGAACTGAGCTAAACTAATACTGGCATGCTACGACATGCCGATCCGATCTAGTCCGTCCCACTTAAATTATGGGAAATGATTCGTTCATTTCCCATTTTTGCATTTTTGGATGGCTGAGCTCAGCGCTTGTTTTATCTATTTGTGAAGAATTGATGATGGAGCAAAGGGCCAGGAAAACTGTAGCGACGCACCCCGTGCCTCTTTGCCCCCAAATTGAATTCGCAAGAACCAAGAGTATCCCTCATCAAGCATAGGCTGCCTTTAAATACTTATGCTCCAAAAACGAA
>JAHDEE010000244.1 GCA_020629005.1 Chitinophagales bacterium
CCCGATTGAAATGGAAATGGAGCTGCCAGCCGGGCGAGTGAGTGTGCCACTGGCGGGGGCTCGGAGCTTGCCGGAGAGACCACGGCAGTGGATACACGAAGCGCCCGGATGGTAGCTCCATTGGAATGGAAAGCGGGAACTCCGCTGCTACGACCGTGATGGCTTCGCTTCAAATCATTTAAGAAACCATAAAGCTTCTCCCTTTTCTAACTTAATTGACTTTGGTACAAATCGAAGTTCTCCTCATCGAAGCAAACGAAAATGACTTCTTCCAGGCTATCATTCGACTGGAGGAATTTTCTTGTGCTGATCAATGCGATTGCCGATGCCGGCATTTTCGGATAGCCATAAATGCCGGTGCTGATGTTGGGAAAAGCGACGCTCTTGAGGCCATTGTCGACAGCCAGTTGCAGGCTGTTTTTGTAGCAATTGGCCAGTAACTTCGGCTCCAGGTGATCGCCTCCACGCCATACCGGACCAACCGTGTGAATGACAAATTTGCTCGGCAGTTTGCCTGCCGTGGTGATAACGGCTTCACCTGTGGAGCAGCCTCCCTGCCGATTGCGGATGGCCTGGCATTCGGCCAGAATCTCGGGGCCACCGGCACGATGAATCGCTCCGTCAACGCCTCCTCCTCCCAGGAGGGAAGAGTTGGCTGCATTTACAATGGCATCGACCTGGACGGTGGTGATATCTCCTTTTTGAACTCTTATTTTAGCTTTCATCCGTGGGCTATGCTAGTTCAGTTTGTTTCGTTTAAAGGCATCTGTTGGCTCAAACCAGACGACACCCAAATCTCGGTATTCCATCGAATTATTGTCGAAATTTCTCACGTAAGACTGTACCAGACGACGATCGATCTCATAATAGATCGGCAGAATCGGCGCATCATCAATCATGATCTTATCGGCTTTTTGGTACAGCTTGTAGCGCTCTGCCTTGTCTACGGTTGCCAGGGCCTGTTCCATCACTTTATCGAATTCCGGATTCACGTAGCGTGGCGAATTGATGTAGGCATTTTCGGCGAAAGTGGCTGGAACGTGCTTGGAGAGAAACAGGTTGAGGAAGTTTTCCGGATCCGGATAATCGGCGATCCAGCCGTAGCGCCAGAACTCGCATTTTCCGGTTTCCGTAGCTTCCAGGTGCTGTGGCCATGGCACTTTGCTGATCTGCAATTTTATGTTGAGGTTGTCAGTCAGCATCTTTTGGGCTGCTTCTGCAATTTGCTCGTTTCGCGTACCGCCACTGTTGATCTGGAGGGTGAGTTCGGGAAAGCCTTTGCCATTGGGATAACCGGCTTCCGCCATGAGTTGCTGGGCCTTTTTGGGATCGTATTTGTATCCTTGCACGACATCATTGTTGTAGTCTTTGAAGGAGGGAGGCACAACACCATAGTGGCCGGGAACGGCACCGCCCTTCATCGTGTAGTCGACAATTTTTTGCTTGTCGATGGCATAGCTAAATGCCTGGCGAAGTTTCTTGTTGTTGAACAGCTCACCTTTGTTTTTGAAACCGTAGTAGTAGATCGATAGGGACGGTGTTTCCTGAAACTGGAACTCTGCATAATCTGGTTTTAGTTTCTTGTTAGCGTCGAGCACTTCGTCGATCATCTCCAATGGCAGTCGGTAGGTCATATCCAGGTTACCTTTTTTGAAAGCCATCAGTTCGCCTTTTTGATCGGAGATAAAAGACCAGCGGATACCATCGAGATAAGGACGCTGATTCCCTTGCTCATCTTTGGCCCAGTACTTTTCATTTCTTAGCAATACAAGACCTTGGTTTGGCTGCAAATTTTTGAGGTAGAATGGTCCTGTGCCTACCGTTTTCTCTCTCATGTCGGAGCCATATTTGTCCATGGCTTCTTTTGGGTAGATATAGCCAAAAGGCATGGAAAGGATGCTGGCAAAACTGGCGAAGGGTTGCACCAGGCTGATCTGGATGGTGCTATCGTCAAGCACTTTGATTCCACTTACACCTTCTGCCGGGGCGCTGCCCTTGCTTGCTGCTGCATTGTATTCTTTTGCCCCTACGATGCGATCGCTTACGAATTCGTAGCCCTTGTTTTCGGCTGTTTTGACGCAGAGGCGGTCCAAACAATATTTGATATCCTTGATGGTAACTTCACGGCCTTTACCGCCTTCGAAGCATGGATCATCGTGAAACATGACTCCCTTGCGCAGGGTGAAGGTATAAACTTTCCCGTCTTCACTCACGGTATATTTCTCGGCTATCGCCGGCTGTACGGAAAGATCTGTTTGACTGAGTTTTACCAGGCCTTCGTAAATCTGATTTCCGATTCTGTGACCGACTACTTCGCCAATGTTGAGGGGAAAGAGGCTACGAAAGTACTCGGTATCATTCATCGTGAAGATACCGCCGTAGTACTTTCCTCCCGGCGCCTCCTTGAGCGCTTTGTCCTTCTTGCCGCCCTTGGTCTCTGAAGTGCTTTCGCCTGCGCAGGCGGCCAGCAGCAGTAGAGACAGTATAAGCAGTCCGTTAGTGATCTTTCTCATGCTATTGTATTAGGTTGTATTTATTTGGATTCAAAGGTCCACTTGCAGTTTCATCATGATTGGACAGTGGTCCGAGTGCTTTGCATCCGGGTAAATTGTTGCGGCTTTTAGTCGCTCTTTGAGCGGCTCGGTAACTGTGTGGTAGTCGATTCTCCAGCCTTTGTTATTAGCTCTCGCGTTTGCCCGATAGCTCCACCAACTGTAGTGGTGTGGGTCTTCGTTAAAGTGGCGGAACACATCTACGAATCCTGAACCGAAGTAGGTATCCATCCATTCGCGTTCTTCCGGCAGAAAACCGCTGGATTTCTTATTGGTCTTCGGATTGTGGATGTCGATTTCCTTGTGACAGATGTTGAAATCGCCGCAAACGACAATATTTGGTCGTTTCTTCTTCAGCTTTTTCAGGTATTTCAGAATATCGGCGAGAAATTCCATCTTGATCGCCTGGCGAATCTCCCCGGAACTACCAGAAGGGAAATAGATATTGAGCAGGCTTACATCGCCAAAATCCAGCTGAAGTACCCGGCCTTCTTTATCATACTTTTCGATTCCGCATCCATAAACGACATTATCCGGTTTGATCTTGCAAAAAGTCGCAACACCACTGTAGCCCTTTTTTTCTGCGGAATGCCAGAAGTGATGTTTGTATCCAAGGGCCTCAAAGGCAGCCACGTCCACCTGTTCTTGTTCCGCTTTGATCTCCTGGAAGCAGACAATATCGAACTTATTTTCTCCCAGCCATTCTACCAGCCCTTTTTTGCTGGCCGCTCTGATTCCGTTGACATTATAACTGATAAAGGTTTTTGTTTTCATGCTCATATGGGAAGTATAGGTATCGATTGGCCTTCATAGAATTGCCAATTTGCTGTCTGAATTTTTGATGTTGCTTACTCGAATTTCTTTGCTGAGAATCCGGCATGAAAATAAGCATTCTTTTGCTAAGGAAAAGAGGCCGAATGGCAGGCTTTCTGCTGATGATATACCGGATTGGCAGGGAAGACTAATTTTGACCACAGATCGGACAAAATCAACTAAATTAGTGAATGTGAAGCAGATGTACTTTTGAAGCTCCTATTTCTTAGTATCTTTTCGCCCCTGGCTTTAGGGGCAAAGGGCCTTCGATGTCGTCTATGTGTTAGAGCCCAACAGCTCAAACCTGTTAATTCCCTAAATATTAGCTTGCAAGAAAAGCTAAAGCCTTAACGCTTGATCTACCCATATGAGATTTTTTCTTACTAAGGTTCTGATAATTGTGGCTGCCATCCTGGTGTTGCTCGGCAGTGCTGTTTCGGCGCAGCAGTTAGTGATAAAGGGTAAGGTGCTTGACAAGCATACTGAAGAGCCCGTGCCATTTGCCAATGTGTTTTTGAAAGGAACGACTATTGGTGTTAGTTCTGACTTTGATGGCTTGTTTGAGCTTAGAACCGAACGAACTGCCGATACTATTGGTGTTTCTGCCCTGGGATATACCAGTCAGTTTAGATACCTGGAAAATGATCCGGAACAAACCATCTACTTCAAACTGGATAGAACGGCTTTTGAATTGGAAGAGATTGTCGTGCATGCAGGTGAAAATCCTGCGCATGTGATTTTGCGAGATATCATCAAGAATAAGCCAAAGAATGACGTCAGCCGACTGGACTATTACCAGTACGAGACCTATAACAAACTAGAACTGGATCTTAAGGACCTTTCGGAGAAGTTTATGAACCGGAAAGTATTTAAGCCTTTTAGTTTCATTTTTGAGAATATAGACTCCGTATCGGAGAAGGATCCTTTTCTACCTGTGTTCATCACGGAAGCCATCTCAGATTATTACTACCAAAAGAATCCGGAAGAAGTCAAAGAGATTATCAAGGCGAGTAAGATTTCAGGTATAAAGAATGAGTCGGTTACGCAGTTTCTGGGCAATATGTACCAGAAGATCGATATCTACAGTAATTGGATGGAGATTATGGGTAAAAACTTCGTTAGTCCGATTTCAGATAATGCTCTTGGCTACTACAAATTCTACCTCATCGACTCCAGCTATATTGATAACAAGTGGTGCTATCAGATCAACTTCAAACCAAAGCGTAAGCAGATCAATGCCTTCATTGGCGATTTTTGGGTCAATGATACCACCTTCGCTGTCAAGAAGATCACCATGACGCTGCAATCAGATGAGGTCAATATCAATTTTGTGGAGCAGGCGAGTGCCTTTCAAGAGTTTGAAATGGTGGATGATTCGGTATGGATGCTGAAGAAAGATAAGCTCATCATCGACTTTGTGAAAACAGAGAAATCGCCGGGTTTCATAGGACGAAAATCGACCTATTTCAAAGACTTTGTGATCAACGATCCCAGCACCAAAGAAACTTTCGAGATCAAGGAGGATCTGCTTGTGAGAGATGATGTGATGGATAAAAGCCAGGAATACTGGAACGAAAACAGGCATGAGGAGTTGTCAAAAAACGAGGAAGCTATCTATGCAATGGTGGATACCATTAAGAACATTCCCATTGCAAAAACCTACGCCGATGTGATCACCTTTGTGGTTACCGGCTACAAGGACTTTGGGCCAATAGGTCTGGGGCCTATCTTCTCGCTCTGGAGTTCCAATGCCGTGGAAGACAATCGATTGCAATTGGGCTTCAAGACAAACTCCAAGTTTAGCGAGAAAATCTTGCTCAAAGGCTACGGTGCCTACGGCTTCGGCGATAAGGACTTCAAATACGGAGGAACGGCTCGCTTCCTGCTCAATACCAAACCCTGGCAAACCATGGAAGTAGAGTACAGCAATGATCTCGATGTTCACAGTGCATCCGCAGAGGAGTTTGGAGAAAATAACTTCCTGGCTGGTTTGTATCGAAGAAATGTACCCCAAAAACTGACCAAAATCAGGAATTCCCGGCTCACCTATGAGCGAGACTGGAAGTACGGTTGGAGCAATAAGGTTTCCTTTGTCAATCGAAAACTCAGTCCCTATTTCAACTTCTTCTACATCAGCGATGTTCAAGGTGAAAACGTGAAGCTCGATTCAATTGTAACTTCTACTGAGGTCAAGTTCTCCACCCGATTCGCCTACAGGGAAAAATTCATCGAAGGCAAATACAGCCGGGCAAGCCTTGGTTCGGATTATCCAATCGTTACGCTAACCTATTCACTCGGAATTCGGGGAATCATGGGCAGTGATTTCAATTATCACAAGTTCGATGTAAGCGTGTATGACTGGTTCCAGTTGCCGCCAATCGGTTGGTCTGCCTTTACAATCAAGGCGGGAAAGATTATCGGCGATCTGCCCTTCTTGCTGCTACACCAGGCACCAGGGAACGAGACTTTCTTCTACAACACCTATTCGTTCAACAGCATGAACGATTACGAATTTGTCAGCGATACCTGGGCAACTCTGTTTTACACCCATCACTTTGATGGATTTATATTTAACCGCATACCGCTGCTGCGAAAGCTACGGCTCAGAGCATTAGTTGGTTTCAAAGGCACCTGGGGATTCCTGACCGACAGCAATATCGAGAAAAACAATTCACCACAAAACTTTGCAGGCATGTGGGATGAGTGGGAAATCACAGCCCCGAAACCCTTCGCTGAAGTAAGCGTTGGAATCGAGAATATCTTCACACTCTTTAGAGTAGATCTGGTGAAACGACTAAGTTATCTGGATAACAGAGATATCCCGGAATACGGAGTGAGAGCCGGAATGCAGGTGATGTTCTAACACTGCTACCAGTATTATTCAGGGATTTTCCACTCCAAAGGCACCTTATGACCGTCGTCAATATTGACTGGTGCCTTGATGGCAGCGCTAAAAGTTGCTAGCGTATCAGCCAGCGACTCGAACAGTGCTGCTTCGGATTCTGCTATATTCCTAGCCTCTGTTGTATCGCTACCTACCTGGAATAGATTTTTACCTAAAACCTTCCAGTCTTCTCTCACGACCGAGTGTTTGCCGGTAAAAATCATCCGTTCAGCATGCCGCTTCGAATGTCCTTTCAGTGCCGGTAAAAAGCTAATACCATCCAGCTCATTTGCTGGCATTGCCTTCACATCCAGCAAATCACGAATCGTAGCCATTATGTCAATATATCCAGTAACCTGATCAATCACTGTTCCGCCCTGGGCCAGTTTCGGATAATAAAGGAATGCAGGCACTCTTAAGCCACCTTCAAAACAAGTCCCCTTTTCCCCTCGCAAGGGCAAATTACTTCCGCCAAACTTTATCGAACCCCCATTATCACTCATGAAAAGGAAAAAAGTATTTTCCAGCTCCCCACTCTCTTTAAGCTTGTCAAATATCTGTCCGATACCATCATCCATAGCCGTCACCATTGCAGCATAAGTTTGTCGCTTGGAATTGCCTTGTCCTCGATGCACTCGCTTTTTAGGCGCATCCGGGTATACGGTGGAGTCCGAAAAAATCGGCTTACGCACGTCAAAATCATACATACTAAGGTAGCGATGCGGCGCTTGTAATGGACCATGTGGCGCATTGTAAGGCACATACAAAAAGAAGGGAGATTCCTCATCAGCCTTTTCATCAATAAAAGCCATAGCCTCCTGGGTAATTAGATCAGTGGTATAACCCTTATCATAACTGGGTTCAAAATTCCTATGCCAATCCAACTGTCCTTTATTCACATGAAGGAAATAATCCACCAACCCGCCATAGCATCCATAAAAAAACGTAAATCCCTGATTCAGCGGATGATACTTAATATCCGAATGCCCCAAATGCCACTTACCAATGCAAGCCCGATGCTCATAACCCTCATCTGCCAGCAATTCTGCCAGCGTCTGCTCATCCGGCGACAATCCACCTTTGCGTGTTGGATACAAAATATGCGAAAGCCCAAGGCGCTCGGGATAACGACCAGTCATCAATCCCGCACGCGTAGGGGTACAACCGTGGTAGGCATAAAACCGATCAAACTCTGCAGCCTGCCGCACTATTGCATCTAGATTTGGTGTCAATACATCGCTACCGTGATATCCCACGTCATTCCACCCTAGATCATCCGCTACAATCAACACAATGTTGGGTTTCTCCCTGGCCGGTTCAGTATTACTAGCAATCCGACCAGTAGAGGAGCTATGCAATGCAAACAAGGCATACATAGCAACAAAAAAAACAGTATACTTCAGCATAGCAAAAACAATAGACTAATCAAAAGGATGGGTAAAAGCTGGATTTCCAAATATATAGCATAGCAACTCTATTTCAAATTCCAGGCTGAAGGTAAGACATTTAATTTGGAGCGAAACAGCTTCTATCGCGTTAACGGCCTTCCCGTGCTCCACTATTATTCACTACTTTGCCAGCTGTTCATGCTCAGCCACTGCTGTCTCCTCCTAAGGTCGGAGCCACCATTGGCTGGCATTCACCACGCTGTCATAGCAGCTCATACCGTTGCGCCCGGGGCTATTCTGAGCTTGCAGTCCGCCGTAGCAACAGGGGGCAAAACGACCATCAATCTTTTTGCAGCTCCAATCGCCTTCGTACATAAGCCACGGTTTCATCAAAGTGCTGCTCAAGGGCAGCATTAACTCCCCTAAGTCCATCCACTACTGCCTCACTCCATTCCACATATTCGAGCTTGCGACTCAAAGACCAATCAGGAGGATAACGTACCATATCCAATACATTGCAAACCTTATCCGCAATCTTCAGGTTCTTAGCCCTATCTGATTTACTGGAGGCAGTCAGCACCTGTTGCTCTTTGCGATCAGCTTTGCAAAGGGATTTGTCATCAGACACTTCCAGCACGAGATCCAGGACCTCCTTACCAAATCGCTCCACTATTTCTTCTCTGGAAGTGGCCGTATCCTCAATAGTATCGTGCAATATGGCACCAATCAGGGTCACCGGATCGTGAACGGCGCCATGTTCCACCAGCACCTGAGCCACCATTATAGGATGGTTGATAAATGGTATTTCGTTCTTCCCTTTGCGCTTCTGCTTCTTATGCTTGTCAGCTGCAAAATCCAATGCCTTGAATACTTGCTCAAGGACTTCCGTCTTCGTTGTTAACATCCCCAATTTTTTCCCATCAAATAACTCTACTGCTTAGACGAAAAAATCGTGCTAAGTTATCCCACAATA
>JAHDEE010000245.1 GCA_020629005.1 Chitinophagales bacterium
CTCCTTACTCCTTACTCCTTACTCTGGACATGGAGCAATTTTTGTTTGACCAATGAAAGCGTCTAAATTTGCATTAGAAATTTAGACTCAGCGCTTTAGCTTCACTAATCACATAGCATTCTTATGAATTTCCCCTCATTGATAAATCAATTGGCATTTGCCTTTTCTCTGCTTTTCTTCTGCCATGACTTCGCGCAAGCACAGCACACCTTTTCCATTGTTGCAGTAGATCCGGAAACGGGTGAAGTGGGCAGCGCTGGCGCCACCTGCCTCAATAATGATGACTGCAATGGCTGCGGTGGTGCAGTTGTGATTAGCGGCTTGCTGCCAGGCAGAGGCGCTGTTTGCTCACAAGCCAGCGTTTGTATCCCCAATAGCAATCTGCTCAATGCAATTGGCTTGATGGATCAAGGAGATAGCCCTTCGGAGATATTGAGTTACCTGCTGGAAAATGATGCCTGCGGCTTTGGAGATAATACAGTCCGCCAATATGGAATCGCGGATCTTAGCGACAGTGGGGAAGCCAGACTGGAGGCTTATACGGGTGAAGGAGCGGAAGACTATGCCAACCATCTCATAGGAGAAAACTTCACTGTGCAAGGTAATATCCTGATTGGCAGTGAGGTGCTATTCGGCATGAAAAATGCCTTTGAAGCTGCTGAAGGAAATCTGACGGAAAAACTGATGGCTGCTATGCAAGGGGCTAACATCCCCGGGGCTGACAGCCGCTGTCTGGACGAAGGAACCTCTTCCCGTTCGGCTTTCCTGCGAGTGGCTTGCCCACCAGAAGATGCTGCAGCTGATTGTCGAAACATAGACATTGTGATCCCTCAATTAGCTACGGGTGATGAGCCGATTGATGCCTTGCAGGAACGACTTGATGAAGTGCTGGCTATGACAGAAACCGTAGAAAACGACATTTGCCCTGACGCTACGGTTACCTCAATTCAGGGTGATGCTGATAGCTGTGTAGCCGAGACTGGAAACCTAAGTATGGCACTTTCTTCTTCCGTACCGATCACTGATTGCGAATACACACACCAGCTTTCCGACCTTTGGTACAGTTTCAATCTGGGTGATGCAATACCCGCTACGCTAAGTCTGGATCCACTCTATGATCCGGAAAATCCGGGAGATGTTGGGGAATTGGGCTGTGCATTGTATACTAGTTGCAGTCCGCTAGCCTTCCCATTGTTTTGTACTCGTCTTGCGCCGAATGATCCACTTTTGCTGCCACTGGAATGCATGGAGACGGACCGTGACTACTTCCTCAAGTTTTGGGATGCCAGTGAGGGAGCTGGTGGCGATCGATTTTCTTTCTGCCTTCATTCGGGTGAAAGCAATGGCGGTCTGTCAGTGATTTGGGGTGATGGACCAAATGAGGGAGGCTTCGAAAATGGCCTTGCAGGATGGACAAGCAATGGAATCTCCGATGCGGAGCATGTGTGGACCTGGAGTGAAGACGGAAGTTTCATTGGTGGACTCACTGCTCCAACACTAAATTCCATCAGCCGATGCAATGGCTCGGTAGGTTTTATGGCCGGATTTTATGCCGCCGATGGCAATCCGGATTTTATACCTGAACAACCCTATGAGCTGTTCACCGGAGAATTGATTTCGCCCATCATTGACCTGAGCGAATCTGTGTTGCCAATTTTGCAGTTCTCCCAATTCTTTGCCGGGCTAAACGGAAACAATGCCACCGGAACCACCACTGAAGTAGGCGCTTTGATCGCCTGGAGTGATGACGGCGGAGCCACCTGGTCAGATGCAATTCCTGTCAATGACGACTATGCAGCAAACGTCTTTTCTCCCAATCCTGACAGCAGACAGGTACCACTTGCAGAACTAGCAGGCAGCGAACAGGCACGAATCAAATTCATCTTCGACGGAGACTTCTACTTTTGGTTGATAGACGATGTATTGATTCTGGAAAACGGTGTCATCAATACCGGAATCGATCTGGGATACTATGTCATACCAGAGAATTACCTTACGCCATTCCACCAGTTCACCTCCATACCTTTAGGAGGATTGGTGCATAACTATGGAGGAGTAGCTCCTACAAATTTACAGCTCAATACCTCCATCGACTGGACTACCGCAGCTGGTTCCACACTACCAAATATCCACAGTAAAAGCACGGCCATCGAATTAGCACCCGGCACTAATGAGTTTGTCTCTTTCCCCGCTGACGACCTATATCTACCAGACGCCAACATGGATGGAATACTGACTGTACATTACAATCTCAGTCAGTCGGAACCCGATAGTGAGCCAACTGACAATACGGCTCAGGCGGAATTGCAAATCACCAATAACATACTGTCCAAAGGGCCTATTACTGAGGATGGCAAGCCCTATCACGATACTTTCTGGGGACCAATCGATCCTGGACCCTATGAGTATGGCTTTCATTTCTACCTACCAAATTCAGGCACGGTAGCCGATTCCGTAATGCTGGGCTGCTCAGCTCCGGCAGGAGAAACCCTTGAGGGAACAGAAATTGAAATCTACATCCATCGCTGGGAAAATTCCGATCCGCTAAACGAAATTTCCAACGACGAACTCTCGATTGTCGCTTTTTCTACCTATCAGTTTACGGATGAAGCAAATGAAGAGTTTATTACGGTGCGCCTAATCGGAAATCCGGTGATCACTCAAGGGGTAGAACTCGATGCCGGTCACTACATCATCACCATGTCTTATGAAGGGGAAAATAACCTGTACATGAACGCCAATTCAACTATCGACTACAGTGCTACCATTGAGAATTCCTTTATTCTCGCCAATCAGGAAGACGATTCTAGTCTCTTCCGCTACGCCGATATCGTACGACTTGGCAGCAACTGGTTCACCGGCGGCTTTGATGGTCCCGGTATCCCTGCAATGAATCTCTATCTCAACAGTCCTTCAGTGGCAAATGAGCATATGGAGACGGATCTCCATCTGCAAATCACTCAGCTACCAAATGCATTGCAGCTCTCTCGCCTGTGGGCAGCTTCAGCCCTTAACTATAGTATTGCCTCAGTAAACGGTAGTATACTGAAAAACGGCAATATTCAAAGAAGCGAACTTACAAGCGCTATCAGTCTGCAGGACCTGCCTACTGGGATATACTTGCTTCAAGTACAAGACAAAAATGGAGCTAAACTTCAGCACAAGTTTGTGCTCAGCAGATAAAGTAGTTAAGGAGGAGCAGGGGGCCAAGTCCCCTTGCACCTCTCTTTCTCCTTTCTCCTATACTCTTTACTCTTTGCTCTCTTTGCTCCTTCCACCCTACTTTCCACTCTCCACAAAAACGGTCTGCCCAACAATTCCGGCAAAAGACTTAAGCCGCACATGATACAAACCGGTAGCCAAATCAGGCAGCGCCACAGATTGCTGACCTGATAGCAATTTGCGACTCAAGACCAGGCGACCGAGATTATCAAAAATGCGAAGCTGCCCCTCCACAGGCTGCTCAATCAACAACTGGCCAGCAGCTATTCTAAGGCTTAGAGATTCATCATTTTCCTGCTCAATACCTACCGGTTCTTCACATTCAATGAGGCCAAAATCATAGCTAAAACCACATGCAAAATTTTCCGCTTCAACATTATCCAAAGTGATATTCTCAAAAGCCGAGTAGGTCAGGGTCAGGCTATCCGTGGTTTCATAGGTATTATCCCCTACCGTAACGGTATAGACCAATCCTTCCTCTGTTTGCGGAAAAACAAAAGTGGCTTCCACCAAACTATCATTCAAACAATAAACTTCAGGAGGATCGATTCCACTACCCGATGAGGCATTGTCTCTAAAGTCAAACTTCACCAGGTACTGGTTGCAGTTAGTAGAGTTTATTTGTTGAGAAGCAGCACACAAAGTTACTGGCATAGCTATGCCGCCACAACTACAAACACTTTGAAATAAGACCCCATCCTTGTTGATTCGATTCATTCCCCCATCAACATGTTCAGTTCCAAAAGAATCGCTACCGTAAAAGGTAGCGTATTCCACCTGCTCCGCCATAGGTGACAGCCACAAGAAGTAAAAATCATCGCCGTCAGAGCTATCTCTGAATGCATCCGGGCTTGTATAAAGTCCTTCTAGACCACCACCAATAGTTTGCAAACTTCCGCCCCATGCAGATAGATAGATGTTATCTTCCCTATCGATACCAAAAGCTGAAGGCACCAAATTTAGCATTTCAATATCCCCAAAAACTGTTGAAAAAACAGTGGAATCCATGTTGGCCGTCAGTGCATGTATAAACTGTTGCTCACCCTCCTGAATCCAGGCATCTCCTACTACTGGATACTCACCACGAGATAAACCCATTGCATAAACATTCCCGACAGAATCGAAATCGAACAAATAGGCAAGATCGTTGCTCGTGCCTGGGCTGGAGAGATAAATGCCAGAAGGTGAGCTACCGCTGATATTGAGCCGTTGAAGAAATCCATCAGCACCCCCAGTGTACGAGCTGTTAAAACCTGCTTCTATGTTTAAACCACCAACTGTATTACCCAAAAAATAGTAATCCAGATTTTCGGGATGTTGCTTAACCGAATACAAGACATCATCTCCTGATCCCCCTACATAGCTGCACCAATAAAGCTCTGTGAGATCTGATGAAAACCTGGCCATTAAACCATCCTGCTGTCCACCAGGTTCCGACTGATGAGCGCTGGGCAAAGTGGGCAAATCCACAGAGTAAGTACTTGAGGCGATGAGTATATCTCCCGTACTGCTAGTCGCCACATCTCCTCGAGCAGCGTCACCATAGTCGTTATTTAGGGTTACACTCGTATTACAGCCATCATTCCCGCTGCCACCAAAATAGGTGGAAGCGAGTAAGTCAGCCCCGTCACGACTTATCTTTGATACACACATATCCGTACCGTTGGTATATTCTATTCCTACCACCATAATATTGGTACCACCCAAAAACGTAGGCTGCAGCGCGCCAATCGTTATCGGGTAATCCTCAGAACTGGTGGCACCCAACAGGATCAAGTTGTCCTCAGCATCCGCAACAATCGCACGAGGAGTATCCGCACCTGATCCCCCAAGATAAGTTCCGAAAATGATCTCTCCATTACCGTTAAATTTACTAATGGCAATATCTGTGTCTCCCCCAAAATCTATTTGAAATGCACCGAAAGTAGCAGGATAACCCACCGAAAAGTTAACACCAGCGATATAACCATTACCGCCGGAATCATAAGTGGCGGAGCTTCCCCAATCATCAGATGCAGAACCCGAATAGGTGGCAAACACAACCGTCGGATCAATGATCAATTCTCTCGAAGCATCATAGTCTCCAAGCGCAAAAGTGACCAAATTACCGTCCATGCGGTAGGCACTATTTATTTCGACCTCAACACCATTCACCAACTGATATGCATAGGGTTCCAATTCCCAAAGAGGCCCAATACTAGTCTGCACCATCAAGTCCCCATCAGACAAATAAAGTCCTTCAGCACCCTGATACCGAAGCGCAATTTGGCTGGCATCAGCTCCAGGCTTGAGCCGCAAGTCGTATTTCAGATTTGCCCCACTATTGTATACTTCAAGATCGATACCGGCATACAATTCCTTATAGTACACGCCTCCATAACAGGCTGCTCGCGAAGCCCATTTCGATTCATCAGCTCCCAAAAAGTAATTTTTGTAGTGAGATTGTACATCAACACCGGCATTGACGGAAGCAGACCTCGCACCTTCAAAAACAACTTGAAAAGCATGTCCATAGACCTGCTTTACCTCCTCTGCCTCATGCTGATGGCCCGCACAATGTTCCGGCAATTCAACAAGGCTATAAGTGAATCGATCTTGCTCCAAAAAAAGCTTTCCGCCCGCAAAATCAACAGCAAAATCTACATTGTCCGGCCACTGACTCTTATTTTCTACGAAATCAAGTCCGGAATAAGCCAGCAGCACATTTGACTGCAACAACAAAATAAAAATGAATAGAAATCGAAAGGCTTTCATGATTCTGGTTTTATGTTCAATAAGTATTTAGGGTCACTCTAATATAAGATAATATGTTCCAAAACTACCTTGCCATTAGTAAAATACAATGCATAAGCGAATAAAATTAGGAGCGAAACCAAGAGGCACGTAGAAGCGGACTCCCCGCTCTACGCTCCAATTCAGCACCTGTCTGCCTGTTCCTGCACGCCCGCTGCTGTCTCTCCGCAGGCTCCGAGCCAGCAGCGGGCGGCAGTCACCACGGCAGCCAGGCACTTCATTTCCACTCCGATCGGGGCTATTTTGACACTTTCTCCATCGCGCTACAAAGCAAAATCACCCTCAATCGTCCTGTGCTTAACAAGCCCACATTCTGCACTTGCCATTTTGTCGGAAAGGGTGCAAGGTCGCCGAATGCATGAACAATTTCAGGCATTTCCCCTTACCTTATAGAATGCGGGTTTCCCGTTATACTTTTCTGGCCAATTTTTAGTAGAAAACATGAAACAACACACTCAGTTACTGTGCTTTTGCTGCTTGCTGCTACTACTCAACAGCAGCCTTGCTGCATTCTCCATGGATGGCACAAATGACAAGACAAAGCATTACCTCAAAGCTAATGCGGATAAGCTCTACTGCGGTGCAGATGACTTATCTGATCTGCGATTGACTGACAGGCATACCAGTGTGCAAAACGGGGCTACGCATAGCTATTATGCACAAACGTATAAGGGCATCCCTGTACTCAACCGGATTATCAATTTAAGTACCGATGCCCAGGGTAAACTCGTCAGTCTCGGCGGTCAGCCTGTTGTTGATCTGGCAAGCAAGACTGGAGGAATTACCACTCCATCCATTAGTGCCACTGCTGCAATTGAAGTAGCAGTAGCTAAACTGAGCTTGAAACCACAAGAGTCATTCAAACTCTTACACGATTTCGAGCAAGTCGATCAAAAAGCCATATATAGTGATGGTTGCGTATCCCAAAGAGATATCACGGCTCATTTGCAATACATTCCAATAGGCGATCAGCTGATTTTGAGCTGGGCATTCTCCATCTATCTACAAGATGGGTCTTTCTTCTGGGACTTGAATGTCAACGCCTTGGATGGCACGCTCATTAGACAAAAAGATCGACTTTTGCGATGCGCTTTCGGCCATGATCACAGTAGTGCACTGTCCGCACATCATTGCGCTCCTCAGGCTCCGATTGCCAGGCCTGCTGCCCCGGCAACTCCCAAGCCCGCTCCGCTTCCAAGCTCCAGTTATAATGTATTCCCAATTTTTGTTGAATCACCAAATCACGGTGATCGGGAGATTGTCACACTACCCTGGGCTGCTTCGGCCGATGCCTCTCCATTTGGTTGGCACGACACAGACGGTGCAGAAGGAGCAGAGTATACGATCACTCGAGGAAATAATATCTGGGCAATGGAAGATCGCAATGGAAACAATGGGGTAGGAAGTAGTCCTGACGGCGGAGAGGAGCTGGAATTTGACTTTGATCTGGTACTTCAGGATGGCCCTTACTCCTACCAGGATGCCGCCATAACTAACCTCTTCTACATGACCAATATGATGCATGATGTATGGTATGAGTATGGTTTTGATGAAGCATCAGGAAACTTTCAGAGCAACAATTACGGCAAGGGCGGTAGCGGAAATGATTATGTCATTGCACATGCCCAGGATGGCTCCGCAACCAACAATGCAGTTTTTTCACCTGCGCAAGAAGGGAACTCCCCTCAGATTGAAATGTACGAATGGGGAGGAGGACAAGGCACCACCATCATTTTTGAGGTACAATCTCCTGCCGCAGTAGCAGGTCAGTACGGTTCTATCAGCGCGGCATTCGGAAGCATTATTCCAGTTGAGTCATCTGCGATTGAAGGAGAATTGGTCATTGTAGACGACGGTTCGGCAAATCCTACTTGGGCTTGCGAAGACATCCAGAACGGCAGCGAAATCAATGGCAAAATTGCCCTGATCGACCGCGCAGTTTGTGACTTCACTGATAAGGTATTTAGAGCACAGGAAGAAGGGGCAATCGCTGTATTGATGTGTAACAATGTTGCGGGTGGCCCGATCCCCATGGGCGGCACAAACCCAGCGATTAACATACCTTCTGTTATGCTGAGTCAGGAAGACTGCCAGGAAATTAGAATGCAGATTCCGACAGTAGAACTTAAAATTTATGCCGATGTGAACAACTCCAATCGCGACGGCGATTTGGATAACGGCATTATCTGTCACGAGTATGGCCACGGAATTTCAGGAAGATTGACCGGTGGAGCCAGCAACGTAGGTTGCTTAGGTAATGATGAGCAGGCGGGCGAAGGCTGGAGCGACTTTTTTACGCTTGTTATGACAACCAACTCTTCCGGCAGCGGTGAAGATGCTAAAGGAATTGGCACCTACGCTGCAGGTCAGCCAACAAACGGTATTGGTATCAGAACCTATCCATACAGTACAAGCTTGTCTGTCAACCCGCATACCTATGATGATATTAAGACTGAATCTGTACCGCATGGAGTGGGTTCTGTCTGGTGTGCCATGATCTGGGACCTCTATTGGGCATTTGTTGACATTTATGGCTTTAGTGAAGACTTGCATAATGGCGAACTGGGCAATAACATGGCCATGCA
>JAHDEE010000246.1 GCA_020629005.1 Chitinophagales bacterium
TGTATTCATGTCCTTCTACACCATTCGTGTCGTGCCAGCCATAAGGAGAGCCTTCGCCGGCGCTCCAGGGTAGGGTCACGATTTCCCGATCCCCATGATTAGGGCTTTCCGTAAATAATGGGTAGACATTGTAGGAGTAGCCCGGCTGCGGTTGGGGCAGTGGCTCCATAGAGGTTGTATGGTCCTCACATTGATGATGGTGATGTTCCTCTGGTTGTTCAGACATGTTTGCAGGTGTACCTGGGCCGAAATCACAATGAATGATACGATCGACTTTGTTTAGGAGTTGACCGGTTTGGGCATCGATGTTTAGCTCCCAATAATGTGCTTCACTAAGCAAGTCCAATGCAAATGTCCAGGTCAGGATCAGCTGATCATCTATTGGTAGGTATTCTTGAAAAACTTTGATGTCGTTTCTGGTAATGCCTTTGGCTTGGAATGTTAGCGGCTGCTCTGAAATCTTCTCAATTGATCTTGGCGAGAGGCCATCTTTTTGTTCGATATTCAACTGATCGAGGCTGGCCAGAATTGCTTGAGTAGCAGTAATTTTTCTGCCAGTAGGAGCTGCCAAGACCTTTTCTTCAATATCAGAAATGGGTTGTCCGCCTACAGTTACGATCTGTCCTTGCTTGTCGAAACTGATGTTGATGATCCGGTTTTTGATCGGAATGCCTTGGTACTGTTGCTGAAAATAATAGTGAGCAGCTCCATTTTGCCGGCTGACATGGTGGTTGCTAAGCTTCAGATCGCTGAGGTCATCTTTGGTGCAGTTCAGTTTTTCCGATTGTGCGCTGATCTGCTGCATTACTTTGTGCTGTTGATCTTGCGCTGCGATTGGTGTGTAATACATTAGCACGAGCAGACAAAGGCCCAGCACTGTGGTACAGAAGCGGAGTTTGTATTTCATCTTAATAAGGCCGTTTACGGGGAGAAAGAAGATAGGGCTGTAGAAGATAAGAAATGGAATGGCAGATTGTTCTTGAATAGGTTCAAATTGCTATTCATCCGACACAATTGATAATGAAGGGCTAGATTTGGGACAAGGACTTGGCTTGGGGCCTGCCAGCGCGAGCGAATGACGGTGATAAATAGCCTCGATAGAAGTGGAAATGATGGTGCTAGGCGATGACTGAGTCGCTGCGCTGTCGATGGCTCCAAAAAGAGACGTCGGCAGTGCAGCAGCGAAGCCATCGCCTAGTGCCATCATTGCAGCGGATAGCGAGCAGTTGGTGCCACGACCGAGCGGCCTTGTGCTCCTAAAAAAACGACTACTGGGGAACTCCAGACGCAAAACTCCAGAATCAAAACGTATAGCGAAAGAACTCAAAACGCAAAAAGGGGGGCTTTGTCCAGTCAGGTCAGCGCATCATTCCGGCCGAATGCTTGGGCTCAAGTTTGTCTCTAAACTAGGAGTTGAGATAGCTGGCACTCTGCAATGGTGAAGCCTTGCGAAGTGCCAGCATAAGTAGTGTGGCAAATCTCCTGAGAATCTACCTATTTAGGAGAGCGTGCTTAGTAAACGACAATTTTTTTCACTTCAAGCAGCCTGTTTTCTTGCCAGAGTTGTAGCAAATAAATGCCTGGCACAGGTTCAAACTGTAGTTGTTTCAAGTTAGATTGAATTCCGGAATATTGGCATTTAATACTACGACCTGAGACATCAGTCAACTGCATTTGAGTAATCATGTCAGGTCTGGCAGACTGAATATTGAGCATTCCTTTACATGGGTTGGGACTTACCACAGTTTCCTTGTAGAAATCATAGTTTTCGATTGCTGTACCAAAAACCTCGTAACAATCCGAGATTACTGTTCCTGCTTCATTACTTACTTGCACCGCGAAAGATCCGCCATTCATGGGTAGAAATGTGCGTTCATTCGCTCCTTCGATTGGGGCGTAGTCCTGTTCACAATCCAACCATTGGTAATCATAACCTTCCGCAGGAATGGATAGGAAACTATCTTCCCCTTCAGTCACTGTTACATCAATCGGCGCATAGAAAATCTCTTGAACTTGCGTGCTGATATTTCCAAAACCATCATCGTAGATCCAAGTGACTGAAGTGCTACCAGGTGTGGTAACAGGCCAATCAGTATCTGTTACTGCTGTGACAACTCCAATACAATCATCAAAGGCGCTGG
Organism: Chitinophagales bacterium; assembly: GCA_020629005.1. Lineage (GTDB taxonomy): Bacteria > Bacteroidota > Bacteroidia > Chitinophagales > UBA2359 > JAHDDV01. The sequence goes on from JAHDEE010000246.1 coordinate 2,142, forward strand.
GAGGGCTTATTGGTGTATAAGGAAAAACCGTGGTCACCGTTGGAAGTTCCGCATCAAGAGGTGTGGGTGGTTCAAAGTCGCCTACAACTACTGTCTGGCTTTGTTGAGTAGAATTACCTGATTCATCGGTAAAAGTCCAGGTGACTTCATAGGTCCCAGGACCAGCCAGAGGTAGCTCAGGATCGCTTTGGCCTTCAATCACACCGTCACAGTTATCGTTGGCGAGTGGTTTCTCAATATCGAAAACGGTATCGCAGAAGAAGATATCTTCCAAGTTGGGAGTTTGCAATTGAGGAGCTACATCATCTTCAATGATGGCAATTTGCTCCTGTGTCACGATTGAGCCGTCATCATTTTGATAGCTCCAAATGATGGTAGTTTCGCCGGTGTTAGTAATCGGGAATTCGGTATCGGTAGTGCCAAATATCTCAGTACCACATGCATCAACTGCTCTAGGATAGATCGGTTGGCCAATTTCGCAATCACCTGATAGTGCGGTTAGTACTTCATTTACTGGTTCGTATTCTCCGGCCTTGCAAACGCTGTATTTGGCGACTATGGTTCCAGGGATATCGTCAAATGCTGGATCGGGGCAGATTATTTGAGTATCGCTCAGAGGATCCAGGTCAATGCAATACATCGTACTAATGGAGATGTAAATATTGTCTTCATGGTAAATTATCTCCTTGCCATTGTTAGGGCCTTCACCCGCATTTTCATCATATACTTCCAGTGCATCAGCATGTAATAAGCTGCCATCTGGTCCGTATTCGGCTATGATGAATCCCGAGTCAGAAGCCACAGGAAGCTCATAGTTGCTATAGGAGTCTTCTGTCAAGACGAAAAAGCCGCCACTCAGCCTTGGTGTAATTGTGAAAGTGTTAGCTGCTGTGAATCCAAAAACAGTTTGTCCTGTGTTGTCTAGTTTAGCAATAACCGAATGGTGAGTATAACTTGTGAAGGTAAACTCTTCTCCACCAAGATCAAAAGGTACCTGACCGCCGGGAGCTCTTATAGAAGCTAGTACACTTTCTTCATGATCAATTTTTATATCGCTCAGGTACCCATTACCAATTCCGCCGAGAGATCTCAACCATTGAATTTCTTGAGCCTGATTTAGTTTCAAGAGAAAAATGTCATCTTGTCCAACACTGGTGTGCATTTCTGATCCTCCATCAAGAGAAAAATCAACTGTCCCAGAGTATAAGCCTCCTACAAATAAGTTTTGCTGTTCAGAAAACTCAACTTCAGCAAGCTTCTCTTGTCCCAGTCCTCCAAACGTAGCGCCAAAAAGTAGGTTTCCTTCCGAATCAAATTCCTGCAGAAAAATGTCAGAATCACCATTTGAGGCAAACTGTAATTGTTCTGAGGAAGGATCAAGGTCGACTGTTCCCTGAAAATCACCACCAATGCAAAAGCCAGCGTTACTTACTGCCAAAGATTGAGCCAATACATCGTCAGGGCCACCGTACGTTTTTATCCAGACAAGGGAGCCATTTGCATCCAATTTCATCATGAATACATCAAAACCGCCTTCGGACTCGGCCAGAATTACATCCGCTTGAGTATCGAGTGTCAATTCACCTGCAAAGGAGCCTGCTAGAAACAGGTTGCCCTCCGAATCTGCATCGACGCTAAAGAACTTTCCCGAAATATATTGATAGTGTCCAAATCCAGAAGATGCACTTAGCGTTTGGACCCATTGAAGTTGACCTTCAGAATCGAGGCTCCTGACATAATAGCCCTGGGAGGTTGTAAAGTAGGATTCAGGTCCAGGATCAAGGTCCACCCCTGGCTCAAATCTACCTGTCCCTACAACTGATCCGTTTTCTTTAACAATAAGATCACAGGGCCACGTTTCAGCGTTCCAACCCTCGTGTAAAGTAGTTCCGGCCCAGTCCAGAGCAACTTGCTGAGCCTGTGTTGAATGGTTGAAAGCTAGTAAAGTAGCTAGAAGTGCTATGAGATATTGAATATTGCTTTTCATCATGTTCGATTTTAAAGTTATGGGCTTTAGAGTTTGCTGATAGCAGGAGACTTTAAAGATGATTCAATGCTGTTTTTCCTTTTCAATGGCAAATTCTAATTTTTATTAGGGAAGCCCTACTACAGTTTTGTGCATATGTGAAGGCTAAGTTGAACAGGTATTTGTATTTTGTGTTGAATTACAAGTGGTTGTGATATTATGTTGGGGTGATTTGTGAATTGTGTTACGCCGAAAGCGCATTATTCCTGTCGGATTAACACAAGTTGTTTAGAGATCCAGTGTTTGTTGGAAATTGATCGATCAGAATCAAGCAGGGTCTGCAGTTTTGCTAGTTTACTACCAAGTTTGTCGGAGCTCATAAAGTCTTTCTTCTCCTTTAATTTCGCCAATCTAGAAAGCAGGATAAGGAAGTTTAAGTTTGCTTTCTTGTTGGTTTTGGAAATTTCTTTGTTTCTGCTTAGAAAAAGCCTGAATGCAATAATGAAGTATTCCAGACTGTAAAACTCCGCTGTCTCATAGTAAGTTTTGGCTATGATGAATCTGGTGCTAACTTGATAGTACACATCCACAAAATCTACGGTGTTTAGTAGGTCAAGGGCTTGATCATAACGTTGGGTTTCGTAGTAAAACGAAGCCAGATTGTAATTGAAGCTATTGGCCTGATCAGTATCCGGGAGGTATGTTTTGTATTGGTGTATGAATTTTTCTACCCATTCGTGCTCTTCATTCCTCAAGCCAACAGTTACTATGTTCTTGTAGTCATTAGGAGATAAGCGCCCATCAATTAAAATTAAACGAGAGCTTAATAGCTGCTTATAAATTTCCATTAGCAAGGGAGTAAATGCTTTGTGTCCCTGATTTATCTTCTTTATGCAGTAGTTTTGTGCATACTTATAGATGCTTCTAGCTTCCTTGTCAAGAAAATAGTGGATATCTTCGCTTAGTGTTTTTTGAAGAGTTATAAAATATTGTACGTCTTCACTGTGCAGGAGCATGAGAAAAATGGCTTTATAAACACGAATTGTAGGAATCTCCGAAAACTGCTCTACGTTGGCGTTTAATATTTCCTGGAAAAGGTGCTCAGTTGTCAGATCATATGCTTCTCCAACAATATCCATTCGGTTGATTAATTCGCAGCTGCTTTTTAGTCGTTTGCCTAGGTAACAAACATCAATTAGAAAAGCCTTGCGTTTTAAATTCTCATCAAGGCCTCTTTTGCCCTGACTAAGAAATGCCTTGTCGGCAAGCTCGGATAGTCTCAATTGCCATTCATACCACTGAAGGTCTTTTCGCTTCATCAAGTCTAGTAACCTGCTTATCTTCTTGTGGATTTTTTGTACTTCACTTGGCAATGCCCGTTCGATATAATAACTCATCAAGGCCAAGTCTTCATCTATCGAGTGCTCTCCCAGTATTATTACAACTAGTAATGCTCTGATTTGCTTCGAGAGCTGGGACATTACATCTCGGAGACGCTGCGATGAAAAGGGCTCAGATACAAAAATGTATGAGAATACCTCTTCCTTTGTGATGTGAGGGTCTGGAATAGAGGTCTTTTCTTTGATGTATCGAAAAAGGTTAAGGTGGCGTTGGTTTTCGGTTGAAGCAGTCTGAAGCTTCATATCCAAGGTCTTACTCTCCTGTGGGGTAAGTGAGCGAATGATCTTGGCAAGTTTGCTATTGGCTAGGTTTTGCGACATTGGTAGATAAATTTAAAACAAGGTTTGATTCCTGTTTATAGGCCAAATTTGGATTCACAAAAGGGCGTATTATTGCGATGTAAGTAATTGAAAATAAATGTTTTATGGGGAATTGGTATGGTAAAACGCATTCTCAAGTTACGAAAATTGTAGCTCTGATACGTGCAGAATTTTGAGATATTGTAGGTAGTCCAAGGAAACAATGTTCTTGTTAACCCAAAAAACTGCTATGTCATTTACTAAGTTGGTTGATCTTAGGCTTGTCTTGTTGATGTTTGTTTTTTCCACTCCTTTGTTTGCCCAAACCCCTTTGGCTGGAATATATGCTAACGACTTGACACTCGGCATCGAAGATAGTCCCTATCTCATTGATGGAGATCTTACTATGTGGGATTATACCATCTTGAAAATTGAACCAGGTGTAGTCATAGAGGTTGAGCCAAACAAGACCATCACTATTCGAGGGTACATTGAGGCAATTGGCACGGAAACAGATTCTATCTATTTCAAGAGTGCTAATCCGGAACTGTATTGGGCAGGGCTTTCCTTCCTTACTGTTGGCAGCGACTACAGTGGTTTAACGGGCAACTTTGAATACTGCGTGATTGAAGAGTGCGTTAGTTGGGTTATGGCAAATAGCGACGATGCCAGCACATCCACCTACGATCGATTCCGATATGAAAATTGCCACTTTAGAGGTGGGCAATCTTTAGGGGAGCCTGAGAATGGACCCTATGTGTATAAGAACTGTAACTTTGAAGGCCTTGTTTTGGGGCCTACTGGTGTCACAAATCAATGTACTGTTGAATACTGTGCGTTCAAGGGAAATACGGTTGCTTGCACTGGAATGCAAGTTGTAGACTGCCACTTTGAGGAGAATGAAGATGCAGTTTTGGGGCAATCATCTGTTAGGAGATCTACTTTCCTCAACAATGGTAGAGCCATAGGGTACGGTTGTAGCAAAGCAATCGCCAGTGAATTTATCGGGAATCAAATTTGCGTTTCGGCGGAGGAGATTGTCGGAAACTACTTTTTGGACAACAATAGCCTATTCGCGATTTCCAACAACACTTCGCAAGAAAACCTCCGGGATAACACTATCTGTGAAAATGCTGACTATAGCATTGTGTTCACATCCGCTACTAGCGGCGGGGATATTCGATACAATTGCTTTTGTGGAATGGATGAGGCACAAGTGTCTGACCTAGTGATTGATTTCACAGATACGGGAAATCTAGATATGGGAACCTTGGAGCAATTTTATCCCCCAATAGGTATAGGGTCTTCTTCTGTAGAACCAATCCAAGTTTGCGCCGGAGAAACCGTCTCCATAGACTTCCCTCTGGAAATCGCAGGAGCTGATCTTGCTTGGGTGGAAGGTCAGAGTACAGCAGCTCAGATTCTAAGCCCTACCGAAAGCTTTACACTTGAGTACCAGATTGAATCTACCTATGGTTGCTCAGAAGTTAAGCAGTTGGAAATCGAAGTTGCTGAGCCACCGATCTTTGATTTGGGGGAGTCTCAATTGTTTTGCAGCGGGGATGTTGTACAGCTATCAGGACCTGAGAACGCTCAGTATCAATGGTCTCAAGGTTCGAGCCTGCAGCAAGTAGGTCTGAGCAACAGTGGTTGGTATTCATTGCTTGCAACAAGAGGATCATGTTCTGTTTCCGATAGTGTCTACATCGAGTCTGTTGACTGTCAGGCCGATCTGGTTTTTCCGGGGGATTGTAACCATGACATGGTCGCCAATAATTTTGACTTCCTGTCGATCGGCCTTGGATATGGTTTCACTGGGCCCGAACGTCCTGCTGCCTCCCTTGATTGGCAAGGGCAGCTGGCTTTTGACTTTGATTCAGTGATGGTAAGTGGTCTAAATTACAAGCACGTAGACTCTGATGGAAATGGCCTCATTGACTTGGAGGACGCAGAGGCCATAGATCTTAATTATGGTTTGACACATCAAAATGGCAAGACGGTGGATGAGCAAGCAGAAGGCTATGAGATAACCCTTGAGCTTCCAGAAAATGTCGAAGAAGGGCAAGCCATTTCAATTCCAATTCAAATCGGCACAGAAGAAGAGCCGATTGAAGGTTTTTACGGACTCGCCTTTAGTGTTTTCTTTCAGTCTAACTACCTCGAAGAGGGGAGTATTAGTCTCAATTTTTCCGACAGCTGGCTGGGCGTCGAAGACCAGGATTTCATCAGTTTCTACAGGGTCTTTCACGAGGAAGGGAGAATAGATGTTGCTGTCACTTTGATCAATCATCAGAATATTTCTGGCTATGGCGATATTGGGGTAGTCGAAACAGTGATGGATAATGACATACAAGGTAAGTTGCAGCTTGACTTTGTGCTAAGTGTTTCACGAATAAAGGGACTAAGTGCAAATGAAACTGAGCTTGAATTTGCCAATACGGAATTCACGGCGCCAGTGGATGGTCCTGCGAACATCAATAGGAAAGACGTTCAATTAGTGTTGTATCCAAATCCTGGGGATGGACTGTTGTTCTTTCAGTCTTCAGAAGAGGTAGATCGTTTCGAGGTCTATGATTTACAAGGCAGAATGCTCCATAGTACTTTCCGCGAAACTCAGCAATCCCAATTGTTTGACCTTTCGATGTTGAAAGACGGGGTCTACCTCGTTTGTATACAAATGGGCAATTCTGTTCATTATCAGCGAATTCGGATCGCAAGGTAGGAAGGAAGTCAGATTGCTCCGTCAGCGCGAGCGAATG
>JAHDEE010000027.1:0-20439 GCA_020629005.1 Chitinophagales bacterium
CGCGGATTATTGTAGAGACGCATCGCATGCGTCTTAGCCAGGCAGGTGATATTAGGAGCAAGTAGCAAGGAGAAATGAGCAGGGAGAAAGGAGATGGACATACGCTGCCATCTACAAAACAGTAAAAAACGCAACAACACACTATGCTCCAGACGGCAAACCACTTTAACAGGAAGTATTTGTGAACAACGAAATAGCTGCAAGATCAATCGAGTGCAGGAAGTGTCACATACACGATTTTAGGAAAGCAAGCAGTACTTGGCCCAAGTGGCGCGAGAAGTGCCGGGCAAGTAAAAAAAGGGAACCGCAATTGCTTGTATGCAATAACAAGATGTGGTAAATTACATCTTTCGACTTTAGTCAAGTGACTACCACTTTGTCAAGAATTGCATAGCAGCAATTTTGTAATAGCTGAATAGAAGTTGAGCGGCATCGACGGATTCAGACTTCGTATCGGTAAATTTCGCGTATTGTATACGATAGATAAACAGCGAGAACAACTAAAGATCAACGCAGTTTTGCCACGAAGAGAAGCGTATTGAATTGCAATCCCCCAAAAAACCTTTTCCGAACAGCATAGCGGGCAACCTCAACTTTTCGATACTTCCGGAAAACTCCATTTTCAATCTCCATTTGAAGCCAAAACTCAAGTGACAATTCCTTTTAATGCTGCTCCTGGCTTGTATATACTACAGCTCTCTGACCTGGAAGGTAATCGTCAGACCCTAAAAATATCAAAGTAACAATACAGTCCTGGCGCGCTGGAGAGGCGTTGCAAAATAGCCCGGATGGAAGTGGAAATGCGGGCGCTATGATGAGGACTGAGCGCCCGCTGGCGGTGGCTCCAAAAAGAGACACCGCCAGTGGTGCAGCGAAGCCTCAGCATAGTGCCCGCATTGCAGCGGACAGCCGGAACGCAGCAACGCGACCGAAAGCAGTTTCGCTCCTAATCAAAATCATTGAGAAGCTTTTGGCAGGTGTTGGGAACGGCTGGAAATAGGGGCTCCCTTATCATAAGGTTTTCAAGTACTCGATCAATGCCGCACGCTCCTGCTCGCTGAGTGAATCGCCAAAGGTATGCCCTTCATTGCCGTAGCCAATCAAGGTCGTATCGTACGTCTGCACATCGGAAGGACCTGCTTCTTCCGTATAATTCCAGCCTACCCGCTCAAAATCAAAATCGCTGTCATTGAGGCTGCGACGCCAATAGGTGGGACGGGACTCGGAATTTAGCAGTGCCTCCAGAGTCGGAACGGAACCATTGTGTAAGTATGGAGCTGAAGCCCAAATTCCATCCAGAGGCTGAGCTACATAACCATTCTCGGTATGTATTCTAGCAGCATTTGGAGGAGTTCCAAACCAACCATTGTTAAACCAATCGACGAAGTATTGATATTGCGGCGATTGATATGCTTGAGCCAACAAGGGATCCGTTCCCACCATATCCAGCTCGACAATCAGATTTGGATAGAACTCTTCCTCACCATAGGTTCCGTGACAACCGCTACATTTAGTATTGAAAATACTCTCCCCTTCTAATGCCTGTTGTTCGTCGATGGCAGCGGGATAAGCAGGAGCTTCAAGCGAGTTGATAAATGCAAGCACATCGGGAAAATGCTCGTCAACTTCCTCGGCTTTCTCCTTATTCTCCATGGTCAGCAAGCTGGAGGCCATGATGTAGCGACTAAAGTCTCCCCTACCGAAGCCGCCATAAAACATGGCATTTTTCTTTTTCAGCACCCACCAGGGCGGAACATCAGTTTGCACCACATAGTTGGGTATGGCCACTGCCGGCTCCTCACTCCATTCCAATGTATTTGGATCTCTGTGGGCGGAAAGTACAGCCGCCAATTGATCCGCTGGATTCGCGCCAATGGCACTGGTGACAATCTTCGGTCCTGTGGCGGTCAAGGCCGCCCGAAATGGTTGGTAAGCTTCATCTTCGGGAGAACCAGCACCGTATAGCAGATTTATCCCGGCATCCAGCGTCGGAACCAGTTCGCTCTGGTCAGTGGTGGAGTCGAAAAAGGAATTACCCAGGCCAACTACCAGCTCGCCATTTAGGTAGGAAGAATGACATTGAAGGCAGTTGGGCGCTACAATCAGTACGCCATTACTAGCCTCCACAGCCGTAAATTCATGGCGAACCACATCATTGGGACTGGGGCGGTCCAGTAGATTACGCTCATCTTGACCATAGGCTAGCAGATAGGCATCGTAGGGTACGCCGGAGCTTATGTAATCTCCGTTGACCAGGTAATCGTAGCCTGCCGTAGCATCACCGCTGCGTTGGGGAGATTCCGGCATCAGAAAAGTACCGACTGGTGGCTCATACACTTCTATCGTGTCCGCTACCTGGTTGCTATCTATAGGTAGATCCGTACTATCAGTTGGATCCGGATTATTATTTTCATCTACAACAGGATCATCTTTCTTACAGGTGATCATCAAAATTGCTACAAAACAGAGCAAAGCGAAATAATGTTTTTTCATGGTATTGCTTTATAACGGTGCCTGGGCACAAGTATCAAGTTACGAAGTTTTACCTACAGAACAGTTTCGCGGAAAAGTAAAAGCACATAATTATAAAAAGCCTTACCTTGGCTAACCATGAAAAAACAATGTTCCATCGCCTTTGCGCTAATTGGCCTGCTTGTTGGCAATTTTTTGAGCGCACAAACTCAGATAACTTTTTACACAAACTATGGGGATTTTGTGGCCGAAATGAGCGACTCCCTCAGTCCAATCACCTCCGGAAACTTCATCGACCTTGTGGAATCCGGCTTCTATGACGGACTGACCTTTCACCGAGTCATCGATGATTTTGTCATCCAGGGTGGAGATCCCACAGGCACGGGAAACGGAGATGCAGGCTATGTAATCGAAGATGAGTTTGATGACGCATTGCGAAATGTGCAGGGTACATTGTCCATGGCAAACGAGGGACCCGATACCGGAAGCAGCCAATTCTTTATCAATTTGGTGGACAACGATTTCCTGGATTTCGATCAGAGTCCCCTATCTTCCGCCCACCCGGTCTTTGGATCAGTGATTGCCAATTTCGAAGTGGTGCAGTTGATCGGGGAAGTGAACACAGACTCAGAAGACGGACCGATCGAACCGGTTATCATGGACAGTTTGAGGGTAACGACTGAGATTGGATTCGAACATGAAATTGATGCTGGAATCGTAGAGATTCGCGGGCTGCGTCACCCACTCTGCGATGGCCTGAAAGCGGAGCTAGTTCTAAAAAATCTGGGAAGAACGGAGCTGACTGAAGTAGTGATCAACTATCAGGTGAACGGAGGCAATCCTCAGTTTTTATATTTCGAAGGAAGTCTGAATCCGGGACAAAGCGTAATCTACGAGATCGAGAGTTCCTTTTTGCTGCCTGGTATTAATGACGTAAACGCTTACACTACTTTTGACAATGGCCAGGTAGATGAAAATCCGGATAATGATGGTGCAGCCGGAGAATTTCTCTATGCACCCGATTATCACTCCCTGGAATTCTCTTTCACTGCTGATTCCAACGCACCGAAAGAAACCACCTGGGCACTGAGCGACAGTGAGGGCACCGTATTACGTGAAGGCGGAAATTACAGCCTAACTGGCCTTGGAACAGAGGAAACCTGGTGCCTTGAACCTGGATGTTATAGTCTCAAGATACAAGATGCCGGATTCAACGGCATGGACAATGGTGCCATGTTGCTAAGTAGAGAAATTGAAGGAGAGACAGTAATATTAGCTGAATTGACCAGCGTCGACTTCGGATCACAGGAGCGCTTCGACTTTTGCACCGACGGATTCCCAATTCTGGTTGAGTCACAGACAAATCGATCCTTCGAAATTGTCAGCAGCCCTGTTAGTGAAACACTAATTCTGAAGCAGCTGCCTTCAACACCAAAGTCGATTGAGTTGCTGGACACCAAAGGAGCAGCACATCAAATTCCGGTGGCCAATCTAAGTAGTGATCTTCGTCTTGATGTTTCGGGCTTTGCACCTGGACTATACTGGCTCAGAATCAAATCGGATTTTGGAACGGCTACCAGATCTTTTGTCATCGCAAGATAGCGCACGAGACTGCGCAGTCTGGCTTACCAGCGAAACCCTTCTATATCATCCAAACGAAATAGCAAGTCACAGTCCGGTTCGTGCTGCTGCATCAATCGAGAGAAACGGCAAGGATCAACAATCTGCAAATAGTCGGGCCAAAGAAAAAACTCCGTCACGTTGAGGCGTTTTCTGCATTGACTGATGTTAAAGCTAATGTTTTGCAAGTCCTTGATATCGAGCTGCTTCTGGATCTCATGCAAATCCGATAATTCCTGCTCTCTTGCAGCTAGACAATCCAGCTTTTGTTGTTGTATGCCAGAGACTACAGCATCGGCTGCACCTTGGTTACTCATCAAATCAGACCATCGTAGCAGGTTTCCATTCTGCAATTCAAAGGTGAGGCTTCTGCTCCATCTGCTATAGTCTGTGGTATAGAATTCACCAAAAATATGCAGGGATAGCAAGTTTGCATCCGAACGGCCAATGAGGAAATCCAATGAGCAGATATAGGCATTGTCCGCAGCTTCCTGAAGTAAAGTATCGAGGGGAATACTACTATCCTGCTCCTCCTCATAAAAGACCATATACTTGATCTTATCATTAATCGCTCTTTCAAGACTGTCATTTGAAAGGCGAATCAGAGGATACCTGAACACTTCAAATGCGCTTCGCTGTACTGGCTGCCCCTCAGGAAGAAACTCATGAGGATAGACCGAGGCTGGCTGAGCACAAAGGGTGCTCAAACAGGGCAAAAATGACATACTGAAGAACAGTATCTTAATGATGGCTTCTTTCGAACCCATTAGTGAAAGTCTTGATTAAATAGATGCCAGCGTTTTACTTCTTTGTTAGGCGCCTACTCAGGCCCAAACCATTAGCTCCCACTTCATCTGCTCTTCTAACCTTTTCTTTTCTTCATCGGTAGCTCTGACAATAAAAATATCATCGCCGTAAAAGCCCCAATCATCATCCGATCTTCCTATGTAGGCATAGAGCTGAAAAGGAAAGTTCTGCTTTAAAAAAATCTCGTACAGTTTATCAATAAAGCCGCTGTCTAACCAGTCGTACTTGAAATCCGGCTGATAGTTGTAGGGCTTTCCTTGGCATTCAAAACTAAGCGATATTGGGCCTTCCGCTGTTTCCCACTTCTCCACGCTATTTGTGGGGCAAAAGTGTCCGTCTGAAAGCTGTTCAAACTCTTTGAGGATTTGCACATAGGCATCATTGCCCTGCACAATTCCACACTCCATTTCTTTCCACCAAACGCGCTTTTCATCCAGCTGCGCCAAACTGAGTTCAAACAATTCAACCTCTTTCGGATCAAAAAACTCCTCTAATTGTCCGACTTCAAATTGAGCGGCTGCTTTCTGCCATAACTGCTTCGATAGCTCCTCATTTGATAAATCTTTCTGTGACCCAAAAAACCCACAGGACCGCAGACGACCTACCAGATCGACAAATTCCACCTTCATATCTACTATATTGGAAACATTGATTTCCGACCTACAGCTGAATCCCTTCAGTCGCAGGCCAATAAACAATTACTTGTCGCCAAAGATACAAGTAAATTGGAATTTGCCCGACTATTTAGTCTTTAGCCACTCTACAACTATCTGCTCCAAAACGTTCATCGGAACAGATCCATAACTAAGCACCAAATCATGAAACTCGCGAATGTCGAAGTCCGACCCAAGCTGCTTCTCCGCTTGCTCTCGCAACTCCTTGAATTTCAACTCGCCCATTTTATAAGATAGTGCCTGCCCAGGCCAACCGATATAACGATCCACCTCTGTATTGCAGTTATGAATGGATAGAGCAGTATTACTTGAGAGATATTCCACTGCTTTTTCGCGACTCCATCCCTTCATGTGCAAGCCCACATCGACCACCAATCGACAGGCGCGCCACATTTCATAGGTGAGCCGGCCAAATTGGGTGTAAGGATCATCATAGATGCCCATTTCTTCGCCTAAATACTCAGCGTATAGTGCCCATCCCTCACCAAAACTGCTCAAATAGGTGTGCTTTCTGAATTCTGGGACCTCTCCTAATTCCTGCGCAAGACTCAATTGCAGATGGTGACCTGGAACGGCTTCATGCAGCGACAGTGCTGGTAGCACATACAGCGGTCTACTTTCCAGCTTGTAGGTATTCACCCAATAAGCTCCTGCTTTCTTGTTAAGCATATTGCCAGAAGCATAACGACCAGTAGTATAGTTTGGGGCAAGATGCTCCGGCACTGGCTCTACGCCAAATGGTAGCCTTGGAAGTTTGGAAAAATAAGCGGGCAACTGATATTCCGCGCGCTTGCAGATATAAGAGGCTTCCATCAGCAGCTCCTTAGGAGTCTTAGCGTAAAACTGTTCATCTGTTCGTAGAAAGGCAAGAAAATCGGCAAAGCTGCCTTCGAATTCCAGCTCTTTGATAATAGCATCCATACGGCCACGAATGCGCTTTACTTCCTCAAGTCCCTTATTGTACACCTCTTCTGAACTAATGGGAAGGTTTGTAAAATAGCGAACTCTGGTTTCATAGAAATCAGCCCCTCCAGGAAGTGCGGAGATGCCTACGCTTTCCGAAGCCGCGGCGCTGTAGTCATTCGCTACAAACTTCTTCAGTCGCTCAAAGCTCGGGATGATGCTTGACTTTATAATAGCAGCCGCCTGTCGGCGGAGGTCATCACCATGTTCTTTTTCCAGATGTTCGGGAATCTCCTTTAGCGGCCCATAAAAGTAGCTCTCGGTTGGATCTGATACGATGTGCGGATCAATATTGGCGTCAAATCCCTTCAATACAGCTTTTGAAGCTACCATGCCCTCCTCAATTCCGGTCTTCATGAGCTCAATATGCTGATCGCAGTAGGCCTCAAAGCCACTTAGCAACTTGAGGTAATTTTGGTAGTCTTTCAGACTATCATAGTTTTGATCCGATATGCTGTACATGAAGCTGGTGTGGAACCCTCCTTCAGAACTAACCGGTATCAGATAAGTCTTATGCTTATGATGGTCGATGCAGTCCTGCATTTCCAGCTTGAAGAAATCGTAATTGATTCGATCTTCTTGTGACAGCACTTCCGTGTTGATATTGCCCAGTTTTTCCAAACAACTTTGGCAATTTCGGGCCCGTCTGTCCTGGGCTTCCTGATCGTACTGCCCAATCTTGCCATCATAATCGGAATGTCCCATAGAGCTGGCCCACATCGGGTATTCGCCAAGGCGGTAATCCCATTCCTCATTAATTACCTGGTAGAGCCGACTTTTATCATCCGGTCTTCCCTTGTTTTGCTGGGCATCTAAAGCGGACATAAGAAAGAGACTTATTAGTGGAATCAAATAGAATTTCTTCATTCCACAAATTACACATTAGTCATCAGAGTCCCAATCCTCATAATTCTTGCCACCCACCATTGCTTCATTGATATTGACCAGGTGGTCACCGATCTTTTCCGCTGAGTTAATAATATTGAGATATAGCACACTTTGGGCCGCTTTCATTTCCTTGGCTTCCATGCTCTTGAAGAACTTCTTATGCAGTTTGTCACGCCTTTGGTTGATTTTGGTTTCCAAGGCATAAGCATCCTCCATAGAAACCTCTTTATAGTGGCCTTCGAGGCTCTTTACAGTACGCTTCAACTGCTTTCCAACGGTATCAAATAGCTTGGTAATTTCTTCGCGCAGATCATCAGAAATTTTCAGGTTCTGTTGGACAATCTTCCTGTCGGTAAGCGACATCTGATAATAGTTATCAGCAATTCTTTCCAGCTCGCTATTAATCGTTAGTAGGGCAAGCGTACGATTAGCTGCTTCCTGACTCATTCCCTCAGCCGATAGCTGAGCAAGAAAATCTGTAATGGCCATCTCCATATCATCTGACACCTGCTCCTCCTCCTCAATCTTGCTTGCAAGCTTATCGTAATCTCTTGGAGCTTCCAGCAATAGCATCCTGGTATGCCCGTGCATCTTATTAGTAAGCGTGGCCAGCTGAAACGTCTCCTTTTTAGCTTCCTCCAAAGACAAATCAGGTGTAGCCAAATTAGCGGCAGTGATGTATTGTAGGCTATAGCCCTCCTCACCCTCTTTGGCAGGTAGAGAAGAAACTGCAACTCGCACTAACACCGGCACAAACCAAATCAACAATAGCACATTTGTGAAATTGAACAGGGTATGGAAGGCGGCTAATGCCAGAGGAATGGACTCGCGATCTTCAAAAGGAGATGGATATCCCGTGTAGTTAACAAAGATGTACGCAATCAATTGCAGGACCAGCGGTAGCAAGAGCACCATCCAGCCAACGCCGATCAGATTAAACATACTGTGTATTCGGGCAGATCGCTTCGCATGTACATTACCAACCATCGAAGCTAGCTCAGCGGTGATGGTAGTACCAATATTTTCTCCCAAAACCATTGCAGCACCAACGGAAAAAGGAATCCAGCCGTTCGCACACATGACCAAAGTCAGTGTCATCGAAGCACTCGAAGACTGTATTATAATCGTCAACAATGCTCCGACGCCAATAAAGATGAAATAGCTGAGATAGCCCATGTCACCCCAGGAAGACAAGAACTCAAGTGCCTGCGGATTACCCTTTATATCAGGAACCTGATCTTTCAATAGAGCTAGTCCCATGAATAAGAGGGCAAAGCCAATGAGAAATTCTGACCAGGCCTTCCATTTACCTTTTTTGATAAACATCATCGGAAAGCCAATGGCAATAATCGGAAGGGCATATGCAGCCAGCTTCACTTTGCCAAGCCCAAGTGTACTCACCAACCAACCGGTAATTGTGGTGCCTATATTAGCCCCCATCATAATTCCGGCTGACTCTACCAGCGAAAGCAGTCCGGCATTTACAAAACTAACGGTCATTACGGTTGTAGCCGAGGAGGACTGCAACAAAGCGGTGATGAGAAAACCAGTAAAAACCCCAATATAGCGGTTGGTCGTCATCGTCTGCAGAATCCTTCGCAACTGCGTTCCGGCTGCCTTCTGCAGTCCCTCACTCATCAGTTTCATCCCATAAATGAAGAAACCTAATGCACCCACTACATTGAGCACATCGATCAAGGCAATATTCATAGTATCAGAGCAATTTGATTGAGCTAATTGGCGCTTGTGATAGCCAGCAAAGATGCCAATTACATGTCCAAAAGACCCCAAGCCAATATTAACATAAGGTTAAGTCTTGGGTCCTGGTCTTCCATGTGCACAGCCTTTGTACAGGCCGTAAATCATGGAAGGCACCAGCAGGCCAGCTCAGCTCTGCAAATCTTTGTTGATTCGCAGAGCTAAGCTTCAGCTATCAAGAATGAACTTGCTGATTATCAGGCGTTTTTGGAATTGAATCGCTTGCGGTCGTTTTCGTCCAGATGAATCTTTCGCAAGCGAATATTGCTCGGGGTGACCTCTACGTATTCATCCGCTTGAATGTACTCCAGCGCTTCTTCTAGTGAGAATTTCACCGCTGGAGCCAGTTTGGCTTTGTCATCAGAGCCAGCTGCCCTGACATTGCTGAGCTTCTTAGTTTTGTTGACCTTCACTACGAGATCATTGCCCTTGGCATGCTCGCCAACAACCTGGCCCTCGTAGATGTCTTCGCCTGGCTCAATGAAGAAACGTCCTCGATCTTGCAGCTTATCGAGTGCGTAGGCAATTGCTACTCCACTTTCTCCAGCTATCAGAGAACCGTTTTGTCTTTTCTCCATCACGCCACGTACCGGTTGATACTCCAGGAATCGATGACTGATAATGGCCTCTCCTGCTGAAGCAGTTAGCAATTCATTTCGAAGACCGATGATACCGCGAGAGGGTATGTGAAACAAGAGCATAACCCGATCGCCCTTCAATTCCATGCTGACCATGTCTCCTTTTCTCTGATTGACCATATTGATGGCAGTTCCTGAAACTGACTCAGGAAGATCGATAGTCAACTCTTCGACAGGCTCACAGCGCACACCGTCTTCTTCACGGTAGAGCACCTGAGGCTGACCCACCTGCAATTCATAACCTTCTCGACGCATGGTCTCGATGAGTACAGACAAATGCAGGATCCCTCGCCCATGAACAATGTTGGAATCAGGAGAATCTGTTTCCACCACTCGCAAAGCCAGGTTTTTCTCCAATTCCTTATCAAGGCGGTCTTTGAGGTGTCGAGAGGTAACGTACTTTCCTTCTTTTCCAAAAAACGGAGAGTTGTTAATGGTAAACAACATGCTCATCGTAGGCTCATCGATCGAAATCGCAGGCATGGCTTCAGGTGTTTCCTGATCCGTCACGGTATCACCGATTTCAAATCCTTCTAGACCAACCAAAGCACAAATATCACCTGCATCTACAGACTCCACTTTCGCCTTTGCGAGTCCATCAAAGACATAAACCTCTTTAACACGAGATTTCTGTACCTCGCCATCTCTCTTCACCAGTGCAACAGGCATGTTCGACTTGATTGTGCCTCTGAAGAGTCGACCTACGGCTATTCGACCAACATAAGGAGAGAAATCGAAGGAAGTAATCTGCATTTGCGCAGGGCCTTGCTCTACCTTTGGCTCAGGAATCTGTTCCAAAATTGAATCCAGCAGGAAGCTTACATCCTCGCTTGGAGTCTTGTAGTCTGCTCCCATCCAGCCATTCTTGGCAGAACCGTAGACTGTGAGAAAATCCAATTGATCTTCACTTGCCTCTAAATCAAACATGAGGTCGAAAACCTTGTCTTGCACGATCTCCGGCTCACAGTTTTCTTTGTCAACCTTATTGATCACAACAATTGGCTTCAGACCCAGGGCAACTGCTTTTTGCAGCACAAACCTGGTTTGTGGCATCGGACCCTCAAAGGCATCTACCAAAAGTAGTACCCCATCAGACATATTAAGTACTCGCTCCACTTCACCTCCAAAGTCGCTGTGACCAGGAGTATCAATAATATTGATCTTCACGTCCTTATAGACAACAGACACATTCTTGGCCAGAATGGTGATTCCTCGCTCACGCTCCAGATCATTATTGTCCATCACCAGCTCTCCCGGTGTCTCATGATCTTTGAAAAACTTACAATGAGCAAGGATTTTGTCTACAAGCGTCGTTTTGCCATGATCTACGTGCGCAATGATGGCAACATTTCTAATCTGCATAGTCAAGTTGGTTCAATTCTTCGTTTGGGCGTGCAAAGATAGTCTTAATTACTGACAATAAACCCTGCCCCTACAAATAGAGCTTTGGGATAAAATAGCTCGCCAAAAGCCATACCAGTAATGTAAGACCCCCTCCTACTTTCACGAAATCGCTGAATTTGTACTGACCCGCACCATAAATCAGCATATTTGTCTGATATCCCAAAGGCGTAAGGAAGCTCGTACTTGCAGCAAACATCACTGCAACCAAATAGGCTTTTGGGTCCAGATTCATACTAGTGGCCATATCGATGGCGATTGGAGCTAGTAGTATTGCCGTTGCATTATTACTAATGAAGCTGGTTAGTACCGTTGTTAGCAGAAACAATACCGAAATGATCAATGCAGGACTTGCATCGCCCAAAGCCATCAACATAGATTTCGCCAGCAACTTGCTAGCTCCTGTTTTTTCGATGGCAATGCCCAGGGGAAGAATACCGGCAAGAAGAAAATATATCCGCCATTCCATCTTCCGATAGACATAACGCATGCTCACACTGCCTGTAAGCAAGAGCAGAACACAACCAAGCAGTGCAGCAGTGACCAGTGGGAATATACCCAATGCTGCACACAAAATGCTAGCGATCACAATCGCACAGGAGATAAAGATTTTGTCTTTGCGCAAATTCTGCTTCTTCACCCGACCCAGCACGATAAAATCGGGAGAATTGTGAAAGAGATGCAGCTTGCTTCTTCTTGCTTCGAAGAGAATCACATCTCCAAACTGGATAACCGACTCACGCACTCTGATAGATACCGGGGCTCCACTTCTTCGCAGTGCCAGCGGAATGGCTGAGAACATATGCCGCCAGTCTACCTTAGAGATCGTTTTGCCAACCAGGAAGGAATTACGACCAATTACCGCTTCAATCAATACTGCATCTTCGGAGGTTAACTCCTTGTCATCCAGATCAACATCCTTAACTATTTGCAACTTGAGCTGATTTTGAAGCGACAGCAATACATCGGCTCGGGACTTGATAACCAGCACGTCATTCACCTCCACTTTCTCAACCTGATCGGGAAGCCAAACATTGGTCCCGTCTCTGATTATGTTCAAAACCAAGACCCTATGCCTGGTAACCAGCGAAGTTGATAAGATGTGTTTTCCGATCAAGGGCGAATCGGGGTTCACTACCACCTGGCTTAGAAAAGACTCCAACTCATACTGTTTCGTCAAGCCATCTTCTTGTTTGTGATCCGGAATGATGAGACGCCCAAACGCAAACAGATAAATGAGATAACCAAGAAACAGGATTAGTCCCAAGGAGGCAAATTCGAAAACGCCAAAAGGTTCTCCTGTATGCCGCTCATGTATGCTACTCACTATGATATTGGTGGAAGATCCAATAAGGGTGATGGATCCGCCAATCATGGCGGCAAAGGACAATGGCATCAACAAACGGCTGGCGCTAACATTGGCAAACTTTGCCAATCGGTCCACCACCGGAAGCAAGATGGCCACCACAGCCGTATTGCTGACAAATGCCGAAGCAAAAGCAACAACAGTTGATAAGACGGTCATCATCCGTAGTTCCCTGGTGCCGGTAATGCGCTCCATCTTGTTACCGATCCAGTTAACAACCCCAGTACTTTGAAGGCCGAGACTCAAGAGCAGCAGCGCAAAAACCGTAATCGTACCTTCATGCGAGAAGCCCGACAAGGCTTCGGCTGGTGTCAATATCCCTGAGATCAGCAAGAGAACCATCACCAACATGGCGGTCACATCTATCTCCACCCATTCTGTGATAAACAGAACGATGGCAAAGCAAACAATTGCCAAGACGATTATGATCGGGGTAGTTAGCACGATTCAAGTCCGGATATTTAGTCAAAGATAGTATATAATGACTGCCTGTGGCCGAAATCGCACATGGCACATGAAAACTGATTGTTCTTGAAAGCATGAGCATCGTGCCACCTGATGGCATCTCTGGGTTTCCCGGATTCATTTTTGCAACGACCAAAAGGAAATAGAACTGGCCCGGGACTGGCCCATGACACTACCAAAGTCGCCGTAAGAATCGTTTTCGGTGTCAAAATTGCATTTTAGGTTCTGCCAGAGAACCAGTAATTTTAGCCAAAAGATTAAAAAAGAAACAATGGAAGTACTTACGTCAAATCATTTTATTGAGCTGGAGCACAAGTACGGTGCACACAACTATCATCCACTGCCGGTAGTGTTGACTAAGGGAGAAGGCATCCACGTATGGGATGTAGAAGGAAAGCACTATTACGACTTTCTCTCCGCCTACTCTGCTGTCAATCAAGGCCATTGTCACCCGAAGATTCTTGCTGCCCTGCACGATCAGGCAGGTAGACTCACCTTGACCTCCAGAGCCTTTCACAATAATATTCTGGGAGAGTACGAACAGTACATTACCAATTTACTGGGCTATGACAAGGTGCTTCCTATGAATACCGGAGTTGAGGGCGGTGAGACTGCCATAAAGCTGTGTCGTAAATGGGGATACACCAAAAAAGGCATTCCTGAAAACCAGGCAAAAATCATCTTTGTAGAGGGCAACTTCTGGGGCCGAACGCTGGCAGCCATCTCCTCATCACAAGATCCCTCTAGCTATAAGGGTTTTGGGCCTTATATGCCTGGCTATGTGGTAGTGCCATACAATGACATCCCTGCACTGGCTGAAGCTTTGAAAGATCCTAATGTAGCAGGCTTCATGGTGGAGCCAATACAAGGAGAGGCCGGAGTTGTGGTACCAGACGATGATTATCTGGGCAAAGCCTATGAACTCTGCAGTCAGAATAATGTGCTCTTTATTGCTGATGAAGTGCAAACCGGTCTGTCCAGAACCGGTAAAATGCTTTGTTGCGAGCATTCCGATGTGCGACCAGATATATTGATCCTGGGTAAGGCATTGTCAGGAGGCGTATTGCCTGTTTCTGCTGTACTTGCGGATGATGACATTATGCTCTGCATCAAACCGGGCGAACATGGATCGACCTACGGAGGAAATCCACTGGCATGTGCCGTAGCAATCGCTGCGCTCAAGGTGCTGGTAGATGAAAACCTCTCCGATCACGCAGAGAAAATGGGCGTCATTCTTCGTCGTGAACTAGAAGCAATCGATTCTGATCTTATCAGCAAGGTAAGAGGAAAAGGCCTGCTCAATGCCATTGTGATTAAACACGAAGATCCTGAGGCTGCCTGGAGACTTTGCATGAACCTAAAAGAAAATGGCCTGCTCGCCAAGCCAACGCATGGCGATAAGATCAGATTTGCACCTCCTTTGGTCATTACAGAAGAAGAGTTGATGGAGTGTGTCAATATCATCAAAAAGACGGTAAAAGAGTTTGTCTAAAGCTCGCCCAAAGAGGATTTAACAAGTTTGCTGGTACGGTCTGTTGCAGACTCAATGTATTCGGGTCTGCAACAGACTGTGCCTCCCACCCAGGCCAGGAAGCCCACGCTGACAATCCACAGCAATCTTAGAGAGATAATAAACGGCGCGCCGGAGAGGAAGTGCAAAATAGCCCCGGGCGAAGTGGTATGAGTGCCGCAGCTGCCGTGGTGAATGCTGGCTAATGGGGGCTCGGAGCCTGCGGAGAGACCACAGTAGCCAAGCATGAACAGGCAGATGTGGCAGGAATACAAACGGAGCACGGGAATGCTCGTTCCGCGGCGCCATCAGCTTCGCTCCAAATAAATAATCAATTTACAAATACGAACAAATGATACTTTTAACTGGAGCAGCAGGCTTCATAGGAAGTTGTGTGTTGTCGCAGCTCAATGCCGCTGGCCGGGAAGATATAATTTTGGTAGATGAATTTCCCTGTGGCGATAAAGAGGCCAATCTCAAGGGTAAACGATTTGTGCAAAGGTGGCATCGTGAGGACTTGCAAGACAAATTGGCTCAGGGTGAGTTTGAAATTACACGAGTGATGCATCTCGGCGCGCGAACCGATACTGCGGAAAAGGATAAGCAATTGTTTAATAAATTGAATCTCAATTGCAGCAAGATGCTTTGGCAATATGCGGTGAGGAAGCAGATTCCATTCATCTATGCTTCGTCGGCAGCGACTTATGGAAACGGCAGCTTGAGTTTTGCTGATGATCATGCCTTGTTGAGCGACTTAAAGCCCTTGAATCCCTACGCGGAGTCAAAACATGAGTTTGATCTTTGGGCGCTTGCAGAAGTAGCACAACCGCCGGTTTGGGCTGGTTTGAAGTTTTTCAATGTTTATGGGCCCAATGAATACCATAAGGATCGAATGTCTTCTGTGATTCAGAAGGCATTCCACCAAATCAAGCAGACTGGAGAGGTACGGCTTTTTCGCTCGCACAAGCCAGAGCATAAGGATGGAGAACAATATAGGGATTTCGTATATGTCAAGGATATTTGCAAAGTGTGCTTGTTTTTTCTGAATGCTGAGGCCAATGCTAACGGTCTGTTCAATGTTGGCTCGGGTCAGGCTCGTAGTTTTTTGGACTTGGCAAGGGCAACTTTTGATGCTATGGACAAGGAGCCCAGGATTGTCTTTATCGACATTCCAATTGACATCAGAGCGCATTATCAATACCATACAGAGGCTCCGATTGCTAAATTGCGGAAGGCGGGTTATGAGGCTGAATTCCACAGTTTGGAGGAAGGAGTGCGTGATTATGTGTGTAATTTCTTAGTCAATCAGTACAGAATTTAGCCGAGGATTGGCAAAATGCAAAAAAAACGCCTTGGCACTAGCTAATTTTTGGTCAAAATTCTAATTACTGGATTGAATTGATAATCAATATCTTACAAGCACATTTGTCCGCTACAAACCCTTTTAGGCAGCGTTCATTACAATGGAAGGGTCTTCTTTTTGTACTTTTTTAGGCATAACTTGCGTTGTAACTTCGACTTATTACGAACATTAAACTTTCATAAACCTATGATTGCAGCAAGCAACATTTTCAACAAAGCCAAGGAAGCTCCGCCGTATATTTTCTCGGAGGAGCATATCGCGGCGCTCGAGGCACAAGCCGTGTCTCATAACAAAGGCAACAACAGCTATATCTATTACAGCGACGATTCTGCTCACCACATTTTTATATTGGTGAAGGGTCGTGTAAAGATTGGCGCTCGCTCAAAAGACGATAAGGAGATTATCAAAGAGATCATCTATCCAGGTGAGATTTTTGGTGAGTCAGTGCTAACAGGCAACGGAAAGCGATGCAACTTCGCACTAACGATGGACAAGGATACCAAATATCTGGCCATCTCTCTGCCAATTCTAAAGGACCTGATTAAAGACAATCCGGAGTTTGGAATGCGAATCATGACACAAGTTGGCAACAAGCTTCGCACTATGGAGAAGCGTCTGGAGTCAGTTATCTTTAAGAACTCACGGTCAAGAATTATTGATTTCCTGAAAGACCGAGCCGATACTAAGGGTATACCCATTGGATATGAAATCCTGCTGAAGCATCGCTTGACACATCAGGATATTGCCAATCTTACTTCAACTTCTCGTCAAACTGTTACCACAGTTCTGAACGACCTCAAGAAGAAAGACATTATTCACACTTACAGAAAGAATATACTGATCAGAGACTTAAATCTGCTTCAATAGTTCGGATACAACAAATTCCCTTCACAAGACCACCAGTGCAGCGATTTACTGCTTGCAAATCATAGGCGCTGCATTTACAAAAACGTAGAGAAAAGCCCGACACTAACTATGGCAGTGTCGGGCTTTTTTTTGCGCGTATCTTCCGGTCTTAGTCTTCCTTTTCAGCATCGAAAACCAGAATCTTTTTAACGGTTTCTTTTACCGGAGGTACATCCGGTTCTTCAAGTGTCATTAGTATTTCCTTGGTAAGCGGAACAACATTAACCAGTCTGTTTGCCTGTCTTTGTATGCATTCTTCAAAGAGGTTTCGCGCTACCCTGGCATTGCCGAAGGTGGCGGTACGATTCTCATAGAGTTCATCAAAAATAAACGAAAGTTTCTCTGAGGCATCTTCTGAAAGGGTGAAGTCAGCATTTTTTGCAAAGATCTTGAAGATATCCAGCAGCTGCCTTCCTGTATAGTGCTCAAATGTGAAATAGCGATTAAATCGTGATTTCAGCCCTGGGTTGGAATTGATGAAGGTCTCCATTTCATCAGGATATCCCGCTACAATAACCACCAGCTCCCGCCGATGATCTTCCATCCGCTTTAGCAACGCCTCTATGGCCTCATTGCCAAAATCTTTTCCTCCCTCTCCCCTATTTAGTGCATATGCCTCATCGATAAAAAGCACCCCACCAAGGGCAGCCTTCACCACTTCATCTACCTTCAAAGCTGTTTGCCCAATGTATCCAGCAACCAGGCCGGCACGATCTGTTTCCACAATATGCCCGCCATCCAGATAACCCAAATGCTTGAACACCCGCCCCAGTAGTCTCGCGATGGTAGTCTTACCAGTACCAGGAGGTCCCATAAATACAGAATGTAAAGATCGCTGCGTTCCTGCAAGACCCTGTTCCTCTCTTACCTTCTGAATCTTCAAAAAATTGATCAGACCCTTGATGTCCTCTTTGATATTTTCCAGCCCGACTAGCTTGTTCAGGTCTTTCATTACATCATCCAGGACCTCACCTTCGGGCACTTCACTTTGTCTAACATTTGCCAGCACCCGCTTTGGACGCTTTACGAGCTTGGTCACCTTTTTGACCACCGCCGCCTCTTCTTTGCTTACGGTACCATCCGACTTTGCAACTATGGAAACAAAACGATAAATCAAGGAACTCACCTTCTCAAAGTCCTCATGATCAATGCGGGTAAGCAGTGAAGGTAAAATAAACTGATCCGCATACTGCTCTGGCAGTTTAATAATCTCCGCACTTTTCAGCTTTTGAATGCTCTCCTCAAACTTGGGTTTTGACAACATTTCATTGATTCTCGACAAGCTGATAGATTTAGCCATATCCCCTCCCTGCAGCCGTTCGAAAAGATAGGCCATTGCAAACTTTTCCTGATCCTGCATCTCTCGATTTAGATCGGCATCCAGCATGTTATAGGCCTTGATGAAATCCTGCATAAATACATGTTCCGCCGAGAAATTCTGCGAAAGCTGGTCGCCTTCCGCAAAGGCCTCCTGAAGAGTGTCGGAAAATTTCTTGTCCGCATTGAGCGAAGCACAAACCTCGATCACAGCATCTCCCTCATCTTGAAGCAAGGTCAGGAAATCCTGCTGAACAGCCCAATCGGGATCTTCCTCCTTTGGTTCCTCCCTTTTCTTTTGGTGCGCAGTTTCTATGTGGCGGGTCATCTTTGCGTTCACCTCCTGCGCCCGGTTTATCAAGTCGTCCAGTGATTTAGGCTTTTCTGGTTTTACCATTTTTTGATCTGCAATTTTATCAAATAATTCAGCCAGCTTGCCCGAGGATTCCGCGGTCAATTTGCCCGATTCAAAACTTACCTTTCCCCCCATTACCAAACTGGAAATTTCATCCAGTGTCAAAATATTTTCCACTCCATCGGAGTGAAAATAGAGATGTCTGTTTGTAAGCGCAAAACCCTTGTTTCTAGTTCCCGAACTATCATCAAGCAGCAACAAAATCTCCTCCTTGGCCAAATCCATCGAAGGAAACTCACTACTCAAGCGAAAAACCACCAAGGGATTTATCTTGCCGGCTGTATTGAAGGGTCCTGACTCCAGCAATTTGTCGCCAAGTGTCTCAGCAATCAAACGCTCCAGTTCTCTCTGTTTCTGGTCCATATAATTGGGAATTTCGGGGAAAGTTACGAAAATTTAAAATGCAGCTCCAGCCAAAGCAAATCCCAGCATTAATTGTCTATTTTTGCACAAAAAAGGACAAAATGAACTTTGAATTAAGTGGAAAACTGATAGAAATTTATGAGGTGCAGGAGATCACAGAGCGCTTCAGAAAGCGAGAATTTGTGCTGGAGGTAGAAGAACTTCGAGGCGCGATGAACTTTACCGAGCAGATCAAATTTCAAACCATTCAGGATCGAACAGCACTCTTGGATTCTTTTAATGTGGGCGATCTCGTAAAAGTCTCTTTTGGCATCAAAGGTCGCAGATGGGAAAAGGAAGGAAGGGTCAACTACTTCAACAATCTGGAGGCCTGGAGGTTGGAAGCAGCGGCAGCAGCAGGCCCACCCGATCTGCAGGCTCCTGATGATGGCTTGATGCCTCCGCCAGATGAGCAGGACGATTTGCCATTCTAGGAGATAGTAAAAAACTCAAAACGAAAATTTGGAGCGAAGCGAAGTCCAGCGCGTTGAGTGAGTCCCCGCTATCTGCTGCAATGTGCACAGCCTTCGCTGCTTCATGCATCCACTGGCCTGGTCTCCTAAGGGAGCCCCGGCCAGTGGCGCATTCAGGCGCTCAGTCTGCACCCATTTCCGCGTCTATCGGGGCTATTCCGCACCATCCTACCCGCAGACACAAGGCTCATTTGTTTAGGAAATTTGCTCAAGCTAGTGCTTTCAGGCTTCTTCAAACCAAATACCGTCTTCTCCCGCTCCTTCTCCTGTATAGTCGATAAAAATCTCGCCACCGGCCTTTATAGGTTCGACGCAATGAATCTCAAACTGTAAGGCATCGCGATCCATGATCACTTGTGCATTGGGTGTACCGTTATGGTTGTAGAGCGAGCCATAGCCTAATGCCAATACGGCTGAGCCCTCTGGCTCTGGCCAGTGAAAGTAGTAATCAAAAAGTCCTGTGTCATTTAGTTTCTCCACATCTTCCGGTGCTACAAGTATCAATGGACAAATTTCGATCAAGTCTCCCCTTTCTATTGAGTGAGCTGTAAAGACGCCACGACCGCGCCCATCAGAATTCGAGATGTAGAGACCCGGTAATCGTTGCATATTCTGGTGGTCTGGCACAAATGGTGAGTGAATAATAATTAAATAGCCTGCCTGGCCATCAAGAAAATCGGTCAATCAAAGCAAGCGGGCCAAGCGACCCAGATTGTAATTCTATGGTTTTGTCCGTAATTTAAGCCATTCTTGAGCTTGAACAAAACAAGGTAAATTATGCGAATCATCATTATAAGTCTGCTAAGTCTATTTTTCTTTTGCCAAAGCAGCTCTGCACAATTTGGTATTTCGGGAGAAATTGGAGTTAACCTCAGCACGGTTTCCTTCAGTGAAGACTTCGATACAGATGTTGGTATGCTGCAAAGTTACAATTTTGGACTGCTACCGATATTCCGAATAAGCGAGCGTTGGCAGGTTGCTGTGCCATTTTTTCTAAACAA
>JAHDEE010000027.1:20539-44183 GCA_020629005.1 Chitinophagales bacterium
TGGCAGTATTTTGCTGTACAATAGGATGCCGTGTTCAGGTGTCTTTTTTTTATGCGTGATTGTCGTACTCATCACAGAGTATGCTGAGTCTCTGGATGACCAGCTGGACTGTTTTTCTATCAACAGATTCACCGGAAAACCGAACCGGACGCTCTATCCAATCAAGATTGCGTATGTGATCACTCAGTACTACTCCATTGATTTCTAGTCCACCTGGTAGTGGCACTTCACCAGCATAGCCTTTCGGTTTTGACGTAATCGGAGCTATGAGCATCATGCCGGTCTTGTCGTTGTACTTTGTGTTGGATACCACCAATGATGGACGCAAACCTCCTTGCTCATGTCCTTTTGTCGGCTCCAAACTCACCCATACCAAATCTCCAAATTTCGGAACGTATTCGCTCATGACTGATCTTCCCAAAAACGTTCTTTTCCGACATTGTCTTGGATCAACAAATCCTCACTATAACGACTATTTCTGTCCATTCCCTCAAGCAGTTCATCTATCGTTGGTTGATGCGGTTTTTCTGTAAACGTGAAGCCCTTCTCCCCTTCGATAATCTCATACTCCTTATTGAGCTCGATATTGTATTTATCAACGAGAGCTTTTGGAATGATCACTCCAACACTGTTTCCCCACTTCTTAAATGATACAGTCATTCTGTTTGTTTTAAACAATTCTCAACACAGTAATGATACATTGTCTAACTGAGAAAAACAAACTTTTCTTCACCCCTTAAGCGTACGACACACATGCTGATTCTTTTTCTTTTTGACAGCGAGGCTAGCGGCTTTACCCATTTTCTGCCACTCAGCTGGTTGCGTCGCGAGGTTCAAGGTTCAATCGGAAAGCACAAAAACAAGCACGCTTAGTTGACTGGAAGTGTACTACTACTGCGGCATCTCCCAATTTTCCCGAAGCTTGAACCCTTCTCTGGCAATGGTAGGCTGCTCTATCTCTTTCATCAATTGATCGCGTAGCTCAGACATTTCTTGAAAAACATCCGGAAATTTGCCCGCTACATTTTCCTTTTCAGAAGCATCATTTTCCAGGTCAAAAAGCTGGTCGCCTAGGAGCTTCCATCTTTTGCCAACAATCGCTCCTCCACCCTCCTTACCCAGAAAGAGAATTCTCTCCTCATCGCTACTGTCACCCAGAATAGTAGGCAGCATATTTTGCCCATCCCAATCACCACGAGCCTTAGCCTCAGACACAGCCGCCAATGTTGGCATAATATCAACATGAGCAAGCAATTGATTGACCTTGGTTCCTGCAGGAATCACTGAAGGCCATCGAATAGCGGCAGGGACTCGTACACCGCCTTCAAAGTTAGTCAGCTTTCCTCCTCTCAAGGGTGTATTGTCTGCCCCCCAAATAGGCCAGCCACCGTTATCAGAGAAAAAAATCACAATGGTATTATCTTCAATACCTTCGCGCTTCAGACAATCAAGTACTCTTCCGATTGATTCATCAGCGGCAGTCATCATTGCCCCATAGGTCTGTCTTCGGCTGTTGCCTTGTCCTACTTCCCGAGCCTTTCTCTTCACAGGCATCCTGCCTTGCAGGTCCAGATTTTCATTGCTTGGGTCTGAGTAGATTCCTTTGGACATATCGTAGCCATTTTGCTCCAGGTGCTGCTCCGTCGACTGCAGTGGCATATGGGGTGCCTGGAAAGGCATGTACAATAGGAATGGACTTGCTTCATCCCGATCCTCAATAAACCTTACCGCCTCATTAGCCAACAACTCCGTAGTGTATCCTTTGTCTCCGCAGTGCTTGTAGTTCCGGTGCCAGTCAATTTTGCCGCGACGTCTATGCACAAAGTAATCCAGCATGCCACCGTAGTTGCCATAGAAATAGCTAAAACCCTGCCTCAAGGGATGATACTTGATATTGGAATGTCCTAAATGCCATTTGCCGATGCAGGCTCTTTGGCTGTAGCCTTGCTGCTCCAACAGCTCCGGCAGGATGAACTCTTCAGGAGGCAAGCCATCATATCGTTCAGGGCCGATTGCACCATTTGTCATTCCCAGCCGTCCTGGATACTTTCCAGTCATCAGAGCCACTCTGGAAGGACTGCAAACATTGTGAACATAGAAGCGTTCGAGCTGGGCGCCTTCAGCAGCAATGCGGTCAATGTTAGGTGTGGATATTGCACCACCTCTAAAGCTAACATCGCTCCATCCCATATCATCCATCAGAATGATGAGAATATTCGGTTTTGCCGGCGACTGGGCAGGTAGCGTACCGTAGGCCAGAGCGGACAGCGCAACTGCCAGGAGCACCATGAGGTATTTTGATAAACTCTTCATTGAATCTAATCTTCAGGCATTCTCCACTCAGGTAGCAGCTTATAGGTTTCGTCCTTCTCCTGTGTGATGCAAATTTCATTTCTGAAATAATTTAAAGAATCCTTCAGCGCAGCTTTAATGCTTGGAAATCTGGCGGAAAGATCTTCCGTTTCGTAGGGATCTGAAATCACATCATACAATTCATTGTAGGCCAATTTGTATCTATCCGTTATCAATCCTTCCGTTCCCAGGTAAAGTAGTCTTGCTCTCACCTGAGCTTCTGCCTCCTGTGACCTGAAGGGCAACAGATTTGCGAAAGAAATTCCATCGAAATCACTTGCATTGCTCTTAGATTCGATCAGATCCAGTATGGTTGGAAGCACATCAATATGAGCCAGCACATTCCTAACCACGCTACCACCCTGCAACTTTGCCGGCCACTGAATAGCTGCCGGGACACGAATACCGCCTTCATAGAGCTTTCCCTTGCCACCCCGCAGCGGCAGATTTCGGGCTCCCTGATCTACATCACCACCATTGTCACTCAGAAAGATTACGATCGTGTTCTCCCGCAACCCAGATTCCTCAAGGGCATCGAGCACCCGATCAAAAGCATGGTCTAAGGATGCAATCATTGCACCGAGGGTCTGCTGCTTAGTGTTGCCCTGGCCAAACTGATATTCCTTACGATCAGCAGGAAGGATTTTGTCTTGGGCTGTTTGCTTACTTTCATCTTCAGGATACAGTCCTTTGCCCATTTGAAATCCTGCTTTATCTAGATATTCGTTTGTGGCTTGCAGGGGTACATGAGGAGCATTGAACGGCAGATAAAGGAAAAATGGTTTGTCCTTTTCTGCGTCAGCGATAAACCTTACCGCTTCATTGGCAATCAGATCGGTAGCATACCCCTTATCATAGCAGGACTCGTAGTCTCGGTGCCAGTCAAGCTCGCCTGCTTTTTTGTGGCTGAAGTAATCAATCATTCCGCCATAATGGCCATAGAAATAGGTAAAGCCCCTTCTAAGTGGATGGTATTTGATGTTTGAATGGCCCAGATGCCATTTGCCCAAACAAGCCCGATCTTCGTATCCATTTTCTGCTAATACGTCAGATAGCAAAGTAGCGTCGAAAGGCAGCCCCCCTCTACGTTCCGGTTTGATGACGCCATGTTGCAGACCAAATCGACCAGCATAGCAGCCTGTTAGCAGCGAAACCCTTGTCGGAGTGCATGCAGGGCTGACATAGAAACGTTCGAGGGCAATACCTTCTTCGGCGAATTTATCTATTGAGGGTGTGTAGGTTCGACTACCATGATAGCCAACGTCGCCCCAGCCCAAATCATCCGCAAGTACCAAAACTATATTGGGCTTTGTGGACGTTACCGGTGATTTCACTGACATCAGCAAGATCAGACATATTGCTGATAGACTTGCCAGGGCAAATAGACTTGTAATGCTTCGTTTGGCCATAGCTCGAGATAAGAAACAAGGGCGGTTCAGAGCTTAATGGCGCCAAAAGTACAAAATTAGGGAAGAATCTGGCAAAAAAAAATCTCATTGCCAACTAGAACGTCGGCAATGAGATTTGGCATTTTTTTATAATATCGGAGCAAATATGGGCTATTCTACGTAGCGGTTTACTAGTCTCACCATGAGGTCATTTAGGAATTCCACCTCGTAGCCAAGTGTGGTCGGATCTATGTGATCACCACCTATACCGCTGTGATCTGTAATGAAGCTGTAGGTTCCATTGGTTGCCAAAGCAGCGAATCTCATCAGGTATTCTGTTTCTTTGTCAATTCCGCTTGCCGTAATAGGTATGACCTTCACTCCTTTTCTGGCAGCTTCTTTGACAAGCAACCGCATCTGCTTTTGGGTACATTCATCTTTGTGCGGCGGTGCATCAAGAATCAGGAAGAGAATTCGCGTGCTGGCTTTTTCAGCCCAATCTTCACCTACTATCCCATCCTGCAATGCGATATGAACTGCTTCTGGAAAGTCACCGCCCCCAGCGGCATGTTGATCATTGATAAAGGCTGCTGTTGCATTGATTTCTTCCTGCAGTGGGGTGGAAATGCTCAAGTAGTCATCTCCATAGTCCTTATAGAACACGGAGCCAAAACGAAATGCCATTTGGGGATTACTTGACTTAATGCGCGTAAATATGTCTAGCACTTCCGTTTTGATGTATTCCAATTCATCGCCCATTGAGCCTGTTGCGTCAAATGCGATCATGATGTCAGCGCTCATTGGCTTAGTTGCATTGACTGGTATCTCGGCTTGATTAATACCCAACTCATACATGATCGGATCTTCTATCACAAATTGAACATCATTGTAGAACACCACAATTTTTAATTCTCCTTCTGCCTGGTCTGAATAGAGATCCAACCAAAGTTCCGCAGAGCCGGCATTGTCAGTCTGCGCTCGCCAGAGATCTTGATGCGAATCATCCGTCAATAGCACCTGCGCATCTGTCAATGGCGCTCCGGTGTTGTCTTGCAGCAAAACCGAAAAACGTTTGATCGGATTCATTGACCAAACTTCCGCAGTTTCTCCAAACTCGGGTTGAATGCTTTGCCAATAAGACCAATCGACAAGGTCTCTTACTTCGCCAGCTGTAATGGTGCCTGCAGTTCCCTGGCCACCGTAACTGTCTCCTCCACCTGATCCTGCTTCGGGTTCAGAAGACATTTCATAATCGTCTTCAGCGTAGGCATCCGTACTCGTAGGGGAACCAGGCTCCCCCTGGCTAGAAAACTCTTCGGCACAGGGATCAGATAGCAGAAGCGGTTCCTGCGTATCATTAATGGCGATGGCCTCAAAACCGTCTACTTCATTGGCGCCTGGAACCGTTGAAGATTCCTTTTGGCAGGAAGCAAAAATAAGTGCCACAAACACAAGCAGTGGCAGACCTTTTTTACAAAAATTCATTTGATAATATTTTAGGGTTCGAAATGCGGGCAGCAATTCTATACGTCTAAAATCTGGCAGCAAAAACTCCACCAGCATAAGCCACTTCAGCCAATTATGTTGCCAGCACTTCTACAATGTGTACTCGCAGATTGGATACTTGAGTATGCTTATATGCAGAGATAAACGAAACAGCCAATGCTAACGTTGCTATTGCTGTTCCGAGATTTGCCAAGAATTGTCCTTGATTCTGTGGGAACGGATCTCGACATTACGTTCCAGTTCTTCACTGGTTTCGAAGAGCGCAAGTAAAGCACCTCCAAGCAAGCCGCCGGCGTGAGCAGCATTGTCAATGAAGTCGAAGCCTGCTACTCCAATAAAGGCCATTGAAATGGCGATCCAGATCATCTGGGCAGTAAAATTCCAAGAGATCACATTTCGGAACCGCAATCCTATTACCATCATATAGCCAAGCACGCCCAGAATAGCTCCTGAAGCACCTACAGACACTGTGTAAGGGTAGAAAATCATGCTAAACAAGCCACCAACAAGGCCGGAATAAAGACATACCCACAAGAGTTTACGAAACCGATAGAAGCTGACAAGAATATTTCCCAGAACAAACAAGGCCATTGCATTGAAGAGCACATGTATAAACCCTCCATGCAACAAGGTGCAGGTGAGCAATCGCCACCACTCCCCTGCTCTTGTGAGCTCCTTCACCAAGCCAAATTGTTCGATACTGGCATCCAGACCAGTGTAGTACTGCAGCATATAGAGCAGTAGCAGGATTAAGGGCAACCAACGATGTGAGGTTTTCGCTTGTTGGCTGATCCAAAAACGGAAACGAGTATCTTCCATTTCTGCTTCACCCTGATCACAACTTATCGAACGCAACTGATACATTTCGAAAAATCTTCCGATCAGTGGAATTAGCCCAAAGGCCACTCCGAAAAGCCGAACAAATCTTGACTCCGGCCAAAAATTATCTGAGACAGAATATTGCCAGGCAAGGGCAGCAAAGAACAAAAGTGTGATCGCAGCAATACCAGCAATAGCTTTCTTGTGACCATGCATCTTCTTGTCAATGATGATCTGCATGTGTTTGGGATCAGCACCAATAACCTCAAAGCCATCCATCTCGGGCGTAGTGACAAAGAGGATAATCCTGTGATATTTGCTAATGTTTTCCTCCAGCTCTTCTTTAGTACAGTTCCTTGCTTTTTGAGGGTACTTCTTAAGCACGAAACCATACTCCATATCTTCTGGCTTTGCAGGAGGTGTTACGTACTGTTCCCAAAATGTCCCCAAGGTGCTGAATTATTGAGCGTCTGCAATTTTTGCTGATACTGGCCCTATCGGGCCGGACAGGAAGGTAGCTATAAATGGGGACTATGCAGGTGAAAAAGAGTCATTTTGTAGACGCTTGGGATAATTATAGCCGGAGCCACTGTTGCTGGCAAAATAGCCCCGATCGAAGAGGAAATGGAGGGTTTGCCAGCCGTGGTGACTGCCGCTCAGTGGTGGCTCGGAGCCTGCGGAGAGACGCCAATGAGCGAGCAGGAACAGGCTGGCAGACCCTCCATTGGAACGGAGAGCGGGGAGCCCGGTGATGGGTGGAGTAGCACCTCGCTCCAACAAATAAAGATGGAAACGCTTGGCTCCAAAAGAAAAAGGTGTCAACAGCGAAATAGGCTCGCATATTGACACCTGTGAATTGTGCTTTTGAGCGGTCAGGCCCTTGAGCGGTACTGTAATTCAGGAGAGAAAGAAGTGTTTGCAGAAGAAGCTAAGAGCGGCACTTTCACCTGCCTGCAAGAAAGTAAAAGATTGGCTCTTAGCTTTTCTATGGCCTTAAAAAAAATAAAAAACAAACACTTGGTTAAAAATCGGATTTTGTATTATTCGAGAGCGTCTAGTAGTTCGTTGATCGCGTCGATGGACATTGCTTCAAAAACGATTGCCTCGCTTACATTCTGAGACAAGGTTAAATTGGTAGAGGTTGCATACAATTCATCTTCTATCTGAGCGATTCCTATCAATTGCACCTCTTCGTTTGCCGGCACATCAATTTCTGTAGAAAACACTGAGTTGTCATAGTGGTCTATCGGCACCACACTAAAATGATCTTTGAAAGACAGAAACAAGGCAGAATTTTCAGGAGTGATAGAACCAGGAACTGCGAGCGAAAAGTCGATCCAGTCGCTTGCCTCGTATGGATGCAAGCAGGAATACCAGTCATTGCTATCGTAATTGAAGCTGTACATGGTTTCATTAGCCATTGTGCTCTGGGTTTCGCCAATGTTAACTTCTGAATCTGCTACTTCTTGCCAGGAAAAGCCTTTCTCCCCTGTTTGTCCCACATACAGTTTGAGCCCCGGGTATTGGGATGCGGGATCACCATTAAAAGGCAGCTCGATCACAATTTCTTTTCCAGCAGCGAGGGACAATATCTCCTCTCCTCTTTTGGCCTTGACAAAAACGCCTCCCGAAGAAATCATCAATCGATCATCTACGACGGTGCCTCTATTTGTGCGTACAAGATCGCCTTTGGTAAGTGCTTCGATAATTTCCACTTCATATGGTCCTACTACCGGATCACCCGTTTCGTGAACAAAGGCATTGGCAGGAATCAGGATGTTGGTTCCTAGCTGGCCTTCACAATCGCAAGCCTGGTCGGCCTGCAACTCCAGTACCAGGCCAGGTACTGCCGGGGTAAGCAATTGTCCCAGTTCTCCAGGTAAAAAGTTAACAAGTCCCGAGCTGTGCTCTGTGCTTGTGTCGATGAGTGTATATTCATCTACATCCTTTCTACATGAGGGTATCAGTATGAAAAACAAGAGCATTAGGATTATCAGACTAATGACCTTGCTCACTATATTTTGACTATTTCTTCTCACTTTGCACTTCAAATTCGTGGCCATTCCTTTCTGCACTTCTTCACTACGCTGCGGCCTCTGATATCAAGAGGCTGCATTTGTTAGATGTGCTGCCTGAGGTAGCTATTTTTTTTCAAAAAAGATCAAAATTTATAGCGCAGGCCCAGATTTATGCCTACTGTCTGGTATCTCTGCTCTACAGAATAACTGACTTTGTTGAGCGGTTCCAGCATGTATTTGACATGTGGCTCCGCCATGAGTTCAACACCATCGGCAATCTTGTAATAGGCGCCAATTCCGCCATAGAGACTTACTGCGTTGAAGTTTCTAAAGAAAGGGCTCTCGCCGTCTGTTCTGATGTCAACTGGAGTAGGCTCGCTCTCTTCCGGCGAGAATATGCGTCCGGTTTGTGTAAAGAAGATATTGAATACCGTTCCGGCGTTTGCACTCAGGGAAAGTCGTCCAAACTTTGCTTCATAAGACAGTATGAGTGGCACATCAAAGAATCTGTATCGATTGCCGGTTTCCACAACTCTTTGCCAGTTCTCCACAGTATAAACTGTATCAATCTCGATTTGTCCGTTTACTTCGGTTTCTTCAATGGTAGTGGTTGTTACTGTCTTCTCTTCACCGGTATGTCGGAACAGTTCATTGATCTGTGCATATCCGAGACCAGTTTTCAGGTGTAAATTTCGGTGTACGGCAATATCAAGTCTGAGCCCTGCCGACCAGGAGAGTCGTCTGGCCTCTGAATTCAAGCGCTGTTCAACGTGTTCTTGCAAAGCGGGATCATAAGTAAGCAATTCTCTTGAAACATTGTCCGGCGACACAAACAGTTCTAAGGAAAGCATTTTGGCTTTGATTAGCTCCGGGAAGCACTCGTTGGCTCGGGCTTTTGTGAATTGTTGTTCCTTTTGCTGTGTGAATCCTTTTCCGGACGCGATGCTAAGCGCTTGAAGGGACGCTAGTTTGCTAATGTTTGCCAGGTTTCGATCGTCTTTATTTGAAAGCAAGTCACGTTTTGAGGCAAAGGCGGCTTTTCGCCCATATTCTTGACTAGTCGAGCCTGCTGACTGCTTACTGTCTGAACGATTACTTTGCAGCGAGGCAGATAGTGCATGTTCGTTTGCATTGCCAAGCTTGAGACTGCTGCCCTTTACAGCTGGATTGGAGACTGTCCCCTTGGTCAGCGAGCTGCTGTTGATTTGGGACCGGAAATCATTATTTCTGATTTTGCCCTGCTTTTTCTGAACAAGGCGTACTGTTTGTCCGGAATTTGCTGTGGTCCGTTTGTTTATTGGATTGCTGCTTTTCTGTTCTTTATTCGCTGGATCTGCTTTTCCTTTTTGAACAGCGGTTATCTGGTTTTGATTGTCGCTCACCAACTGCGAAGGATGCTCTTCATCATATTGTTGTTGGTCAACCTTTTGTGCATTTGCGTTTGTGGCGAGCTGACCCTGCCCTGCTGATAAGGATGCTAATGGAGAAGCAATACCATTGACATCGGACAAAGCAGCCGTTTTGTTCCAGGAACCAGCATAGCTAAGGCCGATGTACGAGCAGCCGAGCCCAAGGAAGGTCAAAAGGGCAATCAATCCCCATTTTTGTTGAAGCTTATGCAGAACAGAAGCACCAAAAGAGCGCTGTTTCTCCTGAATCCCTTCCCAGACAAACTCTGGAACGGGAGTTTCATGATCATAAACAGCATCTCTGAATAACTTGTCTATTTCGTTGCCTTGTTTCATAAGCGAACTTTTTGTCTCTCAGTTACCAGCCCTTGAAGCATTTTCCGGGCTTTTACCAATTGCGATCTGGAGGTACTTTCCTTGATATCTAATGCCTCTGCAATCTCACGATGGCTAAAACCTTCGATTGCATACATATTAAAGACCACCCGGTACCCATCAGGTAGTCCTGAGATAATACTGATCAAATCCTGAGCGGAGAGTTCGGTTTCAGCGGTCGGCATCACCGGCTCATCGTTGGAATAGTCCAGGCCACTTTGCTCCATCTGAAAACGCAGTTTTCGATAGTATTTTAGCGCAGTATTGACCATGATTCTTCTGATCCAACCTTCAAAAGAACCTCGGTGCTCAAACTTTTCCAGATTGTTAAACACCTTTACGAAGGCATCCTGCAGAATATCTTCAGCCTCAGATCTCTCCCGGGCATAACGAATGCATACAGACAACATCTTGGGCGCAAAGCGCTCATATAAAAGACGTTGGCATCTTGCATCCTTTCTTATACACCCTTCTATGAGGTCTAATTCCTGCATTAACCAATTTTACTACTACCACAAGTAGACACAGTATCCCCAAGGCAGACCCTATGAAAGTACTAAATGCTGCTTGGAATCGCCAGAAAAGTACAGTTTCCCGGCATTTTTGTCGCTTTGGGATGTAGCAGGCGAAAGCCGACTGATTTATGTAAGATTGGAAAGATATTTTCAGCCCAATTCGGCCACCGAGATCATTCTATCTTCTACTTCATGTACAAGGGACGTAAATTTGGCTTCACGCTTGATCTGCCTGGTACGATTGAAGGGCAAATCGATGTAGACATGCTCCACGATTTTTGATGGAGGTGCTTTCAGGATGTACAAATCATCCGCCAAGTATACTGCTTCGGATATGTCGTGAGTGACAAACACGACAGTGGAGTGAAACTTTAGCCAAATTCCAGCCAGCAGGTCCTGCATTTGCAAACGAGTATTGATATCCAAGGCACCAAATGGCTCGTCCATGAGCAAAAGCTCGGGATTGTATACCAAGGACCTTGCGATAGCCACTCTTTGCAATTGCCCTCCTGAGAGGGTTGGATACTGGGCATACTTATTTTGGTGCCCATCCAGTCCGACCAGTTTGATCATTTCCATTGCTTTCTCATCCCGGTCTTTCCTGGACATACCCTTGTACTTCAGGCCGAGGCCGACATTGTCAAGTACTGTGAGCCAGGGCAGAGAGGAGTATTGCTGAAAGACCATGCTGACCCGATTTTCCTCCGACCGAGGTTTGCCATGAATTAGTACTTCCCCGTCAGTCGGATCTTGCAGGCCCGCGATGTATCGCAACAGAGTTGATTTGCCACTACCCGACATACCCAAAATGGCCACAAATTGCCCTTGAGCCGGTTTGTCTTCGATCAAAAGGTCCAGACCATCAATGATATAGCTCTTCCCTCCATCGTAACTTTGCCGTATGCCACGCAGTTCGATGATGTTTTCAAGTTCTGGTTTGTCTGGAAAATCAACCATGCTTTTTACCAGTGTTTACATGTTTATGAGGAAAGAGCATTCGATCCAACGCGACAAAAATCTTGTCCTGAATAAATCCGATCAGAATTATCACGATGAGCACTGCAAATGCTTTGTCCATCCTGCTTTGGCGCTTGGCTACCCAGATCAGTTCTCCAATTCCTCCACTTTTGTTTAGCATTTCTGCAATCGTAATATAGGTCCAGGAGATAGCCACCAAAACTCTGATATCATCAAAAAGTTTCGAGATTACGGCAGGAAAATAGACAGTACGTATGGTCTGCCAATCGGTAGCTCCCAAGGTGAAAGCGGTTTTCAGATAAACATTGTCCACTTCGTCGATCCTTTGCACCACTACTGGGATCAGATAGACCAAAATACCGAAAGCAAGGAATGCTACTTTCATTTCACTACCAAGGCCAAGCCACATCACAAAAATGCCTGTGACGGCTGTCAGCGGAATAAATCTGAAAGCATCAAATATGCGGGAAAAGAGTCCCCGAAAAAGGGGGATCAGTCCTATACCAAATCCCACCGGCAGTGCGATCAGGATCGCCATAATATAACCTAAGAAGTTGAGCCAGATTGACTTAGCAGCATTGACGATTAGGAAGTCATCGTAATGAAGCTCCTTGAAGGATTTTAGCACCGCTAGTGGAGATGGCAAGATGGAATATACCTTATCCCTTCGCAAGCCATATGCTTCCAATTCCTTGGGCTCCAGCTCAATCAGATCCGGCATATGAGCGACCATCAGTGAATCGTTTTCATAGAAACGATCATCTGTCATCTGCACTTCTGGCTCATTTTCCAGATCGATCAGTGAAATGCGCTCTCGCGAAAACACCTCAGAAAGCACCGTCCACAGCAGGAGTATTAGCAATACCCCTACTATTTCCAGTATGATTCTTTGTGCTGGTTCTAACTTCCCTCTTAACTCAAATAGCCACGACATCCTTAGTCAGCTATAAGTTGGAAGTCCGTTCTTCTGTTCTTGGCTCTGCCCTCCTGCGTTTCGTTAGAGGCTACCGGTTTATCTGGCCCGTTTCCAACGATTACAAATCGATTGGGGTCCATAGTGTAGGCCACTTTAAGATAGTCTGCAACAGCCTGGGCTCTCTTCTTAGACAGCGCAATATTGGTCGCCTTAGATCCAGTGTTATCTGTATTACCTTCAATTCTGATCTTGGCATTGGCAAAACCCTTTGCGATGTCTTTGAATTGCAGATCAATCAAAGTTTTGGCATTATCTCCAAGCGTAGAGGAGCCTGTTGGGAAAGTGATACTGATTCTTTTTGTGGAAATGGCAGGCTTGGTCACATCGGCCTTTGTAGCTGGCTTAAATGTTTTCTTGACTTCAGATGCATGTTCTTTTCCACTTAGATTTACCTGCGGCACAACGTCACGGCTTGCTACCAATCTCCAGCTTCTAACCTTTTTAGGTGCATAGCCAATGTCATGATAAACCTTCTTCATCTTGTTGTACAGGTCTTCACCTGTAACCCCGGTGTAATCTTTGTTTAAACCGAAGAAATTGAGATTGTCACCGTGTGTAGTCAATCGAACATTGTTGATCGCATCATAACAAAAATCTTCTGGCTGTCCCAAACCATCGGCCAGAATTTTGGCGGCTTTTCGTTTTGCATCGTCACTGGAATTGAGTTCCGCTGCACCTTTCATCCAACCTTCATACAATTGCTGGAGCTTGGTTCTATTCTGCTCTACATAGGACTTCTTGGCAAGGAATACATCGGCAATAATGTGTGTTGCATTCTTTGTGTTTTGCAGCACTTTCGCACCAGGAACTTTATCTACGCAGTCGGCATCATCCGGACTCCAAACCACTGCCGCATCAACGGTACCGCTTTTGAATGCATCAGCCGCATCGATGGCAGAAGGAACCTCAACAATTTTGATGTCTTTTGTGTTCAGGTCACCTGCTTCCAGTAACCAGAGCAGGAAGGTATGCGATGGTGTCATGGCAGCCACGGCAACTTTTTTGCCCTTCAAATCTGCAACACTATTGATACCTCTCTTTACTACCACTGCATCACCTCCACGCGACCAGTCGGCTTGAAATACCACTTGCGGATCATAGTCGCTAAGGCCTTCTACCTCGGTAGGAAACGCATCTATCGTACACCAAAGAAGGTTTACATCATCAGCTTTGAAGGCATTTCGTGAAGCATCAAAATCATCCAGCACTTTGAATTCCACTTCAAATCCGTAGTCCTTGTAGAATCTCGAATTCTTGTTGGCTTTAAAGCCCTCATTAAAGTATTGCCCACCAGCGTAACCACCCCAGGTTACAACACCTACTTTGATCACATCATCAGATTCTGAACCGGAATTTGTAGCCGGATCTTTCTTTCCCGCATTTTTCAAGCGATCTTTGGCTTTGGAGAGGATTCCTCCTTCACCGTCTTTGCCATTTTCTACTATCGGCGGATCACCTTGGTTGGGATTTGGAAGGATTCCAGAATTTTTCAACATATAAAACCCAAATCCGATAAGTCCAACTATCAGAAGGGTGATTATAAACTTAGATAGCGAGGTTAGTCTTGCCATTGCAATAGTTTCTTTTGCTTTATTGGAATTTTAGTTTGGTCTGTTGGCATTTAGAAGTCGAACAGGTCTTTGTACTGATTCTCGCCCGGAGCACGTTCGCTAGACTTGATAGGGGCATCGAGGTCAATTTCTCTAGGGCTTTCTCCTTCTGCAATGATGTCTTTCTTTTCATCACCGAGTATGAGGCTGATACCCTCTTTTTCCCACTTCTCCAGCATCTTCAGTCCTTCTTCTTCAAAAACTCCGTTCTGCAGGTCGATAGAATCCATGAAGCTGGAGCTCATTTCCATGAAATTCTCCATTTCTCCAATCTTGTTTCCTACGTCATCAGCGATGGCCTCCAATGCCTGGTCAAACATGGCTCTTTTGTCTTTATCCCCATTGAGCACATTCATGGCAGATTTCATGGCTGAGTGGCTGGTGCGAATTGCTTTTCGCTCTTGCTCCTTCACCATTACCTGATCCTTCACATCCTCAATCAATATTGATCCACTATCATACATTTTCAGAAGTACACGGTAGAGAATCTCCATCTTTTTATGAAGGTCTTCAAGTTTGAGATTTGACTCTTCTAATCTTCCGGCTTTTCGTGACTTCAGAATCATAATGTCCTTCTTATCTTTGGCTTTGGCCCGACTTGCAAGAGAGAGATTCTGTTGAATGTCCTTTTTATTCTTATCGATGAGATTTCTTAGCTTGATCATTTCGCTCTTCATCGTGCCAATCTGCTTGGCCATCTTACGAAGATTGTTCTCGAGATCGCGCACATAACTTTTGAGGATTCCAATGGGATCCAATTGCACAAATAGTCCCGTTATTGCTCTCATAATGCTCTTATAGCCATAAGAAACCAGATTTCTCATTCTTGGGTCTAGTGCCATGAAGACAATTGCACCCAATACGGCAAGCAGAGCGACGAAAGTGATTGTGTTGGCAAGGATTACATTAAGGATTGGCAAGCCGATGTATAGCAGGTAACCGCCAACAAGCACTAATCCTCCAAGGAAAATTTTTCCCGTCGTCCCCTCAGGTCGATCCCAAA
Organism: Chitinophagales bacterium; assembly: GCA_020629005.1. Lineage (GTDB taxonomy): Bacteria > Bacteroidota > Bacteroidia > Chitinophagales > UBA2359 > JAHDDV01. The sequence goes on from JAHDEE010000027.1 coordinate 35,489, forward strand.
AAGACTTTGGTTTGAAATTTTGTAGTTCCATCTAAGCTCGATTGATTGTTTACATAGTCTAAAAGCAAGATCAAGCGCATTTAGTTCATTTCAAGTAGCGCTTCATCTTAACCAAATCTTCTTCTAATTGACTTTTGAGATTCTTAAAGGAGGCCGAAAAATTCGCTTGATTTTGACCAATCAGCCTGGCCACTTTCGCCAGGCGTTGTTCAACTTCTTCGCTTTTCTCTTGCTCTTCTGCAATTTCCTGTTGCAGTCTTTGCACCATCGCTTTCTTTTCTTGAACTGATTGCTGTAGTTTGGCAAAGTTATCTTGCTCAGCTCCCAGTTTCAGTTTTTCTTGTCTTCGAAGCTCCACTTGAAAATCACTGTTTTCCTTTTCAAGTACTTCAATATAGTATTGGCAGGTCTTTACAAGGTGCTCTACCGTTACTCCCATCGTAGAAGCCATAGCAAAAGCCGATTGGTATCCTACTGCCTCGTCTGTCTGAATCTTTCCGATCGCCTGCAGGGATTGCTTGAATTCCAGGTAATCAAATCCTTCCTGATTATTACTCTCCAGGGACTTCAAAAGGATGTTGGTAAACTTTTCCTGCACTTGACCAGGCTCTGCAGTAGCGGCAACATTTCCTGGCTTTCTTTCCTGCAGCTCTTTTACTTTCTCCTTTGGTTTGGCTATTTCTTTCTCTTTACCACCTGTCGGCTTCCCTTCAGGCTTTTTCTCATCAGCCTTGAGTTTCTTATCGCCTTCTTCCTCAATTACAAAGAGCGATTTGAGTTTTGTAAACATAGATGGTGCCATTTCCTACTCTGCTAGACTTTGGTGGAGAAAATTAACGGTACTTATTGCTTTTCAAGGCGCAAAATAATTATTGTTGGCGCAATTGTCTAATTTACTAAAATTAAGCGGATTCTAAAGCCTAGACTAGCGGCTACAGTGGGATCCCCAGCCTACAATCGCTTAAGTGGAATTCTTAGAAAACTTTGGATATTTGGGCCTGTTTGTGGCTTCCTTTCTCTCTGCTACAGTACTTCCTGTGGCATCAGAGGGGTTTCTTGCCTTGATGGTCTACAAGGGATTCAATCCTGTCATAACTGTGCTCAGCGCAACAGCTGGGAACGTATTAGGAGGATTGACTACCTACTTCCTGGGTTATCTGGCAAGATGGGATCTCATTGAAAAGTACTTTGGCGTTCCTATGGAAAAGGTGGCAAATTATAAGCCCAGAATGGACAGGCACGGAGCAATGCTAGCCGTGTTTTCGATCTTCCCAGTCATTGGGGACGTCTTAGTCGTCGGGCTGGGTTTTTTCAAGGTACCTCTTATTCGAGTGTTCGTCTGGATGCTAATGGCAAAGGCCGCACGTTACATCATCATTACGCTTCTTGTCCTGAAAGGCTGGGACTTAAAATAGGAATAGGCAATCCCCCATCGACAAAATGGGAAATCGCCTAAATCCTTCCTTCGAAAATTTCTTCTTATTTGTTAAGTACCCGAATTTCCAATCTGCGATTGGCCAAAAGGGCGTCATCTGAATTGCCTTCTTTTAGCGGCTGTTTGTCATCAAAGCCAACAAACGTCATCTGATTTTCCGGAATTCCTTTCTTCAGCAATCGCTTGTATAAACAACGGGATCTAACAAGGGCCAAGGTAATATTTTCTCCATAAATTCCCTCATAATCTTGCTTTTCTGTGACATCTCTATGTCCACGAATCTCAATTTTGACATTCCTGTTGTTTTTGAGTATCTCGGCAAGTCTATCCACCTGTTTATAAGCGCCAGTGTTTAGTCTGGCAGAGTTGTGTAACCATCGAATTCTGTCAAGGACTAGAATTGGGTTACCGGAATCGCCACTGTGTACAAACATGGCCAATCGATCAGCAAATGAACCCTTTCTGTAGGGCGATTTATAGCTCGATTCCACAACCTCCTTTACTTTTGTTTCCGTAGGGTCCTCCTTTGGCTTTTCGGCCAGCAAAGTACTTTCTGAAGAACTAGCTTCCGAAGAATTAACATGGGTGTCTGATTCCACATTGTCTGCTCCCCCATTGCCGGCAGCGGCAGCCGATTGCGTCACTTCGCTGGACTTCACAGAGGCTGCTTCAGCTGATGCAGACTTGCTTGAGGAAGCTGTTAATGCCTCCTTGTTGTCAACTGATTTGCTCCTGGCAGTTGTGGTATTTATGCTGCTGTTGGTTGTCATTTCTCCAGCCAAATTCCTATTGACTGTTGTGTTTCCATCAAAGCTCTTTACAAAGGCCCAAATTAGGCCACCAAGCAGGAATATCAGTAGAATCGGGAGTAGCCATCGCAGCCAGCTCCAAAGACCGCCACTCCCGGCGCTAGCGGTCGAAATACTGGTTGAACTTGAAGAAGCACTTGAGTAACCCCCAGCTGTCCTACTTCCACTAGCCAAGGTCGAACTGCTGCCGGTGCTGGAGTAGCTGGCACTATTTCCAGTGCTAGTGATACTGGCATCCACTCGTCCTCCCCCTGAAGCAGCATTGGCATTTGCACTTCCAGCACCTGATGTTCGCTCAACTCCAGGATTGTTAGTCTTCGAGCTTCCAGAGGCTGCTGTCCCACTTTCTGTTCGCCCACTAGAATTTGCTTTTCCTTTCGCTGCTGAAGAGTCCTGAGAAGAAGCCTTTTTCTGTTCCTTCTTTTCCTTTCTGCTCTTTTTACTCGATTCCTGCGACGAAGATATCTTCTTACTGCTGTCTGTATCTCCTGCTTCCGGGCCCTGAGGTGAAAGCTTATCTGAAACAATCTTACCGCCAGCCACTACTCCAGCTGCCCCAAGAATTTCCTTCCCTCCGATTCCAGAATCACCTTTGCCGCTTTCGATCTCCGAATTTGATCCATCGCTCGTTTTGCCAGCGTCCTTGATTAACTCACTTTCCGCTTTAGCCTCGCTTGCCAAATCTTTGGCTTGCTCAGTAACTTCAATCTTCCTTTCCTTCTGAGCTGCAATTTCTGCCTTTATCTTCTCATGCTCTTTAGGGTCGAGAGAAGTGGCGCCTATTCTATCGCCTTCTACCTCTTTAGTTTTATCTCCTGACTTGTTTGACAAACCCAAAGCAGCTAATCCTGTTATCCTTCCAGAATCACCCGTCGCAAGATCCGCCTTTTTGATTTGAGCAGACTTCAGCCTGGAAATAACCACATTCATCGTTGCCTCAGCATTGTAAGCAATGCTGCTGGCAATGATCAGCCCATTGCCAGCCACCAGGTCAAAATAGTGCTGTCCATCAGGGGCTACTTTCTTTTCGTAGTTGGCGGCATTTTGCAAATTCCTTTTCACCGATTGCAGGCCGTTCTCACAAGCTGCCGCTGAGGAGTAACCCTGACTGACCAAAACGATCTTACCGCCTTGATCCTTCAAGTGGAAATAATCCTTATTATCTGAGCTGTTTTCGTAAATTTCCCATAGGAAGGAGCCTAATGGGCCAGAAGATTTGATCGTCGGCATTTTACCAAAATCGAACTCGGAATCCGGGCTTTCTCCCGATTCAGAAGTGCTGACAGACAATTTTTCATTTGCCCTACTGTCAGCATCTGCTTGCACAAGCAGCGTTTTATAGTCAATATTTTGATCAATTTTTCTAAACTGATTGAGAGTAGCTTCTAATTCTGTTTTTGAGTCAAACATAGGACTGGCCCCAACAACCTGCCCATTGGATGACTTTAAAGAAAAATAGTGCTTGTCGTTCTTCGACTTTTCATACTCGATCCTCTTATCATCATGAATGTTTTCTAGAACCGATCTTATGCCATTATCCCTGGCATTTGCCGTTGTATAGGATTGACTGAGCAGTACAGCCTTGCCGGAATCACTCAAAAAGGTAAAGTAAAATTTAGCATCCTTGTCACTTTGGAAAACACGGATTTGCATTTCTGTATATTTCGTTTTTGCAATTAAGACATCTTGAAGATACGAAATATGGAGTCAATAACGCCGTGTCTAAAACAAACAAAGTGGCCTAATTTAACATCGCAGATTGGCACAAACCTTAGGAGATTAGCAGTCAGTCAGTTATCAAATCCATCAGTTGCCCAATAAACTGATCAATTTCTTCCTGCGTATTGTAGTAGTGAATCCCAATTCTGCTGATTTCTTCAAGTGAGCGTTTTTCCATATCCAGTAGCGTGCTGGTTTTCTCCGTACTGGAAATGTTAATACCGCGTTTGCGCATTTCGGCTTGCAATTCCTTTGGATGCCAGCCTTCAAATGAAAAACTTACAATGCCGCAGTTTCTTTCTCCCCGGTCGTGGATGGTAATCTCTGGGATGGTGCTAAAGCGGGAACGAGCATAATTGGAAAGCTCTACTATTCTATTCCAGATTTGATCCAGACCTACATCCAATGCGTATCTGGCTGCAACAGCCAAACCTGCTCTGGCAGCGAAATTGGCCTCGAACAATTCAAAACGTCTGGCACCTGCTCGTAGCTGGTATTCAGTTTCACTTAGCCAGTTCGCAGAAGCGAAATCAAGCTGCGTTGGCCTGCAACGATCCACAAACTCCTTATCTACATAAAGAAAACCGGTTCCACGTGGTGCACGAAGAAACTTTCTACCAGTAGCAGACAAAAAAGTGCAGCCAATCTTTTTGACATCCAGCGGCATCTGTCCTACAGATTGACAGGCATCCAACAAATACACAATATCACGACCCTTCAGGAGCTGGCCTACCTCTTCTACAGGATTAATCAATCCTCCATTAGTCGGAACATGAGTTACCGCAACCAGCTTTACCTGCTCATCCAGAACATCAGCAAGTGCCTTCAAATCCACTCTGCCGTCTTGATCCGAAGGAATAATCTTGATTCGCACACCATAACGCTCTGAACATTGTAGCAAATTGAGGTAATTGGATACATACTCTACCTCAGATGCCAAAAACACATCCCCCTTTTGAAACTCCAGGGAATTCAAAGCTGAAGACCATGCTGCAGTAGAACCACTAAAAATGGCTATTTCACCGGGAGCTGCACCTACCAGAGCGCCAACATCTTCATAGAGCTTGGAAAAAACCTCCGCATATTCCTCCTTGGTCTCATAACCACCATTCAAAGCCTCCTGTTGCAGATAGTGCATCACCTGATCGCGGACTGCGTTTGGAATTAGGGAGGCACCAGAGTTATTTAGGTGTATGATCGACTTGCATCCGTCCGTTTCAAGCCTGAGCTGCTCAATCTGCATCGCTGTCTTAGGGTTTTGGGTTAATGATGTCTCAGGAAGATCAAATTTGCTTCCAAAGATGCTCGCTGCACTTAGAATTTGCCTTCTAAGATACTGCCTATCTAAATTTTGAGCCCTATCGCTGGACAAATTCTTTTTGGAACGATATCTGTGCTCCCAAACAGAACAAAAACTTTTACTATGAAACTTTGGCCAATAACAATCTTCCTACTTATGGCATTGCTGATGACCCCACAGCTGCAAGCGGGAAACGGCGATGGCTCTAAGCGATCTGCAAAGGATGGCTTTACAAACTCAAGTCCACGTCCAAGTCAGCTGATCGCAGGAGAATGGGAGCATATCAGCTACACCGACAACAAAAATAACCGAGAGATACCTCTTGGTATGATCGGCATTACAATTACCACCCAGTTCATGTCAAATGGCACTTACACGATCACAACAAACAGTGATTCAGGACCAAAAACGGAAGCTGGAAAATGGTCGTTTAATGAAGAACGGCAAATCATTACTATGAGTATGGAAAAAGGGGAAGATGCCCTCGAATACCAAATAAAGAAACTAGATGAGCAGTCCATGATTATTGAGGTGAAAAACAGGACTACTAAAATGAGAAAGTTAGGCTTATAAATTAACAACCAACAGATGTATTAAGGCGAACTCGAACAGAGTTCGCCTTTTTTGATTAATACCTAACTAAATCCCCTTTTCCGACGTTATTTGATCGTAAGACACATACCTTTGTGCATCGAATTCCTAAATTGACCTCAATATAGACCGAAATGTCTCTTCTCTATACTTCGCGATCTGCCCAGTGTGTCTTATGGCTTTTTTGCCTGCTATTGTGCTCCTTTACCGCAACAAATGCTCAAACTACTGAGGTTGATGGAGTGGTCAGTGATGCAGTAACGGGGGAAACATTGCCCTTCGCAAATGTAATCTTTACAGGCTCTACCATTGGTACCATAACAGATATCGATGGAAAATACGCTTTGCAGACTTCCGATCCTTCTCTCAATAAGCTGACGATTTCCTTTCTGGGTTACAGAGAGCAAACAATCGACATTGCTGTAGGAGAAAAGCAAAACCTGGATATCAAGCTGGAGAGCAATGCAGAGAACCTGCAGGAAGTGGTCATCAAGGCCAAGAAGAAGATCAGGAAGGATACAGCCGCAATACGGCTTTATCGACGGATACTGGAAAACAAGGACTCCAATAGTCCGGATGACCTGCCCTTTTACTCTTACGAAGACTACACGAAAACCGAATTCGACATCTTTAACATCAAGAAGTCCTTCAAGGATCTTTCTGTCTTCAAACCATTCGATTTCGTATTCGAGAATATCGATACTACCGAAGCTGGGATTCCCTTCCTACCAGTCATGCTGAAGGAGCGAATTGCTGATGTCTTTTACCGAAAAGATCCCAATAAAACCAAAGAAATTGTAAAAGCTGATCAGTTTTCAGGGGTCAAAAACATGAACATGAATGAAGTGGTCAATTACTCCGTAGGAGAAATTGACATCTATAAAAATATAGTGGAAATCAATGGCAAAGGCTTCAAAAGTCCCTTTTCCAAAGGGGCTCTTGCTAGCTATAAGTTCTTCCTTACCGATAGCAGTTACATAGATGGCGAGTATTGCTACAAGCTGGAGTTCACTTCGCGAAGAGACCAGGACCTGTGTTTCTCCGGTCATGCCTGGGTAGATAGCGAGACTGCCGGCGTCAAACGAGTAGAAATGTTCTTGCTTGACCAGGTAAATCTCAACTTCATCAACAATCTCAAAATCAAGCAAGACTTCACCAAGCTTCCCGGAAAGAAATGGTTCAAAAAGCAGGAACAAATGGAATTCTGCCTCAACCTCACCGAAAGCAAGAAACGGCAAAGCGTGCGGGTACTGAGGACCAGCAGTCGAGACAAAATCAATATAGACGATAGGCCCGACGATGACCGCTTCAAGGGCTCTCCCGTCGAGATTCAGGAAGGTGCCTACGAGAGAGCGGATGACTTTTGGGTAAGCGGCAGACATAATGATCTAAACAAACATGAAAGCCGGATCTACTCCGCTATGGATTCGCTGCAAAACCACAAGACTTATAAGAAAATTGAATGGTGGGCGCACTTTGGAGCCAGCGGTTATGGGCGAGTTGGACCAATCGAACTCGGCAGATATTTCCAGGCATTTAGCTGGAATGAGATCGAAGGTAACCGCTATAGACTCGGATTTCGAACCAATCGCCGTAAGGTGGGAGAAAGATGGATGGCTGACGGTTACCTTGCATATGGCGACAAAGACAAATTCCTGAAATATAGCGGAGCAGCAAGATACAAACTCAACGAACCACACAAAAAGCGACATGAAGTTGGGGCAAGATATACCTACGATTGGAGCAATTACAATTTCCGAAACACTTATCTGAACCACGATTTCATCCTCATGTCCATACTCAGAAATTCTCCGATGGACAACCTCTTGTTAATTCGCGAGGGAACGGCATACCACGAAAGGGAATGGTTCAGCGGATTCTTCCAAAAAACCTCGCTATCTGACAAAAAGATCTACTCCTGGCCAGGGCTCTATTCCTTCAACGAATTTACTGGCGACAGTACGGCTACCGATCAGGAAGTGCTAAAGGTATTCGAACTCAACCTCTTCTTCAGCTACGGAATCGGTCAGAAATTTATCGAGCGAGGTATGAAACGAGAAGCATTTAGCTTCAGCAAGCCAGTGCTTGACCTCAGCTATTCTACAAGTTTAAAAGGTATCCTTGGCAGTGACTTCAGCTATCACAAATTCGTGCTCACCCTGAAGCAACAATTCAACACCCAACTCGGAAAGACAAACTATGAGTTGGTTGGCGGAAAAATTTTCGGACGTGTCCCCTATCCGCTGCTAAAAATCCACGCAGGGAATGAATCCTACGGATACGACAAATATGGCTTCAACATCATGAACGAAATGGAATACGCCAACGACACCTGGGCATCGCTCTGGCTTCGACATCGATTCGAAGGACTTCTATTCAATATGGTCCCCGGTGTCAAGAAGCTAAAAATGAGGACCGTACTTGTCTTTCGCGGAGCCGTCGGTGACATGAGTGATGAAAACAAGGTCTATCTACAAAACTCCAATGAATTGCGTGCACTCACCGAGCCATATGCAGAAGTGGGTGTTGGAGTCGAAAATATTCTCAAGCTCTTCCAGCTCTACTCATTTTGGCGTGTCACGCAGCACGATCGAAGCGACATCACCCGCTGGGGAATTCGCTTCTATGTCTCCCCCTCATTCTAATGGCCTTCCAAGAACAAAAAGAATAAATATCATTTGGAGCGATACAGTTTTGCACGTGGACATGGGCTACCTGTGCTTCGCTATTATGTAGCACTTCCCCGCTTGTTCCTGCTCTGCCTCTGCCATCTCTCCTATCGTCGAGCTGGCATAGTCAGGCAGTCACCACAGCGGTGCAGCACTACATAGCCGCTGCGCC
>JAHDEE010000247.1 GCA_020629005.1 Chitinophagales bacterium
GGGGTCACTCTGTCTGCCCGGCGTGACGTCCCCGTCGCGCCGACCGCTTGGGTTGGTCGTAAGTCTCAGTTTTGGGGGTTAGGGACTGCGGATTAGGGACTGTACGAAAGCTGGACTTAGTGCCATATTTCGCGAGTATTAAAAAAAATCTGTCTAGGTAATTGGAAAAGCAATGATCTGAGGCCATGACGGTCGATGAGCCACAGTAAGTAAAAACTATTTCGCCTGCCAGAAAAAGGACTTTGCTCATACTAATGCAGTAGCCAATGACGGTCCTTGAGCGGAGTCGAAAGGCCCGTTATTGGCGGACTACGGAGCTGTTAATGAAGGTCTTGTGCAATGAAAATATTGTTCTTCGTGGTCCGTCTTCAACGGGCGCTTCGACTTCGACTAGCGACCGTTGAAGACTCCGAATTGGGTTTTTACTCACTCTGGAGCGTAGCCGAAGGGCCCGATTGGCGGATGGACGTACTTCGCTAATAATCAATAGGTTATCACCCAGCAGAACAGACAGTGCAGAACTCAGTGACGCAGTTGACTGAGCAACCCCACAACGGCAAGCCTCCAGACATGCATTGCTGTCCATCTGTAACAGCGAAGCTTTTCTTTATACCAGTATGTGTATTTTGCTCAAAAAGAGACCTTATATTGTGACCAAAACCCAAAACCCAAAACCCAAAACCCAAAACCGTAATCCCCAAAAAACATGATCCAATCCCTCGCCACAATTCTCGACGATGCAGCACGCAATGCCATTGCAGTGGACCAGTTGACAAAGCAACACCAAATCACGGAGCAGCAGGCATACGCAATCCAGGCAGCCTCCATAGAAAGACGATATGCCAGAGGAGAAAAGTTTATCGGACTCAAAATGGGCTTTACCAGTCGAGCGAAGATGGAACAAATGGGGGTACATGATATGATCTGGGGTAGACTGACAGACCAGATGCTATATGAGAATGAAGGTCAATTGCCGATGAAGCGTTTTATACACCCAAGGGCCGAACCGGAAATCTGTTTTCTCGTCAAGAAGGCCATAGATCATGAACTTACTTTGGAGGAAGCTAGTGCACATATTGAATCCCTTGCAGCTGCTCTTGAAATCATCGACTCCAGATACCAAAACTTCAAGTTTTCCCTCGAAGACGTGATCGCAGATAACTGCTCCTCCTCTGGTTTGGTAGTTGGCAGCTGGCAGTCGGTTGACACTGACCTCTCCAGACTTAGAATCGACCTGGTGGTCAATGGCGAAACTGTACAAACTGGTTCCTCCTCCGACATCTTAGGCAATCCCTGGGAATCTCTGGTCAACTGTTCTCGACTTGCCGTGAAGTATCAACAGCCGATTCCGGCTGGCAGCTACATTATGGCAGGAGCCGCTACCCCGGCAGTATACCTGAAGTCAGGGCAAGCGGTAAAAGCAGTGGTAGAACAGATTGGTGAAGTGAGCTTGCAGGTGATTTAACACGGAACCATCTTTCGAGAATTTATGCCTTTCAATCTCCATCAATTTGTCGAGTATATGTGAAGAAAGGCGCCTGCCTTGTTATTTGGACGATTTTTTGATCTGTCGCAAGTAACTTTCGAATTCTTGGAAGTCAAATTAGAGCGTTCGACACTGAACTTTTGCAGTAGCTAAGCAATTTTACAGATTGAACGCGACCACTCTAAACCAAAAACGACAGAGCTATGATGTTCGATCCTATTTTTATGGCTATTACCGGTGTTTCCATGCTGTTGAGCTGGTTAGTTGGTAAAAGATTGCAAAGTAAGTTTGCAGAGTATTCCCAGATTCCATTGCCAAGTGGCTTATCTGGCGCCGAAGTTGCGGAAAAAATGCTGGCAGACAGTGGTATTACAGATGTAAAAGTTATCTCAGTTGGTGGACAGCTGACAGATCATTATAACCCGGGAAATCGTACAGTGAACCTCAGTGAGGTAGTATATGGACAAAGAAACGTAGCTGCAGCAGCGGTTGCAGCACATGAAGTAGGTCATGCAGTGCAGCATGCTACGGCGTACAGATGGCTTGGGTTCCGATCCAAAATGGTCCCTGTAGTAAACATTAGTACCAAGGCATCGCAGTATGTTATTATGATTGGACTTGGACTTGCAGCCGCAAGTGGGGGCAATCCGACAATCTTGTTGATTGGAATCTGCCTTTTTGCAATGTCCACTTTGTTTACAATAGTGACTTTACCGGTAGAGTTTGATGCAAGCAAGCGTGCACTGGCCTGGTTGAAGACTGCAAACATTACTGGTAATACACAGCCACAGGCAAAAGACGCTTTAAAGTGGGCAGCGATGACCTATGTGGTAGCCGCTCTTGCCTCTATTGGACAGCTACTTTATTGGGTAATGCGCTATATGGCAATGTCAAATAGAGAACGTTAGATCAAAAGGTGTTTTTAATTTAGTTATTTGGAAGCCCTTCCTGTCTTGGACACAGGAAGGGCTTTTTTTGTCGCCTTACACCCATTATTTAAATTTTCATGCGATTTTTATACTGAAAATCAATCTTTTATGAAGGTGTGTTTCGAAATAGTAGCCCAAAACCTTGCTTTAGCTAGAAGCGATGGCTATCTTTGCACTCCGATAAAAGAAATCTAAAATTTCGATATAGTGGATACACAAAGTTTTAAGACCAGATCGATCAAAGCATCCGAGGTGAAACCGAAGTGGTGGATCGTAGATGCAAGTGATCAGGTTCTGGGAAGAATGTGCTCAAGAATTACACATGTAATTAGAGGAAAGCACCAGCCTTACTTTACTCCGCATGTTAACTGTGGCGATTATGTGATCGTGATCAATGCCGAAAAAGTAAAGCTAACAGGGAACAAGTGGAACGACAAGGTTTATCAGCGTTTTAGCGGTTACCCAGGTGGACAGCAGGAGCGTACTGCTGCCGAAATGCGTGAAAAGTTTCCGACCCGCATTGTTGAGAAGGCGGTAAAAGGCATGTTGCCAAAGAACAAGCTTTCTAGTCAAGTGATCAAGAAGCTGTTTGTTTACACAGGTACAGAGCATCCTCATGCTGCTCAGAAGCCTGAAGAATTAAAAATTGAATACTAAGATATGGAGCAGATAGTTGCAATAGGCCGTCGTAAGGCCGCAGTAGCCCGGGTGTTCCTTTCTCATGGTTCTGGTAAAATTACCATCAATAAGAAGGACTATACTGACTATGTGAGTGTATCCCACCTTCGTGATGAAGTGACCAGACCGCTGCGTTTGACAGAACAGGAAGGAAAATTCGACATTAAAGTAAATGTAAACGGCGGTGGCGTAATGGGACAAGCGGAAGCTATCCGATTGGGTATATGTCGTGCATTGGTAAAATTGGATGCAGAACTCAAGCCAGTGCTAAAGGCTGAAAAGCTGATGACTCGTGATTCACGAGTGGTGGAGCGTAAGAAGCCTGGTTACAGAAAAGCTCGTAAGAAAGAGCAATACTCTAAACGTTAATATTGGAACAAAATCATTATGGATAATCGCAATATTACCACTAAAGATCTTATGGATGCCGGTGTACATTTTGGGCACCTTAAGAAGAAGTGGAACCCAAAGATGCTCCCTTACATTTTCACAGAGCGTAAAGGAATCCATCTAATTGACCTAAACAAGACGATGGAGTGCATGGAACGCACTGCCAATGCGATGAAAAACATCGTTCGATCTGGTCGTCAGGTCTTGTTTGTTGGTACTAAAAAGCAAGCTAAAGAAATTGTGGCATCTGCCGCAAAGGAAGTGAATATGCCTTACGTTGCTGAACGTTGGCTTGGAGGAATGCTAACCAACTTTGTAACCATAAGAAAGTCCATCAAAAAGATGGAAAGCTATGAGAAAATGCTTTCTGATGGTACGCTTTCAAATATTACAAAGAAGGAAAAGCTGGTTATGGAGCGTGAGCGCCAAAAGCTGGAACGTGTTCTGGGAGGTATCTCAGGCTTGAACCGTATTCCTTCGGCAATCTTCATTGTAGATATTACACATGAACACATTGCCCTTGCGGAGTCTCGTAAACTGAACCTGACCACCTTTGGAATGGTTGATACCAATTCAGATCCTAACCTTGTGGATTTTGCTATTCCAGCTAATGACGATGCCTCCAAGTCGATTGCTATCATTACTCGCTATGTAGTGGAGGCAATCAAGGAAGGACTTTCAGAGCGCAAAGCGGAAAGAGCAATGAATAAGGATCGTGAAGCCGCAGCAGCAACAGCTGATGCTGGAAAAGGGGCTGAAGGCGAAGGCGGTGAAGAGCGAACTATGAGGAGAAGAAAAAGAAAGTAATCTCCTAATCGACAATATGCTCGTTTTAATTTTAACATGATAAACAGACAATAGAGTTATGATCAAAGCAGCTGATGTAAAGAAGCTACGGGAAATAACCGGAGCCGGAATGATGGACTGCAAAAAAGCCCTAACGGAAACGAACGGTGACTTTGATGCAGCGATCGACTTCCTAAGAAAGAAAGGTCAAAAAATTGCCGCTAAGCGTGCAGATCGTGAAGCAACTGAAGGTGTCATTATCTCAGGAACTAATGCTGACAGCACCAAAGGAGTAATTATTCACCTGACAGCTGAAACAGATTTCGTTTCAAGGAATGCAGACTTTGTGAGCTTTGCTCAGTCAATTTCTGATCTTGCAATCAAGGAAGGACCAGCTACTCGTGAAGAGCTACTGGATATGGAGCTTGGAGGCGCAAAGGTAGCCGACCTGATTCTGGAGAAGACAGGTACAATCGGTGAGAAAATCGAATTGGCTTCTTTTGAAGTACTGGAAGGCGATACAGTAGTACCATACAACCACGCTGGAAATAGCATCGGAGTATTGGTAGCCGTAAACGCTCAAAAGAATGACGACGTAGTTGCAGTAGCAAAAGATGTGGCCATGCAAATCGCAGCCATGAAGCCTATTGCGGTTAATGAAGAAGAAGTAACTCCTGATGTTATCGAGAAAGAACTCGAGATCGGACGTGAGCTGGCTAGACAAGAAGGTAAACCCGAAGAGATGATCGAAAAGATTGCCCAGGGTAAACTCAAGCGCTTCTACAAAGACTTCACCCTCCTGAACCAGCAGTTTGTCAAAGACAGCAAGCAAACCGTGAAATCGGCACTTGCGGCAGTAGAACCATCTCTTACAGTGACATCCTTCAAAAGAGTGGACCTGGGAAAATAAGATTGTTTTACAACAATAAAAGAAGAGAGAGAGCTTTCCGGCTCTCTCTTTTTTTTTTGCCTATTTTTGAGCAAAATTTCCAAGTGGTACAATACAAAAGAGTTTTGCTTAAGCTCAGTGGGGAGGCGCTCATGGGAGATAAGCAATTTGGGATAGAACCTCTAAGACTCCGAGAATATGCGGCAGAGATTTTTGATGCTGTGCAGTTAGGCGTTCAAGTTGCAATTGTAATAGGAGGAGGGAACATCTATCGGGGGCTACAGGCTGATGATACGGGAATAGAGCGAGTGCAGGGTGACCACATGGGCATGCTTGCAACTGTGATCAATGGCATGGCTTTGCAAAGCGCATTAGAGCAAAAAGGGATTTACACTCGTCTGGTCTCTGCGATTGAAATGAACAAAATCTGCGAACCCTATATACGGCGTAGAGCTGTGAGGCATCTGGAAAAGAAGCGAGTGATCATTTTTTGTGGAGGAACTGGTAACCCCTATTTCACTACTGACACTGCAGCCGCGCTACGTGCAAATGAAATTAGAGCCGAAGTGGTACTCAAGGGCACAAGAGTGGACGGTATCTACTCGGCTGATCCCGAAAAGGACCCGACAGCAGTGAAATACAGCTCCGTTTCCTATGATGAAGTATATGATAAAAACCTCAAAGTGATGGATTTGACAGCCATAACACTCTGCAAGGAGAATCAACTACCCATCATCGTTTTTGACATGAATACCAGAGGAAATTTGCTGAAACTTCTAAGAGGAGAAAATATTGGAACAACGGTTTCTTCCTAAACCAGTAAACCACCAAGCACATTTACTATCATAGATACGTTGATGTTCCATGCCTATTTCTGTAAATTTGCTGGGACAGAATAGTAAATTAAAATTAAGATATGCCCGAAAGATTACAAAGCGTGTATAGCAGCGCAAGGGAAAACATGCAAAAGGCCTATGATCACCTCGAAAAAGAGCTTATGGGCATTAGAGCTGGAAAGGCTACACCCAGTATGCTCGATGGAGTATCAGTAGACTATTACGGTACTAAGACCCCCATTTCTCAGCTAGCAAATGTATCTGCTCCAGATGCCCGTACGCTCAGCATTCAGCCATGGGACAAAGCAGCATTGCCGGAGATTGAAAAGGCCATTTTTGCCTCGAATATGGGACTTACTCCACAAAATGATGGCGAGGTAATTCGCCTCAATGTGCCGCCATTGACCACTGAACGCAGACAACAATTAGCAAAACAGATCAAGGCGGAAGGCGAACATGCCAAAGTTGGTATTAGAAACACCAGAAAATCCTGTAATGACGAGATCAAAGCCTTCAACAAAGATGGCTTGTCTGATGATATGAGTAAGGATGCAGAAGCTGAAGTGCAAAAGATTACCGACAATTTTGGTAAGAAAGTAGATGCCCTGGTAGCTGCCAAAGAGAAAGAAATCCTGACTATGTAGATAGCCACTCTGGTGGAATCATAGCGATTATCTATACAAAATCCACTCAAAAATTGAATTCGGGACTGCTTCGGAAGCACGTCCCGAATTTTCGTTTAACACAGTCCCAAAGATGAGTTTAGCCAAAGAGATAGCACGGAGAAAGACCTTTGCAATTGTTAGTCACCCGGATGCCGGAAAAACAACCCTTACCGAAAAGCTACTGCTGTTCGGAGGTGCCATCCAGGTGGCCGGTGCTGTAAAGTCTAATAAGATCAAGAAGTCCGCTACTTCGGACTTCATGGATATTGAGCGACAGAGGGGAATATCGGTAGCCTCATCTGTGATGGGATTTGAGTATGCAGAACGCAAGATCATCATTCTCGATACTCCCGGCCACAAGGATTTCGCAGAAGATACCTTCCGCACCTTAACCGCTGCCGACAGTGTCATTGTGGTGATTGATGTCGCTAAGGGTGTGGAGGCTCAGACGGAAAAATTGGTGGAGGTTTGCCGCATGCGTAAAACACCCATCATCGTTTTTGTGAACAAGCTCGATCGTGTAGGTAAAGACGCATTTGAACTGATGGATGAGGTGGAGCAGAAGCTTGGCCTCACCGTACAACCCATGACCTGGCCTATTGGCATGGGACAGGATTTCAAAGGTGTTTACAATATCATGGACAAGAACATCCGCCTTTTCTCAGCGCATGGTAAACAAACAGAAGAAGATACTATAGAAATAACAGACCTCGTAGATCAATTACTCGACGAGGCGGTCGGTCAAAATGCCGCAGAGGAACTACGCGAGGAAGTAGAAACGGTAGAGGGAGTCTATCCAAAATTTGATCAACAGGAGTACTTGGAGGGTAAAATATCACCTGTGTTTTTTGGCTCTGCTATCAACAATTTTGGGGTCAAAGAACTCTTGGATCGTTTCGTGCAAATTGCTCCGGGTCCACTTCCGCGAGACACGGAGGAGCGTATCGTAAAGCCGCAAGAGGAAAAGTTCAGTGGATTTGTTTTTAAGATCCATGCAAACATGGATCCCAAGCATAGAGATCGAATCGCCTTTGTTAGAATTTGCTCTGGCACGTTCAAGCGAAACACCAACTATCTGCATGTGCGCAATAGCAAGAAAATGAAATTCTCGAGTCCAACCGCTTTTATGGCCTCCAAGAAATCTGTGATCGACGAAGCCTTTCCGGGAGACGTAGTTGGCTTGCACGATACCGGAAACTTCAAGATCGGAGATGGGCTAACCGAAGGGGAGCAGTTAAACTTTAAAGGAATCCCTAGTTTTTCTCCTGAGCAGTTTCGTTACATCGATAATGCAAACCCTATGAAATCCAAACAGCTTGCTAAAGGTATCGATCAGCTAATGGATGAAGGCGTAGCCCAGCTCTTTATTCGAAAATCCAATAACCGCAAGATCATTGGTACAGTCGGTGCTCTGCAATTCGATGTAATTCAGTATCGATTGGAGCACGAATACGGTGCCTCCTGCACCTACGAACCGCTCAATCTCCATAAGGCATGCTGGGTCAGCGCGGCCGATGATGACATCATGTCGGAATTTGAAAAGCGCTACAGCAGATTGATGTCTGTGGATAAAGAGGGCAGGCCTGTATTGCTGGCCGAATCTTCATTCGCACTACAGCAAGCACAGGACAATTTCGAGAAAGTTGAGTTTCACTTTACATCGGAATTCTAGCGCCTAGTGCTACGCAAACGAAATTCGCACCACCTTTAAGGGCTTCTATTTCTGTC
>JAHDEE010000028.1:0-16856 GCA_020629005.1 Chitinophagales bacterium
CAATTGCAGCTCCTTTCTCCTTTCTCCTTTCTCCTTGCTCTTTGCTCTTTGCTCCTTGCTCTTTACTCCTTGCTCCTTTCTCCTTTCTCTTTTCTCTCATCCCAAATCCAGCAAGGACCACAGGCGGTGCAAAATAGCCCAGATGGAAGTGGAAATGAGCGGTGCCCATGCCGTGGCGAATAGCTGGCCATGGGGGCTCGGAGCCTGCGGAGAGACCACAGGGCCAGACTATGAGCAGGCAGGGGCGCTGCTCATTGGAGCGGACAGCTGGCAAGGCGCTTCCGGAACCGAAATTCGTTGCGCTCCAAAAAAGCAAAAATCTGTAAATGACAAATAGGAGTTTATATTCCGAAAAGCAATGCGTAAATCCTCAACTATGTATGCATTGGTGTATCTTAGGGATTGATTCTCTATCCCTAAGTGGAGTCCGTGAAACCCAAAAATCATTAAATAACAAAATGCCGTTATGAAATTGACACGAATTGGATATTGTGCTGTTTTTTTATTACTGAGCTTTTATAGCACCGCACAGTTTGTTCCTTGCCCTAGTAGCAATGATGTGCTGGACCTGATTGAAATATGCTCCGACCAATGGCCGGTGCTACCTGAACTCAATATTTTGGATGTCAATGACAATCCTGTGGAGTGGTTTGCGGGTGATCCCGCGTATGGTCCCCCTCTGTCTGGTGTCTCTTTTGCTAATGAAAGCTGTGAACCTCAAGAGCTGGTATTGAATGCCTTCATGCTCTGTGACGACGATGATGATCCGTCAACTCCGGAGATATATGTTGACCTTAATGTGAGCCAGGAAATACTAATCTATCCTGCTGCCTTCAGCTTGGTGGAGTTGGTTGGTGACTGTGTAGAACCTGCAAGACTTGAGGTGCGCGCAGCAGATGGAACACTCTGCGAAGAAATGGTGGGTGAGGAGCCGATCGAACTGCTCTGTGGTAGCAGTGAACCGCCACCTGTGGCGGTTGCAGCTGAGTATTTTGTGGGCAGTCCTTGTGCGCAAAGTGTTGAGTCTCTGATCTCCTCGGATTGTCCTGCCAATGTTTGTGCCGCGCTTTCGATAGACCAGCTATTCTTTTCCGAAAATCACATCATGCTGCAAGGCCAGATGCCTGAGGGGATACCGCTTGGTGGCAATGTATTTCGTGAATCGTTTGAGCAGCCATTGGATCTGCGCTTTCATGCTGTTGTTGATTTTGAGTCTTTGGATGGGGAGCTGCAACAGGGAGTTTACGATTCCTACCTTGATTTTAGTTTTGTAGGTACTGACACTATTTATTCTGTGGTTTTGGAAGAGCTTTTTGACCAGTCTCCTTACGGAATTGGTGACTACAAGATTCATTATTCCCTGTCGTCTGAGATAGATGGCGAGACAGCGGAGGGGCCGGTTTATGTACAAGAATTTAAGATAAGGGACAATCTCTTGTCGAAGGTGCCTCTGGGTGCTAATGGTTTGCCAGTTTCGACAACTTCTTATGGTATGAATGGAACGGATGTTCCGCAAAATTTTCGCTATGGCATACACTTTTATTTGCCGGAGGAGGTAAACTACCAATTAGATTCCTTGAATTTTGCTTATTCAGGCGACGGGCCAGGAACGCTGGAGGGTCGTGAAGTTAGGATTGCAATTTATGAGTGGCTGGATGATAATAATCGCGTCATTGAAGATGAGGAATTAGTTTTGAAAGCGTTTTATTCGCATGTGTATACCGACGAAGGCAATGGAGAGCGAATCTGGGCGAAGTTGATAAATGCGGCTACCGGAAGTGCTGGAGTAAATCTTGGTGGTGGTAAACATTATATTGCACTGGGTGAATACCTGGGTACAGAGGCAATGTATTGCAATGTGAATGTGGATATTGAATACAATGCTTATAGGCTGCATACTGTAGATTTGGCAGAGGCAAGCGATGATAGTCAATTACTGCGATTTGGTGATGTTTTGCAGATTGGAAGTACCTGGTATAGTGCGGGATTTGCGGATGCATCAGTGCCGGCTTTTTTACTCGCTTTCAGCGAAGCTTCGGAAGAGCCGGTAGAGCAGGTGGTGAATATGGGGCTGTTTGAAGATAGCCAGTTTTTTGGCAGCAACTATGTGAGTCCTGAAGGTCAGTTTGGTGTGTTGGCTTGTGGTAGTTATGTGACTAACTATGGTGGTTTGAAACCTGATGAAGCTGAGCTGAGTGCCAAGATTTATTATGGTCCGGCAGGTAGTGGAGAGGAGTCCTTGGTATTTGAAGATTCAGAGAGTTTTGACTACAGTGCTGGTGATACCTTGTTCGTTTATTTTGATGAAGATCAGCTTTTTGATCCTACGCTGATGGGCGCGGGAGATTATAGAATCGAATATGAATTGAGCTCAGATCCAGAAGATGTTTCTCTGTTTGACAATGAGGTTTCGGTTGATTTTGAGATTAGGGAAAATCTGCTGTCTAAGGTTCCACTCTCTCCGGAAGGTCTTCCGCAGCACGACAATTCTTATGGTTTTACGGATGGTAGGTATTTTGAATATGGTATTCATTTTTATCTTCCTAATGGCAGTGAACTCAAAGCTGATTCTGTCAACTTTGGTTGGTCTGCTGGCGCTGGTGCCGAGCTGAGTGGTCAGTATGTTCGACTTCATTTGTATCATTGGATTGATGATGGGGATTTTGCCGTTGATCAGTTTGAATTGGAATTGGTAGGTACTTACGACCATCAATATACGGATGAGGCGAACAACGAAAAGATGTGGGGGACTTTGGTTGATCCGAATACAGAGGGCCCTGTAAATTTACGGGATGAAAGTCATTACATTCTAGCTGCCGTATCTGAAGGTGGCGCTGCTATGTTCCTCAATATTTTCAGCGATATCGATTATGATAGTTATATTGATTACTGTGGTCAACAGGCTGCCGTGACGGGTGACGGCAGGAATCTTCGCTTTGCGGATTTAGTATTCGATAATGGGACCTGGTATACCCGGGGTTTTGCCCTTGGTGTTCCTTCCTTATTGGTTGCTTTCAGTGAGTCGGTGCCGGGTGTGGCTGTGGAGCAGTTGGCTGAGCAATCGCGATTTAAGCTAAATTTACATAAGAATCCAGTTTATTCAACATTGGCTTTTGATTTGCAATGTCCTGCTGCGCAGCCAGCCAGGGTTCTCATCGTTGATGCCACAGGTCGTGTTTGTCGCGAGCTTGAATTGACTGCCGGCAGTCATTCTTTGGCAGTGCGGGAATTGCCCACAGGTCTTTACATTTTGCAAGCCAAAGTAGGGGGACAAAGCAAAAGCTTTCGTTTTGTGAAGCAGTGATGGAGGCTTTAAAGTTTTTTATTTTTTGGAGCGAACAGGCGGTCGTTCGCGTTACCGGTCGTCCTGTGCTCCGCTTGTAGTCAGCACCCATCCAGCTTGTTCCAGCAAGTCCACTGGCATCTCGCCTTAAGGGCGAGCCTACCATTGTCCTGCTGTCACTAAGCTGGCTGGGCACTGCCTACCGCTGCGCCCAGGGCTATTTTGCACTGGCCTCCCTACGTGTTTTTGGACTTGATTTGGCGCAGAGAATTGCTCCCACAACCCTCACCACAGCAAGGCACTGGCTCCCAGTATAGCGGCATTTTGAGCCGAAAGTTCAGAAGGCAATACCTTGACCTTGTTTTTGAATACCTTCATGACTCTGCGATTCATTTCCCCCTCAATATGTGGGAAAAGGAAGTCGCCAGCCTTCGTGATTCCTCCGAAAAGGAAGATGGCTTCGGGGCTGAGATAGGATACTATTTCCGCCATTTTGGTTCCCAGGGCTTCGCCGGTTTGCTTGAAGATTTGAATGGAGAGGGCATCTCCTTCCATAGCAGCGTAATGGATGTGCTTGACGCTTAGTTCCTCAGTAGGGATACTTGATAGGCTAGTGTTCTCTTGGTTTTCCTGTATTAATTCTCTGGCAGATTTGAGGATTCCTATCGAAGAAACGTAGGCTTCGAAGCAGCCCTTGTTTCCACAATTACATGGCCTTCCATCAAGGACGAATGAGCTGTGGCCAATCTCTCCGGCGAATCCGTCGTGGCCAAGTACCAGCTGGCCATTGACAATGATTCCAGAACCAAGACCGGTGCCCAAGGTGAGCATGACGAAGTTTTGCATGCCTTTGGCCCCGCCAAATTTCATTTCTCCCAGAGCTGCGGCATTAGCATCATTGGTGACAGCAACAGGAAGATTGTAGTATTTCTTCATTTCATCAGTGATGCTATGAATTTGATTCCAGACCAGGTTTGGAGCATACTCAATGGTACCGGTATAGTGGTTGCCGTTGGGAGCGCCAAATCCGAGACCAATTAGTTCCAGGTCCTGTTCAGCTCCCTTGATCATTTCCTCAATACAGTTTCTGATCGCCAGCATATATTCAGCAAAGCTGGAATTACTGTATTCACCGGTTTTGATTCGTTGACTTCTGTGTGTCGTGCCTTGTTGATCCACAAGACCAAGTTTGGTGTTCGTTCCGCCGATATCGATTCCGGCTACAACTCTTGTTGCCATACGCTTACTTTACAATTATTTCATCAATGAATAGCCATGCATGTGATCCGGAGGCTTCATGCCAGTCAGGACAATGCTGAATGTTTTTTGCATGTACCCGAATGTAACGAGCATTTCTGGGCTCAAAGCTGTGGGCAAATGCGGCGGTAAAACGTCCTCGTTTCTTAGCGGGTATGTCATTGGTGATCGTCTTTAATGGTACGAAGTTTTCGCCGTCAGTGGATATAGAATAACTGATTTCGGTCGGTAGAAATATCCATGAGTTATTGTACTGGTAATAGCCGGATTCGATCTCGCTTACACTTTCTTCTTTCCCGAGATCTATGGTGCAATCAAGGTCATGGAATTGATAGCCTTGCCAATTGCCATCGCGAAAATCGTCGCTACCTCTCAATCCATTAGTCAGGGCTGTAGAGCCACCTCCAGTGTAGGCATCCGCATATTTATGTTGGATGATAGGAATTCGCGCATTTGCCAGGTGTCGGTCGAATTGTAGCTTTACAGCCTCGCCATAGGGTTTTCCCTCTTTTATCGCCTGCGCTGTGATCATGGCAGATTGATCTAGTTCAACTTCCTGCTCGTAAGTTTGGGTTTCCTGGTCTTCGCCCAGTGAGTATTCAATATCCAGGTTTTCTCCTCCAGGAATGAGATTTAGTAGGAGATGACCACCGGCCTGCATTTTTGCATCGAATTTTACAGGTACCGTTTCGAATCCATAATCCACGCCCATTGCATCCAACTGATCATAGTGCCGCTGGACCCGATAATAAAAATGATCGTAGTTCTGATACTTTGGAGGAGTCCATAAGACCTCTGACATGGCTAGCAGTCGGGGAAATACTTTTGAGTCCACCACTTCCTGTGGTGCTCTCTCAGACCACATGTTGCATTCACCTCCCAGGACCTGCGTGGAAACACGTCCAGTAACATCTTCAGGGATTGGGTTGAAGCTGTAGACCTTTTCCAAATCAATTGCTTTGATATCATAATCGAAATAAGCATGACTGGTTGGAGATACAATTGTTTGATGTCCAGCTCTTATGGCTTCTGATGCTCCTTCCATTCCACGCCAGGACTGCACGATGGCTCCTTCAGGTAGATCGCCCTCTAGAATTTCATCCCAGGCGATCATTGTTCTGCCGTTTTGCCGCAAGTGGTCTGCAATCCGCTTAAGGAACCAGGAGGAAAGGTCGTCTTCGTCTTCGACTCCCAATTCTTCGATTTTCGCCTGACATTTAGGGCACTGCTCCCAGCGATATTTTGGAACTTCATCTGCCCCAATGTGGATGTATGGAGAGGGGAAGAGTTCCATTACTTCATCGAGTACATCGGTGAGAAAAGTAAAGGTTTGTTCATTTCCTGCGCAGTAAATTTCCTTAAAGACACCCCACTCTGTTTCCACTTTGAAAGGCCCGCCCGTACAGGAATATTCCGGATATGCGGCTAGCGCTGCCTGCGAGTGTCCGGGCATTTCAATTTCGGGAACTATATTGACGTGACGACTCTCGGCATAAGCGACTATTTCCCTTATGTCTTCTTTGCTGTAAAAGCCTCCATATTTGCTGCCGTCTTTCGCTTCTCTCCAGGCTCCGACATCTGTCAGTTTGGGATATTTGTCAATAGCAATTCGCCATCCCTGGTCTTCGGTGATATGCCAATGCAAGGTGTTCATTTTATGGAAAGCCAGTAGGTCAATGTAGCGCTTTACAAAATCCTTATCCATGAAGTGTCTGCTGCAATCCAACAGCATTCCCCGCCATTTAAATTTCGGCGCATCTTGGATGTTGATAGCTGGCATTAGCCATTCTTCAGGCATTTCCGGATTTTCACTGTTGAATTCTGCTGGCATCAATTGGCGCAGCGACTGTACTGCATAAAAGAGCCCTGATTCCTGATTAGCTGTGAGTTTGACATATTTTGGAGCAGAGAAGAGATTGTAGGCCTCTGGACCCGGATTTTTCAGCGGGGCAATGCCAAAGTAGATTCCGCTCTCCTTACCTGCTGGTGCCTCGTAGGTCTTCATTTTTAGCTTTGAACCTGTAGCCTTCTTCATCAGCTCATTGAAGTAATCTGCTGCAGGTTTTGCTTCCTCACTGTCGTAGAAAATCACCAGGTCTTTGTGCATACGAAAACTTCCCATGTTCTGAATGAGCACCCTGGGTCTGGGAATCACATTTACGTATCCGTCAAGTTGAGAGGCTTTGGCGAGATTGATCGGCTGCAAGCGTAGATCTTCTTGTGTATTGGCTGCTTTTTCCTTTGCCTTCTGATTTGTTGTGGGTACGGACTTCTTCCCGCATGCTAACAGTAAGAGTACAAGCAAAATGGGAAGGATGGGGCTGATTCTAAACATAATGAGCGCATTGTTCTGATGGCAAAACTACGCATAGCTTAGTCGATTTCCACCTCATCGAGAAATATCCATGCTTGCCCACCTGCTCCTTTGTGCCATTCGGGGCATAAACCAATGTTTTTTGCCTGTACTTTCACATACTGTGCTTCAAAGGTGCCCTTGACTTCAAAGTCCTGCAATATGGAGCCTTCCTGTGTATGTGCTACCTGATTTTCAGCTTTGCCGATTGGCTGGAAGTTCTGCCCGTCATCGGAAATAGCATAGTGGATGGCCGTGGGCATGAAAATCCAGGAGTTGTTGTCTTGTAGCGCTCCCGTGCAAATTCTGGAGAATTGTTCGATCTTGCCCAGATCGATGATTACCTCACAATCAACTTCATGGTAGCCTTGCCAGGCACCGGTACGAAAATCGGCAGCACCTCTGCTAAAGTCTATTAAAGCCTTATCCCCTCCTGCAGCATACTGGTTGGCATATTCGCTTAGGATTTGGATTTTTCTGTTCTTGGGAATTTTTCGAAACTCTGCTGTGATGGTTTTGCTTTGTGGGAGACCTGGGATAGCGGCCATCGCTTTAAGAGTAGTTTTGCTATTGAGTTCAAACGGTGCTTGGTATTCCGGAGAATCCGGACTCGGTTCAGAACCATCGAGGGTGTAGTAGATTTTTGCTCTCTTTTGTGTTGCCCCGATTGCGACCTCAGTTCGATCAAAGAAAGTGTGGTCTCCAGATTTGACATAAGGTATTTGCGTCTCTCTTGGCAGCGGTACTGAGCTTTCGGGATAGTTGCCGGAGCCAGTGCCCCACTGCTTATTAGGATCGCTACTGAGTACTAGTTCCAGACTACCGCCCGCAAGAATGTCCTGATGATGCAAGAAGCTTCTGTTATAATTCTTATCGTGTAAAGCGGCTGATTGAATATAATCATTTCCCTCTCCGGCATTGCTGGCTTTGATGGTGAAGGTCTTTCCATTTTCCAGCAGGATCTTTGCTTCTTCAAAGATGGGGGTGCTAATGGTGTAGACCGGGCTGCCCGGATTGACCTGGTAAAGTCCCAGTGCTGCCATGACATACCAGGCTGACATTTGACCACAGTCTTCATTTCCGGATAAGCCGTCTGGCTGGTCGCTGTATAGTTCTTTCATTATCCGCCGGCTCATTGCCTGTGCCTTCCAGGGTTGTTCCAGGTAGTTGTAAAGGAAAGCCATATGATGTGAAGGTTCATTGCCATGCGCATACTGACCAATCAGGCCAGTAATGTCTACCTGGTGTCGACCACTGGTTTTCGAATCTGTATTGAAAAGCAGATCCAGGCGATCTGCCAGGTTCTTTTTGCCCTCGAATAAGGTAATGAGTCCGTTCAGATCATGAGGAACGAACAGACTGTATTGCCATGCATTAGCTTCGGTAAAGTGAAAGTTCACTTCCTCCGGAGCAAAGGGTTCTACAAATCTGTTGTTTAGTTTTGCCCTGAAAAATTTTGTTTCGGGGTCAAATAAATTCTTGTAGGACTGCGCCCTCATGGCATAAGGGCGATGGATGTCTCTCTTACCCATTTCCCTGGCAAGTTCCGAAATGCACCAGTCATCGTAGGCATATTCCAGTGTCTTGGAAACCGATTCGGCTTCTTTGTCAGAGGGGATATAGCCAAGTTCCTTGTAGGATTCCAATCCGAGATGATCAAGCTCAGCACTGTGCTGCATGGCTTCAAGAGCCAATTCAGCGTTAAAGTTCCGTATGCCCTTCATATAGGCGTCGGTAATCACTGAGACGGAATGATAACCGATCATGCAGCCTGTATAATTGGCAGCCAGCTCCCAGACCGGCAGTTGACCACCTTGCTGATATTGATGAAGAAAGGTTCTGATAAAATCGGTGGTGCGCTGCTCATCGATAATGGTATAGAGTGGATGAGTGGCCCTGAAAGTGTCCCAGAGAGAAAAGATCGTGTAGTTGGTATGGTCTGTGGCCTGATGTATTTTAAGGTCAGTGCCGCGATATCTGCCATCGACATCCATGAATAAGTTCGGCGCAATCATAGTGTGGTAAAGGGCCGTGTAAAAGATCGTTTTTTCTCGCTCTGTACCACCTCTGACCTGAATTTTGCTTAGCTCCTGATTCCACTTGTTCTGGCAGGCTTCAAGCGTTTCATCAAAATCCCAATCGGGGATCTCTTTTCTTAGATTTTTTCGGGCTCCTTCTATGTCTACGCCAGAAATACCGACCTTCAACAGCAGCGCTTCTTCATCAGCATTGGCAAACTTGAAATAGCCTTTGCAATTAGTTCCGTGAACTTCCTCAATACCCTTCTCAACTTGGTTCCCGTTTGAGAGACCTGATTCGATGATTGGTCTTGAAAATTCTGCTACGAAGAACACATGTTGCTCTTTGGCCCAGGCATCCGAGATTCTATAGCCTTCAATTTCTGTCTCGCTAACGATCCTGATTTGCGAATCAAGCACCTTATCTCGATGGAGCAGATCCAGAATGATAGCTGCTTCTCCGCTGGATGGGAATTCATATTTGTGAAAACCACAGTGGTCGCTTGCGGTTAAAGTTACCTTGGTATTGTAATCGTCTAGCAGGGTTTTATACCATCCTGCTCCTGCGCTTTCGTTTTCTTTCTTGAAGAAAGAGCGGTAGCCCATATTTCCATCCGCTCCATTGTTCAGACTTATGTTGTTGATTGTAGGCATGAACAGGATATCGCCATAATCTGAAACTCCTGTACCGCTGAGGTGGGTGTGACTAAAGCCATAAACCACATTATCAGTATAATGATATCCACTGCATCCGTCCCAACCTTCTAAACGGGTGTCTGGGCTAAGTTGTACTGCACCGAAAGGAGTGCAAGGTCCCGGAAATGTATGGCCATGTCCGCCCGTTCCGATAAACGGGTTGACATGTTTTTGGAAGTCCTTCTGTGCTGAAAGTTGAAGTTGTGGTATCAAGAGCAAGAAGCCCGCTGTTAACAGGAGGCAGAATTGGTTGATCTTCATAGTCGGTATGATTTGGACCTCACTCTCTGTCCAATTCCCGCATAACTTGATTCACAGAACGGGTGCTGAGGCCATTCTTAAAGGTAACAATATCCACAGGCTCCTTCGGCGTAAATTTTACAATGCGTGCTCTCCCTGGCTTTAGATCGAAAAAATTATCGTCAAAATGACCATCCTGTGCAGATTCCAGTTGCAGGCCTCTTACAAGTTCCTTGCAGCTCAGACTCAACAGGAAGTATCCGCCCTGATTTGAAATTTCAGTCTTGAAATTTCCAGGTCCCAGATCCTGATCCTTATAGGGCAGGAAGTGATAGTCTGAGCTTGCCAAGACTCGCTCGTTTTGATAAAGGGAAACCGTGGCAAAGGTGCTTTGAGGGCTGTGTTCAGACAGCCAGGACTTGACCTCGATTTCGTAAAATTCTTCATTGGATAAGGAATCAACCCTGATAGGTCGAACAGTATGAAACAGCTCTCGTCCCTTGAAGTCAAACAGCTGAATTAGCAGTTCCGGTTCGACAGCGTAGTTCAAATCAGAATTTATCTTGACCTTGAATTTTCCATCTGATTCGTAAGGAAGAACGACCAATGGTTGGAAGGCTCTTTTGGCATAATGGTGCAAAGCTTTCCAATTACCGTAATAGTCGATTCCAGACCAGGAAATGGCCGGCCAGCAATCGTTCAGTTGCCAATAGAGCGTTCCCATACAATGTGGTTTTTTGGCTCGATGACTGTTAAAGGCTTTCTTAAGACCTTCGGCCTGGGTCAGTTGACTGAAATAGAGGAAATCCGTGAATTTTTCAGGTCGTGGTAAAAGCTCATCCATAAACTCATAGATTAGTCCATTGCCTTTGTAGCTCTTTTGGCGATGCTTCATGACTGGTGAGTCCAGGCGTCTGTCTGAGGTACTGCTGAACTTTTTGATTGTGTTATGCGAAGGAAATGACTGGAAGCCATACTCGGACATGAAACGACCTACATACTTTTCATATCCTTCGAAATGGTCATTCCCGTGCCAGACTCCCCAATAGTGCATGCTGCCATGATTGAAGTTTTCCATCGTTCCCCAATTGCTCAAAGGAGAGGTACTTACATAGGGGCGCAGCGGATCAAGCCGCAGCAGCTCGTAGGGAATGATTTGATGAAACAAGGTTTGATAATTGTTCCAGATCTCGGTGGAATCTGCTTTGCTATAGCGATGGGTGCTTTGCCAGCCCCAGTTGTGCCAGGCGACATCCATTTCATTGTTCCCACACCATAAAGCAATACAGGGGTGCTGTCTCAGCCTTATGATATTATCCTGGACTTCTGCTCGTACATTCTCAAGAAAGGCCTTGTCTCCGGGATACATGCTGCAAGCGAACATGAAGTCTTGCCAAACCAATATTCCATTCTCGTCACACAGATCGTAAAACAGGTCCTCCTCATAAATGCCACCGCCCCATACGCGAAGCATATTCATGTTGGCATCTCTTGCCGCTTCGACCAGCATTTGATACCGCTCCTTGTTCACCCGATCCAGCAAGTTGTCGGAGGGAATATAATTGGCCCCCTTCATGAAGACAGGAATCCCATTCAATTTGAAATAAAATGAGGTACCAATGCTATCAGCCTCTTGCACCAATTCAATATTGCGAATCCCAAGCTTGCACAGTTTTGCATCAATTTGTTCCCCTTTTGCAGTCAGTAACTCAACATTCAGCTTATATAAATGGGGAGAGCCAAGTCCGTTGCACCACCACAACTTGGGCTTATCAATAATAAAATTTGCTTCCAGCTGATTGTTTTCGATACTCGAAAACTGTTTGTTGAGCAGCACATTGCCATTTTCGGTGTCGCGGATCCGCAATTGAACCTTTTCCACTCCAGTCTTCTTCAACTCTATCTTGGCTTTTATTCGTGCTCTATCCTCATTGAGTTCGCTGGTAAGTAGCAAACAATCTTTGATGCCCGCCTTGTCCCAGGCTGTTAATTCGATTGGTCTCCAAATACCGGCTGTGACCAAGCGTGGACCCCAATCCCAACCAAACTGAAATGGAGCTTTGCGAGTAAATACACTAAGTTTTTCTTCCTGGGCGTCATTGCCTGCCGGCAAACTATAGTTGAGAGCGTCTCTTCTGGGTCTGGCCATTTTCATGGGAGAATGGAAATGTATCTTAAGATGATTCTCCCCACTTTTCAATATTTTCTTGACATCGATATTCCAGCTTCGAAACATGTTGTCCGCCTGCAGAATCAACTGTTCGTTAAGGTAAACGTCGGCGTAGGTATCCAAACCCTTAAAGTGAAGAACGATATTTTGTTTTGCAGCGATTTCATCTGCGCAGTTGAAAACACTTTGATACAGCCAGTCTTCTTCCTCGATCCACTGGACTTCCTTTTCATTCATATGCGAAAAGGGATCCCTGATTAGTTCATTCTTGAGCAAATCGGAATGTACCGATCCCGGAACTTCGGCTGGGGACCAGACCCCTTGCTTAGCTGGTCGGAATTCCCATTCATCATGCAAATTTATGCAGATAAGATCTGGTGAATTCTGTGCCTCAACTTGCAGTTGAAAAAAGCAAAATAGGAGGTAAGTGATGGGGTAGAAGTGTTTCACAATTGTAAGCATCTTTTGATTTCCCGCACCCTGGCGGTGGAGGTCTCAAAATAGTCATTTTCGAGAATTGTATTTGAAAAGCTGGGTTTGCCATGCTGCGGCATGAAAGTGCTATGCTTTAAAACCCTGGCAGAAAGGTGGATTTCTTTGGCTCCTGTAGCAATGATCTTGTTAAGATTTTCCAAATTTATGCCACCTCCTGGCATTATCGAAATCCTGCTTCCGGCAATGGCTACTAGTTCTTGAAGTGTTTCGGCACCATCTGCAGCTGATTTTGCCTGACCTGAACTTAACACTCTGTCCACCTTTAGAGCTTTCAGCTTTTGAATTGCGACTAGCGGATCCCGGCAGAGGTCAAAGGCTCGGTGAAAAGTAAAGCTCATTCCCCTGGATTCGTCCAGTAGTACTTGGGTTCCTTGCAGATCAATTCGTCCGTCGTTATTGAGGCAACCACTCACAATGCCATCAATGCCTAATCGTTTGCAAAAGGCAATATCCTTTGACATTACCTCTAGCTCTGCTTTACTATAACAAAAGTCCCCGGTGCGGTTTCTGATCAGCACATGGATAGGAATTTGCAATTTGTCACGACAAAGTTGAATTAGCCCAGCACTAGGTGTTGTACCGCCAGCTTGCAGATTGACGCAAAGCTCAATTCGATCTGCACCTCCCTTTTCGGCATTAAGTGCAGAAGATAGAGAGTTTGCACAGATTTCGAGAATTACATTTTCCATTTTCTCAGTTCAATTTGATTTCCAGCTCTTCGATTTTTGCTCGCAACCAACCACGGTTGGCGATCTGATTTTCTGCCTCAATCATAGCAATTATGTTCTGAAGATCCAGCCGACTTTTTTGCTTTGCTTGATATTGAATCTTGCTCTTCACGTGAAAGAGGTGCTGCGCAAATCTGAATAGATTACGGTATCTTTCATACTTTGGCTTTGCCAGCAGCTTATTGCGTTTTAGAAATTTTTGAAAAGCACTGAAGTGACTCCTAAATGATTCTTCTTCACCCAATTGATAATAGATTCTCAGGAGTAGAGATTTGGCGTCAAGTGTGTAAACAATATTGGTATACTCCACAGACTGTAAGAGCTCCAGGGCATGATTGTACTGCTCTGTTTCGCTGTAGAACGATGACAAGCAGAAGTTGAAAGCATTGTCAGCGACTTCTGGATGGAGTTTGCTCTTGAAGTCATATATGAACGACTTGGTCCAATCATACTCTTTCAACCGAAGGCCGATACTCACTGCATTTTTGTAAAGCGGCTCATACAATATTCCGTTATCTAGTAAGATTGATTTCTCCATGAACTCTTGGATGAGGTCGAAGGTCTCTCTCAAAAAGTCTTTATTCCCCTGATTAACTTTTCGAAGACAGAAGTTGTATGCATGCAGATAAATGTTGCGAAGTTCCTCGGTAGGGAAAAGATGGCTAAATTTTTTGGACAGTATGCGGAGTTCTTTGTAGTGTTTTGGGACATCTGGCTGCCGCAAGGTGTGATAGACTTTATAGTAAATGATGATCGAGGGTATCTGTTCAAAGTAGGATATCCTTTCGTCTATATGTCCAATGATTTCTTCGAGCAAATGAAATTCATAGTGCACATTTAGAAACAACCGCCGATTTAACATTTCGCAGGAACTCTTCAACTTTTCCGACAAAAAGTAGTTGTCTAGAGACTGCACCTTTGTTTGCAAAGTTTCGTCTCTTCGATAGGAGGATTGTCGCATATTATACTGGTCAATCTCGGAATTTATGGAGTAGTTGTGATAATGGAAATGTGCATTTTTAACTGGGTAATTTTCAATGGTTTGTAAGTGTTTCTTTAGCTTTTGCTCGTATCTTTTTGTATGTTTTCGATTTCTGAGTGCCAGAAGCAAAAGAAAACTTGAATCTATGGGTGAATGTTCTAACTGGTCCAGAATGAACATTTGCTCCAGCAACCGAAGAGCATATGAAGACACATGTTTGAGTACGAATTTTCCTTTTAGACCATTTTCTCTGATTCCACGGGATATGCTTTCTTCAGCTGTTTTCTTCTCGTTAAAATCAGGATAGATTTTGTCTAAATATTTGACTAATGCAGTGACTGCTTTGTGTTTGTTGTGAATTGGGGAATGAGCAATTTGCAGGTATCTTGACATCTCTTTGCGGGTCAATTGTCTGCAAAACTCTATTAAGGTACTTTTATACATGATATGTACTACTTTGCTACTGAAAAGCTATATGGTTTTTCCTGACTAAGGGTAAATGCTAAGATATTGGTAATCAGTTGTATGGCCTCGCAATTGTGGTGATTTTATGTCGAAAAATATGACAAAGCAGCTAAAAAGTACTTTCCGCCCTTACTATAATTTGCAAGATTTGTAGTATGGCCCCTATAAACTGCGCTGGACATTGTTTTGTCTCAGCCCAATAGAATTTTTTGAACCATGGTAGCTATGAAAAAGTATTTCCTAATTCTTCTCTGTTTGTACTCCTTTCAATCTGGGCTTTCGGCTTGCGAGATTGCAGGTGTCTCCTATTCTGTGGTATCCACTGATTGCGATCAGGAGGAGTTCTTTGTGTCTGTAAATTTTGAGTATGCAGAACAAGGTAACAACGGCTTTAGGATACAAGGTAATGGGAATAATTACGGGGATTTTGCATATGAGGATTTGCCGGTTACTCTTGGGCCTTTGGCTATGGATGGCAGTACAGTATATGAGTTTGTCGCTATTGACAATGATACCAACTCTTGCAGTGACTGGACAGCCTTGGCAAGTCCTCTCGAGTGTGGAGGAAGCTGTTCTATCACCGGTCTTAGTGCTGAAGTATTGGAGTGTGATGGCAATTCTTATTTCGTGGGCCTAAACTTTAATTACGATAACTGGGCCAGCAATGATTTTGATATTTCGCATGCTGGTGATTATCTGGGTTCTTTTTCCCTGGGGCAACTGCCGATTACAGTGCAAATTCCTAATGTCGGATCTGCCGCTGCTGGCTTCGTTGTTGGCCATGAAGACCTGCTGAACTTTTGCGTAGAGGACGTTTCTGTCCCTTTAGAGGCTTGTGGTTGCTCCATTGATAATGTTTTTGTCGAAGCTCACCCTTGTGAGGGTGGCCAGTTTATGGTTGATCTGGAAGTTGCCGTAGCAAATCCTGAGAGTGCTCAATTTACAGTGGCGGGGAATGGGAACAACTATGGAAGTTTTCAGTATTCTGAAGCTTTTATAACGCTTGGTCCTTTTGAAGGTGATGGCACCTCGATTTATGAATTTGTTGTCAGGGATGCAGAAAATCCAGACTGTTCGAACTTTAATGTATTGGGTCCAATTGAATGTTCTCAGTCGTCCTGTGAGATGTGGGACTTGGTACTTGATCCGAATTCCTGCGATGCGGACGGCAACTACGGTCTATATCTAAGCTTCAGCTACCAAGAGGTCAATCTTGCAGGATTTGATCTCTTTGTCGACGAGGTCTTTTATGGGTTCTACCAATATGAATCTCTCCCACTTAATATTGCAGTTTTCGGGGTGGGAAATGGTGAGCCTGTCAATGTTCGAGTGCAAAACAATGACCAAGAGACCTGCTTCGTCAGTGCACAATTTACCGCACCCCTCTGCGAGAGCAACGAGTGCAGCATAGATGCAGTAGTTGTAGAACCTTATAGCTGTGATGGAGGTCAGTTCTTTGTGGATGTGGTGGTGCAGGAAAGCAATCCGGTTAGTAGTCAGTTTACCGTTCAGGGAAATGGTAATAACTATGGCTCTTTCCCTTATGCCGAGAGCTTTATCACATTGGGTCCTTTTGACGGGGATGGTGAATCTATTTATGAGTTTGTAGTATGGGACAATGATAATCCAGACTGTACGAATTTTGGAGTAGTTGGTCCAATTGCATGCGAAGCACCGACTTGCAATATTTGGGACCTGGTTGTCGATCCAAATGGCTGCAACGGTGAAGGTAACTATGGTCTGTTTATCAATTTCAATTACGAAAATGTAAATCCGGCAGGCTTCGATTTGTTTTTGAATGAAGTCTTCTACGGCTTTTATCAATACGAAGATTTACCACTCGAAATTCCTGGCTTTGCCACTGGTGATGGAGCGCCTGTCTTTATACAAGTATTTAACAACGACGATGCGACCTGTTTTGCAGGCGCTGAGTACACAGCCCCTCTTTGCGAGAGCAATGAGTGCAGTATCGATGCAGTCATTGTAGAGCCTTATGGCTGTGAAGGAGGTCAGTTTCTAGTTGATATTGAAGTTCAGGAAAGCAATCCAAGCAGTAGTCAGTTTACTGTTCAGGGAAATGGAAACAACTATGGTTCCTTTCCATATGCTGAGACCTTTATCACATTGGGTCCTTTTGACGGGGATGGTGAATCTATTTATGAGTTTGTA
>JAHDEE010000028.1:16956-43383 GCA_020629005.1 Chitinophagales bacterium
ATTGCATGCGAAGCACCGACTTGCAATATTTGGGACCTGGTTGTCGATCCAAATGTTTGTGACGCTGAAGGCTCCTACGAATTGTATATTGACTTCAATTATGCGAATGTAAATCCGGCAGGCTTCGATCTGTATCTCAATGAAGCGTTTTATGGCTTTTATCAATATGAAGATTTGCCGATGGAGATTCCTGGTTTTGCAGCTGGCGATGGTGAGCCTGTCCTGATTCAGGTTAACAACAATGATGATCCTGCTTGCTTCGCTCTTGCAGACTATACCGCACCGCTATGTACAGCAAATGAATGTAGCATTGATGAAGTGATTGTTGAAGCCTATGCTTGTGAAGGCGGACAATTCTACGTTGATATTGTGGTGCAAGAAAGCAATCCAGAAGCTGCTCAATTCTCAGTGGCTGGCAATGGCAATGAGTATGGAAACTTCTCTTATGAGGAAACATTCATCACTCTGGGGCCATTTGACGGAGATGGAGAAACCATCTACGAGTTCGTAGTGCGCGATCTGGAGAATCCGGAATGTAGCAATTTTGGTGGCATCGGACCCATAGCTTGTGAAGAGGAAAGCTGCAATATTTGGGATTTGGTAGTTGATCCAAATGTCTGTGACGATGATGGTAATTATGAGCTGTACATCAACTTCAATTATGAGAATGTCAATCCAGCCGGTTTTGATCTTTTCTTAAATGAATCTTTCTACGGCTTTTATCAGTACGATGATCTGCCGATGGAAGTTACTGGTTTTGCAGCCGGGGATGGAGAGCCTGTCTTGATTCACGTGATTAATAATGACGATGAAACTTGTCTGGCCGTGGCGGATTACATTGCTCCACTATGCGAAAACACAGACTGTGTGATTAATAATGTGATAGCAGAAGCGCACCCTTGCGAGAACGGTCAGTTCTACGTTGATATTGAGGTGCAAGCAAGCAACCCTGCAGCTGCTCAATTCTCCGTGGTAGGAAATGGAAACGAATATGGAGTTTTCCCCTATGCCGAAACTTTCATTACCCTAGGTCCATTTGAGGGAGATGGCGAAACGATCTATGAATTCATCGTGCGCGATCTGGAGAATCCTGATTGCAGCAATTTTGGTGGTATTGGACCGATTGCTTGTGACTCCGGGGCTTGTGCCATCGGACAGTTGGTCATAGACGGTAACGAGTGTAGTGAAAATGGTAACTACAGTTTTGTTCTAAATTTTGAACATGAAAATCAGCTATCCGGAACCTTTCTAGTATATATTGATGGGGAGCTTGACGGCCCTTATGCCTATGAAAATTTGCCGGTAATCGTTGATGGGATTGCAGGTGAAGGTCAAACAATCTCCTTGTTTGTTCAGGATTTCGAAAGTGAATTCTGCAGCAATGAGATTAATGTGGAAATTCCAAACTGTTCAATTCCAGATTGTGCCATCGGTACACTGGTTCCGCAGGTCGTAGAATGTGGCAACGGAAACTTTTACTTCCAAGTTGATTTTGCCTTCGCAAATACCTCTGATACATTTAGCCTGCTAGGAAATGGTAACGATTACGGAGACTTCGAATATGCTTCGCTTCCGATTCTGGTTGGTCCCCTGGAAGCCAATACCGGACTGAACTACGAATTGGTGGTTATTGATAATGAGTTTAATGATTGTGCCGAGGATATAGGCATTGGCGAGGTCAGCTGTGAAGAACCCATCTGTGGGCTGTATGACCTGAGTCTCATAGCTGGAGAATGCAACGATGACTTCGGATTCGACATTATCCTGAACTTCGAGTATGTCAATAGTTCTGAAGGCTTCCAGGTTACCAATGGCGCAGGAACTAATTATGGGACTTTCGCTTATGCAGATCTTCCATTGGTTTTCGAAAACTTTGAAGGCAATGGAAATAGCTACGCATTCGAAATAGTAGATTTGGAAAATGAAACTTGCTTCACTTTCGGTCAGGTATTCGCTCCAAATTGTTTCGAGAGCGCCTGTGAAATAATAGAACCAGTGGTCGAATTTGGCGATTGTGATGACGACCTCTTCTACGAGGTCTTTATCAACTTTGCACACCAGAATGTGCCCAACGATTTCTTTGAAATCTTCTATGACGGAGAGTACGTCGGTTTCTACCCCTTGGCCGAGTTGCCTTTAAACATTTCACACTTCGCTCCTGCAGATGGAGCCCTGCATGCGATGACCATCCAGGTAAACGACTTCCCGGATTGCTTCAAGGAATTTGAGTTTGAGGTGCCATTTTGCGAGCCTGCTGAAGAATGCAGCATAGACGGAATGATAGTCGAAGCTTATGAATGTGAAGGGCAATCTTTCATGGTCGATATGGACTTCTCCGTGAGTAACCCGGCTTCAAACTCGTTTCAAGTTTGGGTGAATGATGATATTTACGAAACCTACAGTTACGAAGATCTATTTGTCACGCTGGGACCATTCGAAGCAAATGGACAACAATACAACTTTAGCGTCTTTGATAGCGAAATGGAGGCATGCTTTGGATTTTATGAACTGATCGCTCCAGATTGCATTGAGCCTCAAGAGTGTTCTTTTAGCAATATGATTGTAGAGGCTCATCCCTGTGAAGATGGGAGCTTCATGATTGATCTGAACTTTGCCTATGAAAATCCGCAAAGCGACTCTTTTGACCTTTATGTCAATGGAGAATATTTTACTACTGATTTGTATGAGAATCTGTGGGCAAGCTATGGTCCTTTTGAAGGCAATCAGGCCTACCAGTTTATCGTTGCGGATGCAGAAGACTTCGGCTGTGCAGTTGGATTCCAGCTTGATTTGGTAGAGTGCGTATTAGCTTGCGAACTCTGGGATCTCGAGGCAGCTGTTACAGATTGCAATGAGGAAGGTTTCTACGGAGTCGAACTCAATTTTAATCATGAAAATTTTGCTACCGAGAGCTTTGATGTATTTGATGGTAGCACTTTGATAGGTACATTTCCGCTATCTTCACTGCCCATTTACATTGAGAATTTTGCAGAAGGAAATGGCGGTTCTATCAGTCTGGTAGTAACCGAACATGATAACGAGTCCTGCTATGAGTTGCTACTTCTGTCAGCTCCTAACTGCGAGACATCATCTTGTGTAATCTCGGACGTTCAAGCCACGGTCATTTCCTGCGAGAGCGAGGAGTTTTTTGTAAGCATTGACTTTGCAGCTCAAAATGGCTCTGAAGAAGGATTCGCAATATTTGGCAATGGAAACAACTACGGCAATTTCTCTTATGAAGAAGTGCCGGTAACATTGGGACCACTACCAGCTGGCACTCTTCCTTATGAGTTTGGTGTTGCAGATTTGGTCACTGACCTCTGCGGCAGTTTTGTGGAGCTCGGCCCGGTAAACTGCGATGAAGAGCCTTGTGGGATCATGCAGGTAATTGCAGATCCGGGCAATTGCGATGATCTTGGTAATTTCAATATTGTGCTAGCACTTGAATTTACGGGCAGCCCTGATGCAGAGTTCCTCTTAGAAACAAACACAGGAATAGAGCTAAATTTCACGTTGGATGACCTGCCGCTTCCTCTGGGAGGATTTGCCGGTGATGGCGATTCTGTGTACGAGATAATTGTGTCAACTGGCACTAATTGTTCTGACTTTGCAGTCGTCGAAGCCATGAACTGTATAACGGAGACTTGCGAAATTGGAAGCCC
This sequence comes from Chitinophagales bacterium, assembly GCA_020629005.1. Classification (GTDB taxonomy): domain Bacteria; phylum Bacteroidota; class Bacteroidia; order Chitinophagales; family UBA2359; genus JAHDDV01. The sequence goes on from JAHDEE010000028.1 coordinate 20,619, forward strand.
ATCCTATGAAACAGAATGCAATACGGATGGCACCTATAACTTCACGATCGACTTTGCCGTCGCCAATCCAGTCAGCCCAGCATTTGGAGTCGAAAATAACTATGGCTTTATCGCGTATTACAGCTACGATATACTGCCTGTTACAATTTTCAATCTTGAAGCCCAGGCCCTCGGCTATGAATGGCATATTTTTGACAGCGAATTGACAGGATGTGATCGAGAGCTATTCATGCAAGCTCCCGAATGCGAAATAGCGAATTGTCAAATTAATGATCCGTCTGTTGCTGTGGTAGAATGTGAAGCGGGCGAATTCTTTGTGCAACTAAGCTTCGAGTATAGTGGCTTGCCGCCAAATTCTAATGGCTTTACCGTACAAGGAAATGGTACAAACTACGGACTCTTTGCCTATAATAATCTACCGGCAGAAATAGGACCACTAGCCGCTGATAATGAAACAATCTATGAATTTTCAATTATAGACCTTGGAAATCCTGACTGCACAAACTGGACTTCTATTGATCCAGTAAGTTGTTCGGAATTCCAATGCAATATTGAAGCCGAGGTAGCCTCTTATGAATGTATCAATGAGGAATACTATACAGCGGTAGTGACAGTTGCCGCAGAAAACAGCAGCGGAGTTTACGACCTCTGGCTTGATGGAGAATTTGTCCTGAGTTTCGATGGTAATCAGGTGCAGATCGAGGAACTGACAAATGGTACGCACAGCTTTACCATCTACGATGGAGAAGACGATGGCTGTGTCTACGAAGGTGAACTCAGCTATAGCTGCCCTGACAACTGCGAGCTGGATATTACCTTGATTGAGTACTTTGAAAACTGTGATGGAGATGATTTCTTCGTTGATGTTGTCTTCAATCACAACGGAGTCGGGTCTGAACTTCAGGTCTTGATTGATGGAGAGTTGGCTGAACAGTATGCCTATGGCGAACAAAGTTACGTAACCGTAGGTCCCCTGGCCGGAGATGGAGATTCCGTCTATGAAATCACCCTGCAAGATGCCGAATTCCCGGATTGTGGCGCAACTGTTGAGGTTGAGGCACTGTTATGTGTTACACCTTGTGTGCTTTCAGACTTAAGTCTCAGCGCTGCTTGTGAAGAGGACGGTACAGTCAGTATCGCATTAAACATGGAGTACCAGGGTGCTGAAGGACTCTTCGGCGTAGAAGGCAGTGGAGGCTTTCTTGGCTACTTTGCCTACGAAGACCTGCCTGTACTTGTTACTGGAATTCCGGGTGATGGCTCGGTCTACAATCTAACCGCTTTTGATGAGTCTTCGATTGGCTGTTCAGTCTTCGGAGAATTGGTACTTCCCGAGTGCGAACAACCCATCTGCAATATTTTTGAAGTGTCTACGACTACCAATGACTGTATTGAAGGTGAGTACACAGTAATGCTGGACTTTGCTTATGAGTTTATCCCAGAAAATTCCAACGGATTCTGGGTACAAGGCAATGGGCAGATTTATGGATTGTTTAATTATGAGCAACTTCCCATCGAGCTAGGTCCCTTTACCGGCGATGGGGAAACTGCGCTCGAGTTTTCGATCTCTGATCTGGCAGACCCCGAATGTATCGGCACGGTCGAACTGGAGCCGGTTACTTGTACGGTAGCACCATGTGCAATCGATATCACAGAAGTGAATACGCTTCCATGTGATAACGGACAATGGTCCTTCGAAATTGCCTACGAAGAAGTGAATCCAGCGGCTGATTTCCTTGTGCTATCAGTCAATGGAGCACTGTATGAAAACTACGAATACGGCTCGGGAATTTTGACCGCCGGTCCCTTTGAAGGTGATGGCGAGACAGTCTATATCTTCGAATTAGTAGATGCTGAAAACTCAGCCTGCTCCGCCATCACTGAAGTGATCGCTCCAATTTGCGAAGAAGTCGATTGCACGATCGGACTCATGGAGATCCAACAAGTCTGTAACGAAAACTTCTCCTTCAATCTTTTTGTGGATTTTGAATATGCCAATACGTCTGATTCTTTCGAACTGTTTATTGATGAGCAGTCAGATGGTATTTATGAATACAGTGCCCTCCCGATTGTGGTGGAAGGGATTGAAGATCTCATCGGAAACTACTTTATAGAGGTTGTTGATCTGGAAAACCCTGATTGTAGCTATCAATTGGAAACCATAGCGCCAAACTGTGAACAGCCCTGCGATATTGCCCAAATACAATACGAAACAGATTGTAACAATGATGGTACTTTCGATATGTATTTTCTATTCGAATATGAAAATCCCGCTTCAGACTTCTTTGTGCTAAGCAACCAGGATGGCCTGGTAGGAGAGTATGCCTACGCAGAGTTGCCTGTACTGGTTACAAATCTACCAGCAAGTGGAGGCTATGCATTTATCGCAGCCGACGCTGAGGCAGGAGACTGCATTTCCAGTGTAGAATTTGCCGCACCAGATTGCCCAATTCCATGCACCATGAGTGAGCTGATATTGCAACCATCAGAATGTGCAGACGGCTCCTTTTATGTTAATCTCATCTTTGCTGCTGATAACGCATCGGATTCCTTCACAGTTGTAGGCAATGGGAATGAATACGGAACCTTCGCTTATGATCAGGTTCCGCTTGAGCTTGGTCCCTTTGATGGAGATAATGAAACAGTATATGAATTTGTTGTGACGGATAGTGAGTTTGACTATTGTTCTACCTTCAATTTCGTCGACCCAATCGATTGTTCCGCCAGCTTATGTGAGATCGGTTCTCTTAATGTGGACCTGGGTGAATGTGAAAACGGGAACTTTACTGCACAACTGGACTTTGAACACAGCAATACCACCGGAGGGTTTTTCCTATACATAAATGGCGACCTATACAATGATTACGCCTATGCTTCACTGCCCATCAATATTGAAAATCTCCTGGGAGACGAAAGCGTCTATCTGTTTACCGTGGTAGATGCACAAGGCGAAGTTTGTTCTGCCAGTACCGAGTTTTTTAGTCCTAACTGCCAATCGCTTTGCGAGATGGGCGAGCTGTCGCTATCCGTGGCTCCGGATTGGGATAACTGCACCTTCCAGGTCTTGGTGAACTTTGAACATGCCGAAACCGCTGACCTCTTCAATGTACTAATCAATGGGGAATTCTATGCGAGTTTCAACTATGATCAGCTGCCGGTAATGCTGGGTGACTTCGAACTAAACGAAGAAGCCTATGAGTTTGAAATTGTAGATGAACTAGACGGTGCTTGCACAAGCTCTGGAGTTTTTCAATCTCCCGAATGCACACCAGTTGAATGCCTGATAGGTGAGATAGATTATGAAGTGCTCGAATGCAATGAATTTGAACTGCTGATCAGCCTCGATTTCGATGTGGTCGATACTGGCGGCGATGCCTATGTACTCTACCTCGACAATACGCCCCTGGGGCCTTTGTCATACAACGATCTGCCATTGGAATTTGAAATTCCTGACAACACAGAAATGTCACTGACCATCCAATCACTCTCTGATGCGGAATGTAACAATACGATAATTATTTATCCATATGTATGTGGCGGTTTGGTTTGGCCAGGAGATGCCAACTCAGATGGGATTGCCAATAATTTTGACTTGCTCAATCTGGGGATTGCGATGGGGCAGTCAGGCTTCTCAAGAGTTAATCCGACAATAGATTGGGAAGGTCAGGAATGTGTGGACTGGACTTTGGATTTCCTTGGTGGTGCCAACTTTAAACACGCAGACTGCAACGGTGATGGCACTGTGGCACTGGACGATACTTTGGCCCTTTCGCAGAACTATGCACAAACGCATGGTAAAACAGGAGACGAGCAGGAAACTGAAAATGAAGAAGACCCACCCCTCTATGTGGATCTGCCGGACGATGTGCTTCTCGGAGGATCTGAAGTGGTGGCTCCCATCGTTTTTGGCGAAGAAGATTTCCCTGCTGTCAATGTATACGGTATCGCCTTTACATTGCATTATGACGGAATCGCGATCACTCCTGAAACCGCTATGATCAAATTTGAAAATAGCTGGCTGGGCGAATTGGGCGTTGACATGGTAACGATAGTCAAACACTTTCCAGATCTTAATGACCCAACTTTCGAGATCGCTCTCGTACGAACTGATCAGGAGAATCGCTCAGGTTTTGGCCCTGTAGGTGCACTGGAGTTTATTCTCATCGAAAATGTCGAAGGTAAACACCAGGATTTTGTGTACGACTATACCTGCACCATTTCTGATGTGCGCATTCTTTCCTTTGATCAAAGTCCTGTACCATACCGACTACCGACAGATTTCGGAACGGTTGTAGGAAATGAATATGTGGAGCCGCCAACTCCGATCAGCCTCTATCCAAATCCGGTGTCAGACTATCTGACAGTGAGCGGAGTAAATCCATATTTAGCAACGGATATACAACTGTACAACGCCGCTGGGCAACTTGTCAAGCTAGACCGACAGCCGGGTGCGCAATTGCAAATTCACATGAGAGAATTGCCTCCTGGCGTTTATTGGCTGGAGCTCACAAATGATGAAATGCATATAGGAAGAAGAATTCTTATATCAGGATATTAGGAGCAAAGCAGGCTCCAGCGCGATGCTGCCATCCTGCTATCCGTTCCAATAGGGGCACTACACAGCGCTTCGCTGCCGCACTACCAAGGTCTGCTCGCATACTCGCAGCCCTTGTTAGTGTGGCGCTCAGTTGCTGTGTAGCGCCCCTATTTCCTCTGCTATCAGGGCTATTTTGCCGCTGCAGTCCCACGCAGCACTAGCAAGCTTCACCGAAAGTTTATAGCTTTATTAGGGTCGAGCACAGGAGTCACTATCGGATCCTGAGCCAGACTGAGTAAAAATCATTGACGGAGCCCACGCCTGACGCTGAGCCAGAGTGAGTAGAAACCCATTTGGGAGTCTTCAACGGTCGCTGAGCCAGAGTGAGTAAAAACCCAATTGGGAGTCTTCAACGGTCGCTGAGCGTAGTCGAAGCGCCCGTTGAAGACGGACCACGCAGCGTGACTTTCCCAGGGTTATCAAAAAGGCCAAACGCAAGATTCAATTGTCGAAGAGATCATCTCCCTAGTATCACGAATCCTGCCCAATGCATTGGACTGCTGCTTTCCTGTCTAATCAGCTGGAGCTTCGATAGTCGCAGTGCTGCTTTATACGACTTACCTTCAAGTATATTGCTAAACAAGTGCTGGGTCAGCTTACTGGAGTAATCGTCATACACCTTGAATAAAGTGTAGATGACATTGCTTGCTCCTGCAAAGACAAATCCACGATTGAGACCAAGGATACCTTCTCCCTCATGCTTCTTGCCGAGACCAGATTGGCAACAACTCAATACTATAAGGTCAGCGTTTAGCCGCAGATGGTAGGTGTCGGCAATGCAGAGTGTAGTGTCCAGGGAGGCAGGAGTCATGGTCCTTACAGAATTGTTTACCCTTGCCTTGGCTGTGGCCGAAGCATACTGTTTCTCAGGAGAGAAACTGATACCGGAATAGTCATGTTGCTGCTCCTTATAGCTGGCATGCGCGGCTACCAGAATAAATTTATACTCTTCGATCTCCGCTCGAAAACTACTTAGCGAAGCCGCTTCGTGCAATCTGCTGGCTACCTTATGCCCTCGCTTCTCAAAAAGATGTACGACAGCCTTCACTTCTTCTTCGCTATGCTTGAGTTCTGTACAAGCCTGTCCATGCAAACTCGTACTTCTGGTATTTACAGCTGTAAAGCGCTGTTCCAGGGTTTTGTCCGCTTTTGCACTGGAGTACACAGGGGCGTATCCGATAAAGCTGTTAGATTTGGCAACTTGCTCCGAGGCCTTTTGCATTGTGCGGTACCATAAGCTTGCAGAAAACTGGTACGAAATAATGAATTCTCGAATCAGATAGGGCAGATCAATGTAAGATGAATCCTTTGTCACACTTGAAAGCAATGCCTCGAAAGGCAGTCCATATAGGGAGGCATCAGGGATTATGATCAATTCATCTTTTGACTGAATCAAGTGCCGGATTGGTTGTATCAACAGCTTGTATAGTTGGTAGGCGGCTTCAGCATACCTGGATTTTTGAGATCGACTTATACCGATCAGAAAGTCCGAAATCAATTTCTCCTGATTAGTGGAAAGCGAAAGATTTGTAAGCCTCAATTGCTGATCCGTAATTAGCAAAATGTTTATGGCCGATTCAGTTTGCAGATATTCCAATATGGCCTGATTCGGTTGCAACCTTTTTTGTATTGCCTTTAGATCAATTGCATCGAAATGGTACTTTAGCTCATAGTAGGAAGGATGTTCTTGTTCCATTTCTTGCATGAGCTGATCAATCTCTCGCTGCAGTTGCCAGTGCAGCGCTCTAAGGTCATGCAGCTTCTTCTTCAATTTCAGATTTTCCCTGTGATCTGAATCCCGATCTGAATTTGCAGACTGTGACTGACTGTGTGAAGTCGAATGCATTAGCTTTAGAATGCTTCTGTTGGTAGACCGAAGACGACTTCTTAAATGTTCTTCTTTTTCCACAAGTGCTTGGGGCAGATTACTCAGGTCTTTTGCTTCCACTTGCTTCATTCGGGTGAGCAATACGGAAGACTTCGCTTGCTGGAAAAATTGAAAAAGCACCAGACCTATGTCGCTTTCAGTAAATGCATAATGGAAATTTTCTTTTGGGAAATTTTTTTCATTTGCTTCCAGAATCCTGCTTGTGCTTTCCTGCCATTGCTGGTGCTTTTCTTGAGCCACTGTCATGGCTCGCTTGCAAAGTTCGATGCCTTGGTACAGAACATCCTTCACGCTACGTAGCAGAGAGAGCTGACTCTCTTCATTTTGATAGGATTTTCTAAAGAAGATGATCCATTCTTTTGCTACCTGCAGATAAAATAGGGCTTTCGCCAGCTGAAGAGGATTTCCGTCTTGATCAAAATTTCGTTCATAAGCTCTCGCCAGCGATTGTAGACAAATGAGGAGAGTCAAGGCATCATAACCCGACGAGGGTGCAGGTAATTGTATTGCTTGTGATGCTGAACTTGATTCAACGTCTTGCTTTTGTATTTGCAATTTCAAGGCCTGCTCCAAATAGCTGATAGAACGGTCCCATTCTTCTGTTGCATAGAAATGAGAGCCGAGATTAATAAGGCATCTGCAGCAACGAAGGTGATGCTTTCCACAGCAGTGCTCGTAAATCTCAAGTGCTTGGTACAGATGTTTCCTGGCCTGTGGAAATTTTCCAATATCATCGTATACGGTAGCAAGATTCTCGTGGGCCTGAGCGAGGTTTAGGTGCATTTGCCCATATACTTTAGTGTAGATGTCTATGCCTTGTAGCATATGGGAAATGGCTTTCTCGTATTCTCCTAAATCACAGTAACTGTTTCCGAGATTTATGAAACTATCACCTACCTTGTTGTGTTGATCACCCAGGTATTGTTTCCGCAATTTCAATGCGCGCAATTGATACTTAATGGATTTTTGCAAATCTCCTTGTAGCCTGTAGCAGATCCCCAGGTTGACTAGTGCAGTGCTACTATCAATATGATCTTCACCATTAGCTTGCGCAATCACTGCAATGGCTTTATAATAGAGGATGATGGCCTTTTGATAATCTCGCTCGGCGAGGAAAACGTTTGCATAATTACTGTAGCAAATGCCAATCTTACTTAGATGATTGCTTTCTTGTCTTTCGCAAAGCTCTATGGCTCTCTTATGGTATTTATGTGCCAGCTGTCGATTGCCGAGGCAGTTGTGCCCAATTCCCAGACTGGAATTGGCAATTGCAATCTTATAATGTATGGGAGAATACTGCTGCTTATAAATCTCGATCAGTAATAGATATCTATCAATAAAGGATTGATATCGGCCCATTTCATAGTCGCAATTTGCCAGGGTCTTGAGGTTGCGAGCTAGCAATTCTTCTTGATTGCCCTGCATTTGCTTCAAGTGCTCGATTGTCTTGCTGGCAAGCGCAATGCATTGCAGATAGTTTCCCTGTTTTCGATGCAGGTCCGCAATCAGTGATTGACACTTCATTCTTTCAAAGGTCTTGCCTAACCCGCTGTACAGTTTTTCTGCCTGGCTTGCCTTTGACTGAGCAAGGGGGTATTTTCCAGCAGCAAAGAACTCATTTGCCTGGCTAAGCAGACTGTTAGCCTGATGAATGATGTCAGATTTTTCCTGCACAAATTGATGCTTGTTTCTTCCCGAAAGTAATGTTATTCGTTGCCAAACAAGATTGTTTCACTTTGTTAGGTAGTTATGCCCTGAATTCGACACTTTTTTGCAGCTCAAATGTCGAATTATCGAAATGTTCGGCTTGCACGATGATTGCGCGCTGGTGATTGTTGGCAAAATAGCCCTGGGCAAAGTGGTAGGCGGTGCTCAGCCAGCTTCGTGACAGCCGACCAATGCTGGCTTGTAGCCTGCGGAAAGACAGCAGTGGGCGTTGCTGGAACAAGCTGGATGAGTAGCGACTACAAACGGAGCACAGGGAGACAGTCGCCGCGTGTATTGCTGCTTCGCTCCAAAAAAAGAAATTTGCGAGAGTTTGGCTAATTGAAAGGGCAACAAGAACGAGTCTTGCTGCCCCTTTTGCATTTATACTTTGCCAAGTAGTGGAAACACTAATCTATCTAGTCAGGCCGATCTAACACAGCCTAACAATACTGTATCGTAATGACTTCGCGAAATGTGACAGTTTCTCGCAAAAAAATCAAAAAAATTGCCACTGTTGATTCATCAACAGTGGCAAATGGGTGTCGGGATGACTGGACTTGAACCAGCGGCCACACGCCCCCCAGACGTGTACTCTACCAACTGAGCTACATCCCGTAGTCTGCCTGTCGATTCTTGTTGCGACAGGAGCGTAAAAATAGGAATTTTCTTTGATTAGTGTTGATAAAAGAAGACTGTCAAAATGCAGGCATTGAAATTTCAAAAACGGTGTAGGGTAAAAAAGGAATGGGCCACCATGCTTGATGGCGGCCCCCACATGGCTTGGTTGGACCTCGCCACGGAAACACTAATAATCTATCATCCCTTTTTGGTATAAAGGGAACAGAAGAGAGATTTGTCGGATCGGAGATATAGTACACTAAGGGTCAACAATGTGGAGCTAGTTCTTTCCTTTCCAACAGTATTAATCTCTTTTCTGTCGTCCCAATCTTTGCTACAAGATAGGCTGGTATGGCGTGTTGTGCACCGACATTTATATGGGAAAATTCGGGTCTCTCAGAGCTTGGATTGCTTCTAACTCATTGATTGTGAGGTATTAAGATTTGCTTTTGAGCCTTGAAAATTTACCAAGTCAAAAAAATAATGTCACTTTTTTCCTCAATTGATTCGCTCTACTGCTTTAGAAAGCGGGCAAAATGGGTTCTTTGGTCCTGGTCCTTTATTCGAACGAAATAGAAACCGGGTGCGAGTGCTGAGATATCCAAATCCCTCGTATTTATTGGTGCCGAATCTGATTCCTCAAGCATTATTTCGCCTGCAAAATCCAGAATCTCCAGACTGTGTATTTCGGCGGATTGCATATCGATATGCAGATATTGATTGCCTGGAACCGGATAAATGATTGGTGCAATATCCAACAGGTCCCCAGAATCTACCCTAACATTCAAGGCTATTGTAGCTTCCAGATGGTCATAGCGTATAAAATCCCCTTGGCGGCTCACTCCTTCTACGTTGACCAGGTCAATCTTCATGTCCAGATTTTCCTTACCAATGATGTCTTCATTGACGATATAGGTCACCATTCCTACTTGACCGCTACCAGAGGCCACGGGCCAAAGGTTGATGCGGCAAATACCAATATCGATTCTTCCCAAACTATCTAGGGGGATGCCCAGTGCAATGAATTCTTCTTCAAATTCACCTACCCAGGAGTCCGCGAAAGAAGTCTCTACCGTGCCCGGCTGTAGGAAGATTGGGTCGAATTGCAGACCAAAAGAGATTCCATAGAATTGGCTGGCAGGGAATTCCTCTGTGCCCAGCATGATTCTCAATTCGACGGTATCTCCCGGCAGCACGGATTCCGGACCCTCCAGATATAGTAAAGTTTCACCATCACTGGTGTCATTAGTTTTTCCTGCCTCATGCAATTGGCTGTAGTTTTGCTCAATAGCCACAAGGTCCATTTTGTCGATCACTCCGTTTCCATCACAGTCGCTATGCTTCAAGTCGACGGGGTTAACCGCAACAACGTTCCAGTCCTCTGCGGCCTGTCCCTCCCACTCGGTGTTGGCATTGGGCCTTTGAGGACCAATCATATTGTAGTGTAGCCCTATTTGGAACAGGTCTGCCATAGTTACTTTCAGGTCCCAGTTAGTATCCCCTGGCCACACAAGATCGTATTGATCAGTGAGACAGTAAGTAGCAAGGTTTATTCCTGCATCTGGACCATTGAGGTCTACCAGAGTTGGATCGCCGGCATTTTGAGCTGGGGAGGATGCATCGATAATTGGGTAAAAGTCAACAATAAAGCCTAAGTCTACGTTGTGTTGGTTATTGTAAACATCAATTGAATCACCTTGCATGTTTACGGCCACATGTTCATTATAGTCTGGTGGGTAATAGCTGCTGAAGCTGATTGGATTCGGGTGGCTAAAAAGATTGTAGCTAACATCGGGTACCGACAGGTCCGGGTCCGGAGTCATGACAAAGGAAATGGCGTCAGCAAAATCGTTTTGCTGGAAGAGGTTGTTCTTGATAAGGACGGGACTTTGTGTCAAAAAGAATGCTATGCCTGGGGTATTGAAGCTAGCGGGAATAAAGTTTTCAACATCGAAGAGGCAGTTTTGAACGGAGAATAGTTCATATTCATCTCCTTGGCCAAGAATAGAGCCCAGGAAATTGTTGCGGATCTTTATCTCGCCTACATTGCCAAATAAGTTAATGCTTGAAAGCTCGCCATTTTGAACAGTCAGGTCATCGATTTCAAATGCTCTTATGTTGTTAAGTCTGCTGCAATCGACATTGAGTGAGGATGCATCTTGAAGGATTATTGTATCTGCTGAGCAAGAAATTAGCTCCACATGCGTTTGTTTCATGAATAGGTCGTCTAAGATGCAGTGTTCGAAGCGGGCTTCTCCGGAATTAGTCAACAAACTGTCGACTGAAAAATGGCAATGCTCGAAAACGCTATTGCTGCCTTCGACAGACAAAATACCAGCGTTGCCACCTTCAAAGATGATCGGGTTGTCTGCAGTACCTATGGCGGTGATATTACCACTTAGCCTGCCGTTTGGGCCGAAAACTAATCTAGCACCTGGCAAAATTTCCAGGTTTCCAATGGCTGTTGTTTCTGCCAGCACAGCCACTGACATGTCTGAAGAGATGATTCCGTTGTTTAGCTCCGATTGCAACACAATGGCACTCACACTCATCTGCTCTAATGTAGTGCTTGCTAGTTGTAAGTCTTCAATTAGAGTGATCGGAAGCCCATCGTAGAACTCGTGGATCTGGTGATTTGGCGCAAACAAATGCAGCGTATAGATCCCAGGCTGTACTTCGCATGAATAAGAACCATCACTATCGACACTGCAATTCTGTGACTGGGCGCCCTCGGAATAGCCATTCAATACCAAAACCGTCGAAGAAGGGTCATTGTTGCTTTCAAGTTGAACGGAGCCCGAGACAATTATTTGGGCTTGCGAAAAGCTATAAGTAAGCAGGAAGAGTATTAGGCAGAGCAGTTTACGCATGAATGACACATGTCTATTTTTGTTGCAAAGTAATCAGTGGCATAATATGCCTTATTTTTGACGAAGGAAACAATACAAAATTTGGGAAAACTCACTAACTTGGCGCAAGGTGAAATGAGATAAATATTTGAAAGTCAGTGGTTTACGTTTAGATAAGTTACCGCAAAATTTATGAAAGGTAGTCGCCTAATCAAGGTTTTGAGCAGTTTGAATCGCAAAGAAATGACCCAGTTTCTGGAGTTTTCGAGCGCAAGCTATTCTGGGGCTAGTCCCGCTGCCTTCAAGCTCTTGCGATACCTTGAGTCCTGTTATCCCGCTTTCAGCGAAGACCAAATTTCCAAGGAAACGGTATTTAAGTCGCTGTATCCCAAAACAAAGTTTAAGAAGCAGAGAATCCTATCACTTTCTTCCGATTTGATGAGTTGTCTTCGGGATTTTCTATCGCTACTAGAAGCGCAACAGGAAAGTACCGCGGCACAATTGAGATTCTTGCGTCAGTTGCGCAAAAGACAGCTATCTGGTAGTCATGAAATTGCTGTAAAGCAGTTGCAGAAGCAATTTAGCAATGAGAAATACCTGGCTGTACGCACCGCTTTGGACAAATACCTACTGCAACAGGAGCTAATGGCTCAGTATATCAGCGAAGACCGTCGGAATATAGATGATCGTTTGCAAAAGATTAGTGACACTCTCGATGAATTTTATTTGAGCAGGAAAATGGCCTTGGCGGTAGAGATGAAAGGATTTGAGCGCTTCTTTGGTCTCCAGTTCGATTATGGACTCTTACCGCAGGTGCAGCTGTATGTGAAAGAACATTTCTCAGATTTAAAAGTGCTGAGAATTAATCAACTTCAAATGCTATGCCTGGAGCAGGAAAGTGATGCCTCGCATTATTATGAAATGCGTGCCCTGATGGACGAAATGGCAGAAAAGCTGGAAAATCCAATACGAAGGATGCAATATCGATTTGCGCAGAACTATTGTATCCGCAAGATTAACGCTGGCGACCTTGACTTTCTTCGTGAATCCTTTGACATATACAAGAAGCTATTGGATACCAATCTCATATTCGAAGAGGGAGTCTTAGCTCCTTCGGATTATAAGAACATCATTTCTGCCAGTCTACGTCTTGGGGAAACCTCTTGGGCACTGGATTTTATTGAAAGTTATAAGGAAAAGCTACCTAAATCTTCTCGCGCCAATACTTACCGCTTAAATCTCGCACACTACTATTTTCAAACCAATGATCATCATGCTGCAAGTGGATTGCTGAAAGATGCTGAGTTTACGAATGTGTTTGAGGTTATACAAGCCAAGTATATCCTTTTAAAAATCAGTTTTGAAGCTGGAGATTTCGAACTCTTCGAATTTCAACTAATTGCATTTAATCGCTATGTAAGTCGCAACAAGGAACTTGGTTCTTCGATCAAACAAAGCATCAGTAATTTCATCAGAGCTGCTAAGCGGCTCGCCCGATTCAAGAGGAAACAGTTTGTGATGACCAAAGCCGAGATGGAATTGGAGCGTTCCAAGCTAAAGGCCTATTTCGAAAGCCTTAATCCTTTGACTAATCCACAGTGGTTGATGGCAAAACTTACTGATGCCTGAAATCAATCTCGCAAATCATCATCATGTTCATCCATGATCGCCATCATCACAAACAATTCCTGAGGAAGTACCCCAATGTGTTCCGCAGTCGGCTCTACTGCTTCCGGAGTATGCAAGAGACATGCCATGCCGCTGACAAGGCAAACGAAAATAATAATAGAAAGTATAAACACCTGAACTTGTTTTAGATATGAAAACAAAGTGCTTGTTGGTGGCAGAATAAAGCAGAAGTGGTAGTAGTTTATCTGCATTTTTTGGGCCAACTGCTACAATTGCACTACCATTTTTGCTAATATTTTTTTGCCACGCAGCAGCACCTCAATGTATAGGATCAGAAATCAGCTTGTAACTGGCACCATCTCTCTACTTTAGCTAGTACAGAAAAATACCGTCTGTTAATTGTGTTGTCTAGTGCGGCCTTGGTCCCTTTTTTGCTATACACTGACTCGCATCGATTCAACTATTGCCTGTTTTTTTAACAACCTACGCGCCAATGGACAGGCTCTTTTAGCATGTATAGAAGCAGTCTTTTTATGTAAGCGTTTTACAATGAAACACTGGCGGCATAAAGTCAATTTTTCACGCCATATTATTGTCAAAGGTGATATTTTGAAATGTCTAGTGCTGCGTAAACAAAGTATGAGACACCTTTAAGGAGCTTATCTTTTTGTCAGCCTAGGCGCGAGGATGGAGCATAGCCTTAGCTACGTGACTGACGAGCAACGAAGGATGACAGAAATAGAAGCCCTTAAAGGTGTTGCGGACTTCGTTTGCGTAGCACTAGTAGCTTGATAAAAAAAGAACTCTGATGGGACACCATATTTCCTAAACTTAAGTACTTTTGTGTGCGCATAATTTTGTGGCTTCCCAACACAATGACGTCTAATGTCTGGATGCAGTCTTCCAGATAGATTACAGAGCGTATTCTACAATGAGCCTTTTCAAGGTGGATCGATTGTGATATTAAACCTGGTATTAATGTCATTGGCGTAGCTGTGACCAGCCCCCTACCGGCTTGTCACATCTGCGAGTTCTCTGACTCATAGTAATATTTTTCATCATTTTTTAAAGCGATTAAATGAATATCCAAAAAGCTAAGCTGGTCAGTGGTATGAGAAATGCCACAAACGTCAGCAAAGTGCAGGCGGAAGCCATCTACAACTACTTGGTTGCTGAAGGCATCACCGCGTCTCGTGAGACTATTAAGGAAGTCGAAGTGGTAAGAGAGGTCCCTGTGGAATTACATAATACCAGGGAAGTGGTGAAGGAAGTGCAACTAGTCAAAGAAGTGCCCGTAGAAGTAATTAAGTACGTACCTACTTTGGAGAGAGTAGAGGTTTTCCGTGAAAAGCCGGTCGAGGTCGTCCGCTACCAGGATAGGATCAAGGAAGTGCAGGTCATAAAAGAGGTGCCAGTGCCAGTCATGAGCGAATCAACTAATATAGAAGTAGTTGAGGTGATCAGAGAGGTTCCTGTGGAAGTGATCAAAGAAGTGGAAGTACTGAAAGAGGTCGCTGTTACCAAGGAAGTGCCGATCGAGGTAATCAAGGAAGTAGAAGTGGTGAAAGAAGTGCAGGTGATAAAGGAAGTGCCTGTAGAAGTGATCCGCGAGTCGGAGATCATCAAAAAAGTTGAAGTAGTAAAAGAGGTTGCAGTTGAGGTGATTAAAGAAGTCGAGGTAGTTAGGGAAGTCGAAGTCATACGTGAAGTCCCTGTAGAAGTCCTGAAAGAGGTGGAGGTAGTAAAGGAATTTGTTGTCTCTAAGGAAGTGCCTGTTGAAGTAATCAAAGAAGTAGAAGTGATCAAAGAGGTGGAAGTGATCAAAGAGGTCCCAGTACCTGTGATCAAGGAAGTAGAGGTGATCAAAGAGGTGGAAGTGGTCAGGGAAGTACTGGTTGAAGTAATCAAGCAGGTTCCGGTGATCAAAGAAGTGGAAGTCATCAAAGAGGTAGCTGTTGAGGTGAAGACAACCGACCACAAAGTAGATACAGTGGAAGTTGTGAAGGAAGTGCCGGTTGCTGTTTATAATTCAAGAGAAGTAATCAAACCGGTTGAGCTTAGAAAAGAGATTCCGGTTAAAACGGAAACTGTAGTAGAAGTACTACGCGAAGTTGAGGTTGTGAGAGAAGTTCCGGTGCCAGTCCAAAATCGGGTAGAAACGATCAAAGAAGTAGAAGTAATCCGCGAGAAGCCGGTTACCCTCACTAACGAAACGCAATCCATCCGAGAAATCACACTCACCAAAGAAGTACCAGTAGAGCTTCACCGCGATTCTGAGCGAATCAAAGTGGTTGAAGTTGAAAAGCTAGTGCCATACGAAGTGGTCAATCAGGTAGAAGTGGTGAAGGAAATTGAAGTAATCAGAGAGGTTGCTGTTCCCGTAGAAAAAGAAGTGACCGTATTCGAAACAATCGAAGTTACCCGCGATGTTCCCGTTGAAGTGCCAAGAGAAGTGGAGGTAATGAAAGAAATCGCTGTTCTTAAAGAAGTACCAGTTACAGTGGTCAACAATACAGAGTCACTACAGTCTATAGAGGTGATCAAGGAAGTTCCGGTTGAGGTACGTGTAGAAGTGCCAGTGGCGCACGAAATCATCAAGGAGATTCCGATAGAAGTCATCAAAGAAGTAGAGGTCATCAGAGAAGTTGAAGTAGAGGTGATTAAGGAAGTGGAAGTGATCAAAGAAGTACCAAAAATGGTAGAAGTGATCAAAGAAGTTCCTGTACAAGTAATCAAGGAAGTTGAAGTAGTTAAGGAAGTCGAGGTTATCAAAGAAGTACCGGTCGAAGTGATACGCGAGGTTCAGGTCAATAAGAAAGGAGAGGAGATCAAGCGATCCAAGGTAACCGATACAACCAATACCAACCTGCGCACCTACCGAACAGGAAACGAAAGAATGATCAGAACAGGTAACAAGTACCTGCGTACTGCAGCCACAGATGGAGAGCTTACTGATGATGATGCTACTCCGGCTAACTACCTACAGAATCAACTAATCACAGAAACGGTCACTAAAACCGTAGAGACAGAGCACATCGTTGAAAAGCCAGTTGTCGAAACGACGATTACCACAGAAACGACCAAAGTGGGCGGCAAGAAGCAGGCAGCAAAAGTCACCAGCACCCAGACCACTTTGGACCTTGGTACCAAGAATGTTTCAAAAGGCCAGTCTACTACTACGAACATCAAAACGACCGAAACAAAGGCCTCAACAGGAAAAGCAGAAGCGGTGAAAACCACTTACGCGAATCCCGCTCCGGCTAAAACTGAGGCTAAGACGACGACTTCTATAAAAACTACCGAAGTTAAGTCGGCCGATGCAAACACAGCCAATGTTACAGCTGCAGCTGGACAAACCACAACGGTTAAAACCACCGAGTTTAAGACAACAACTCCAGCAGCTAAGAGCACAGCAGGCAGCAAGACTAAATCTGGTGCAGGTGAAGCTTACAAAACCGATCCTAAATACGGTTTTCAGGAAAACTTCCTACAGGTAATCGAGGGTATCGGCCCGGGCATCGAAAAGCTTCTACATGCAGATGACATCTACACCTGGAAGCAACTTTCAGAGTCTAGCAAGGTGACCTTGGATGGCATTCTGGAAAAGGCAGGTCCTAGTTTCCAAATGCATTCAACTGCAACTTGGGCCGATCAGGCAAAACTTGCTGCAGCAGGCAAATGGGATGAGCTAATCAAACTGCAGAAGGAACTGGATGGTGGCAAAGCGAGCGATGCTGCATCTGATTCGAAGCTGGAGAAACTGCTGATCAAGAAAGGGAAAATCGGAGCATCAAAAGCCGGCGATAAGCCAGCCGCTCCTAAGAGTGATTTCACTTTCTCTAATCACGGATTCCAGAGCAAGAAAGGAAAGAAGAAGAAGCGTAAGTAATCGTTTTTCTTTCTAAAGAAATGAGAAGAGCATGTTGATCATCAGCATGCTCTTTTTTTATGTACACAAATGAGTTAATTTCAAATTCATTTTATTGATTAGAAGCGAAGTGCTATCCCATCCTGGAAACGGCTGACCCGTGCTCCGCTATTATTCGGCACCAGTCCAGCTGCTCCTGATCAGCTACTGCCGTCTCTCCGCAGGCTCCGAGCCGCCATTAGCTGTCAGTCGCCACGCTGGCCAGGCACCTCATACCACTTCGCCCGGGGCTATTTTGCACCTGCACTCCCTCTCGGACACCACGAGCTGATCACACATTGAGGCAGTACATTAACTGCGAGCTGTCATCGCAAGCACTGATTTCAATCAAGAACAACAAAAAGTCAAATGAAGATTAATCCTTAACTTGGGGCCAGTAGAATAGAAAGATCCAAGACCATGAGCAGGATACTAATCATTGAAGACAACCTGGAGATCCGTGAAAACCTGGAAGAACTGCTGGAGCTGGAGGGCTATCAGGTAGAGACAGCAGCCGATGGTCAATACGGAATTGAGGCTGCAAATGCCCACTGGCCGGATTTGATCATTTGCGATATCTCAATGCCACGCAAAGATGGCTATCAGGTCTTTGAGGCCCTTTCTGCCTCTATAGCAGAAAGGCAAACCCCCTTTATTTTTCTTACAGCCAGTGCACAAGAATCGGATTTGGCACGAGGCAGGGTATCCGGGGCCACGGCCTATCTTACCAAGCCTTATCAACCTGACGAGTTTTTGCAGTATTTGGCAAGCTTGCTGTAGATACTCCATTAATAATTTACTTTCATGAATACCAATCTTGAGCAGTTCCGCGATGCCCTATTTCTGGAGGCAACAATAGGAATGGTCGTTGTAGATCATACTGGAAACATTTTATTGGCAAATCCTTTTTGCGAGCGAATGTTTGGCTACAAGCCTGGTGAGCTGGATGGACTGGAGATTGAGTCACTGATTCCACAGAAGTATAGAAACACGCATCACAACCACCGCAGCTCCTTCCAAAATGCACCGACAAGACGTGAAATGGGCACCGGACTCAAGCTACTCGGCCTTCGCAAAGATGAGTCAACCTTCCCGGTACAGATCAGCCTAAGTCACACGGAAATAGGGCAAGTAAGATATAGCATTGCATATGTCTCCGACGACTCAAAAAGGCAGGAGTTGCTGGCTGCAATGGACCAAAGTAAATCATCTTTAGACCGTGCTCAAAGGATGGCCAGCATAGGCAGTTTTGTCGCAGACGTGGATACCGGACAAGAATTGTGGTCGGCGCAATTGTGCGAGATTTTTGATTTGCCCGCAAGGGACTCTTCCTTTCCAGGTGACTTTGCCTATCAATACCTGCATCCGGAGGATCGCGAAGGAGTTAGAATTCGCTTCCAACAAATATGCATCGATCAAAAGTCGACGCAAAGTAATGTTCGAATTATCAGCCCGGAAGGAAAGTTGAAACATGTCATCCTAAAACGGGAATACATCAAATCTAATGACGGTACATCAGATAAGATCGCCGGACTCGTTCGCGATATTACCGAGCTTGTCGAGGCACGTAACTTCAGTGACGATGTCTCTCATATCATCGAGGAATCACTAAATGAGATTTACATAATTGACGCTGCATCAAAACAGCTTTTGTTGGTGAATAAAGGGGCACGACGAAAACTGGGATACACTCTTCAGGAGATGAAGTCAATGCAGCATCTCAAAATTCTGCTGAACTACGATGAGCAGAAATATGACTCCTTTTTGTCCAGAGTAGATACCCAACAGCAGGTAGTCTTTGATGCCAAACACTTGCGCAAGGACGGGTCAAGTTATCCGGTCGAGATTCACCTGCAAAAGAGTCGACTAGGCTTAAGGCCAGCTTACATTGCCATAGCACTTGATATTACAGAGAGAGTGGAATACGAGCAAGCGCTTTTGAAGCATGCGGATACACTGGAGAAGCGAATCTTTGAACGCACCAAAGAACTGGCAAAAAGTGAGGCTAGTTTAAAGCAAGCACTTTCGAAAGAACGGGAGCTTAGCGAATTAAAGTCCCGCTTCGTTTCTATGGCATCGCATGAATTTCGCACCCCCTTGACAGCAATACTCAGTTCTGCCAACCTAATTGGTAAGTATGAAAAGGAGAATCAACAGGACAAGCGCATAAAACATCTCAATCGGATCGAATCCTCTGTTCGAAACTTGAATATTATTCTCAATGACTTTCTTTCATTGGAAAAACTCGAGACTGGGAAGATCAAGGCAAAGTATACACAGGTAGACATCTTTCAACTTGTAAATCATATTATTGATGAGCTTCAGGCTACCTGTAAGCCAGGCCAGCACATCGAACACATACACGAGGGAAATCAGTTGCTCTTTTCAGATGAGTTCCTATTGAACAACATGTTGATCAATCTCCTCTCAAATGCCATCAAGTATTCTCCTAATGACGGCAAAATAATTGTTAGAAGCAATATTACTGACTCTTTGTTGCATTTGTCGGTCCAGGATTTTGGCATTGGGATACCCGAAGAGGATCAAAAGCATATTTTCACCACCTTTTTTCGGGCTACTAATGTAGGAGCGGAACAGGGAACAGGTTTGGGTATTACGATTGTAAAACGTTATTTGGACCTGCTTGGGGGAGAACTCACCTTCAAGTCCAAGCAGGACCATGGCACAACTTTCACGATGTCAATTCCCCTTGCCAGGAACTAGTGCTGCGTAAACAAAGTTCGTGACACCTTTTAGGAGCTTATCTTTTTGTCAGACGAGGCGCGAGGAGGGAGCATAGCCTTAGCTACGCGACCGAGGAGCAACGAAGTATGACAGAAATGGAAGCCCTTAAAGGTGGTGCGAATTTCGTTTACGCAGCACTAGACTTGTCAAAATCGACCATGATCCTTGCAAGACTTGAGATACCGGAGAGCAATGCCATATAGCTCCCCGGTTCTTTGCAAGTCCTGATTCCTACTGAACTTCTTTCATTCTTTTCCAGGCAATCATCTCATCGGTGGTTTCCTTGTGCAGTATCATCAAAGGTCTTTCGGAGCGCATGATCATCTTTCTTGTCTCACCGCGGTTTCCCAGCTGTTCCAGCAGAGCCCTGGCGTGAGTAGTCATTACTAGCAGGTCGATGTCCTTTTCCTGCACAAAGTGCATGAGTCCATCCGCAACTGACTTGGCATGATACCTAATCATGGATTGCCCAAAGTAGTTGATGCCTTCTTCAACTTCAACATCTGCCATATCCGGGGGAAGAAGAATAGACAAGTCGTCCTCTACATGCGCACAAATGATTTCTGCATTGACCACTTTGGCAAAGTATCGCAAACCATCGAGTTTTTCGATGTCATGAGCTGCCACAGCTGTTGCATAGCCAATTCGAAAAATCCCCTGCCAGCTTGCTTCGTCTGGTACCACCACTACCGGGCAGCAACTCTCTTCTGCGACTTCGGTACTGGTTGTTCCCCAGATTCTTGTCAAAAAATTATCTGCCCCCTGTGTTCCCATCACGATAAGGTCAAAATTGTTCTCCTCTGCGGTCTTACCGATTCCATTCTTGGGATAGCCAAGCAGCAGTAAGCTGTCGATTGGCACCTCTCTCATCTCTTTGCCACATTGCTCGCGCATACGTTTGATCAAATCCCGCATCTGATGGATCACAGCATCGGTACTCAGATAGGAAAGACTATCCAGCGGGATACCAACCGGAAACGGATCTGTAGAGGGTGGGAGATGGAAGTGAACAACCGTTATTGCAGCTTTGACCTCTGCGGCCAGGTGCATCGCCCATTTCAACGCGTTTTCGGAGATCGGACTAAAATCAACGGGTACCATTATCTGTTTCATGCTTTAGGTTTTTAGTGATAGAATCTGGTTCCAAATCCATAATTCGAGGGAAAACAAGTACGGGTACCTCCAACTCCAGAACTACTTTGCTGATTAGACTTCGTTCGAAGGGGTGTTCGCGATCATTTTCCTCTCTGGCGCAAAGTACTAGCACGTCAAGGCCCTGTTCATTTGTATATGTCTCAAGTGCATCAAAAATCGAATCGGGTTGTCGCACTATATCGACCGAAAAGTTCTCGTACTTCTTCGTGTTAAACTGAATCATTGCGTAGTTTTCTCTTCGCTCAGCATCATAGAGATCTTGTGGTTCTACAAAGTGAAAGACCTTCACTTTTGCGTCAAGACGTTGCGAGAAGTTGTGTAGCAGATCCAATAGCTCTTCATCTGATGCGGCAAAATCATCTGCATACCCAATGAGTTGAATTGCTTTAATTCCAGCTTCGATTGGTACAACAAAGACCGGTGTATTTGCTTCGGCCACCACCTTTGAGCTTACTGTACCCATCTTTTTCCAGGTTTTGCTTCCAGCGCCACAAGTGCCCATCACGATATAGCTATATTCGCCCTCTTGAGCATATTGTGTGATTTCTGCATGGGTGTTGCCTTTCCTAACTACATAGTTGATATTCAAGTCTCCAATCGGCAAGGCACTAGAGTGATCCCCAAAGTCTGCAACAAAGTCATATAGTTGCTGCAACCGATTTTTTGCGATCTCAGCAGATCCTTCCATGAGCGTTTCAGTGGGAACGGATAGAATCCCAAGTTCATAAACGTTCATCAGTGTGATTGATGCTCCCAGTTGCTTGGCGAGTTTTACTGCCCAGCTAAAGGCTCTAATAGATTGTCTTGAGAAGTCAGTTGGAAATAAAATTCTCATTGTATTTGATTTTGTGTTTTGTAATATGGCATTTTGAGTTTGTAGCTATTCTACCGGAACAGCCTGGCGTTTCACTACCAGAATCGGCAAGCTTGGGCCTAGTCTAAAGAGTTGCAGACAGAAGCTACCCAATACAAGACGTTTGAGAAATCCCTTTCCATGGGAGGCCAGAACAATCATATCGCTATTCTCTTTCTTTGCTACAGCTACTGAGAGCTTGGCTCCCTGATAGTCATCGTTTGGGCTGAATACTGGCTTCAGTTTGATGTCTGCTTCAGGTAGTTGCTCAATCATCTCCCGATATGAAATGTCCAGTATATGCAGTAAACGCGGTTCCATACTAATTGGCGTGTGGTATTGAACCCCAAGGCCACCCGTTGGTAGATCATATACGTGCTGCACGGCGATACTCGCGTCATCCTCGGCATCCAAAAGTTGCATGGCGCTGGAAAGGGCTGCCATAGATCGATCGCTAAAGTCTACTGGAACCAGGATGTTTTGTAGTTTTCGCTCTGCCTTCGGTGGTATCAGCAAGACATCGCAGTCTACTGCCGAGATAACATGCTCCACGTTGATAACACCGTGGCTGGAAGTGGATTGTTTGTGGCCGAGCACGAGTAGATCAATCAGTTTTACTTCTGTGCGGTGAGCCAGCTGCGATGTCTGCGTCCCTTCAAGTACTTCCACTTCAAGATCATAACGATGGTGAGTACTAAAGTGCTTGCGAATATTGTCTTCAATAATCTCTCTTAATCGCTCGTCTTTAGGCTCCTGCAAGTCTGGATATTCCTCCAATAGTTCATCTGGCAGGCTTAGCTGCTTTTGTACATGCACG
>JAHDEE010000029.1:0-40137 GCA_020629005.1 Chitinophagales bacterium
AGTTACCAACACCAAGATAGACACAGATCCCACCAGGGTGGGATCACCCACCCACCCCCTTTCCGCCGACCAGCCGGAGCTGGTCGCAATTAATGTTGAGGACAGTCCTTTTCCTGTCCGTTTTAAAAGCGGTTAAAAAATGGGAAACTCCCACCAGGGTCTCCGGAATCAATCTTGGAATTCAGTGCGCACTGAGTTCTTGTACGATTAATAGAGTCCATAAGGCTTGATATTCCACAAAAAAACTTCAGTTTTTTTCTTGCTTCGTCATCGAAACTTGGGGGAAGTGAACTCTGGAGCACTAATCGATAAAGCGTGATGGTCAAACGAGATGTATTGATTTTGAGCATTAGGCAGTAATCATCGCATAGGGCTATCTTGTGTGCAAATCCAGAACCTGTCACAGTCCCTCGAACTTAGCTTTAAGGGATAGATATTCAATAACTGTCCATTTTGACTTGCTAGAAATGCTTTATCCATCGTTATTTTTCTCCACCAGCCAACAAGGATGCTGTCAAACAATGCCTCGTATAAATCATTTCCAGCGGCGTCAAAATCGGACAGTTAAATGATTCCCTATCCCTAAGCGATACTACACCCATCTCCCTAACAGAGGCTCTACACTTCCAGAGGTACTCTTCATCAAGAGTGCCCTCACTCGCATCTGTCGTAATCTGGTGATTGAGCTTTCCAAGATGCAAAGATCGAATGCTTGAGTGTCGAATGCCTGCTGTATCAATGGCTGCCTTCACAGCTGATCGCTTTGGTCTTGGATCTTATAGATTTTAGCGCGTGGAGCAGGAAATGCGCCTGTTTGACCCCGACAAACAGAGACTGGTGATCTCACATTCGCGAGGTGTATACCACCATCAAGTATTGGAAACTGCTGTATCTGCCTCCATTTGAAGATATAAGCAAGGTGAATCAGCTGCCACTGTGGGATCTAGTTTCACTTTGATTGGTGCTGCGTGGGAGAGGTGTGGCAGAATAGCCTCGGGTGCAGCGGTACGAAGCGCCTGACTGCGCCAGTGACTGCCAGCGCATGGTAGCTCGACCTCTGGGAGAGATGCCATGCGCTGTGCAGGAACCAGCAGGCAGGTGGAGAGTACAAGCGGAACACGAGACGGGTGCATGAGCGCTGGTGTCCGCTTCGCTCCAAATATTTTTAGGAATTGCTTCAGTTAGTCTGTGATTTTTGCGTAGTGCCAGGGGAATATAATGGGAGGCGATACAACTGATTGGCAGGGTCGACTGGCATACGATATCAGGATGCATGGCTATCTTTAGGCTATGAAAACGTTTGCAGCATTTTTACGAGGCATTAATGTTGGTGGGCATCGGAAAATCAAGATGGCGGATTTGCGTCGGGAACTTTTGGAAATGGGATTGGTTCAGGTGCAGACTTATGTGCAAAGCGGGAACATTGTCTTTGCTTCGGATGAAGAAGATCCACGGAAGTTGGAGGGCATGATTAGCGAAATGATTTTGGATCGGTTTGGGCATGAAGTGCCTGTGCTTGTGAAGGAAGGTGAGGAATTGAGTGCAATTGTGGATGGATTGCCTTTTGTAAATCGGGAAGATTTTGAGCGTGCTGCTGTTTACTTTGTGATGCTAGCAGCGGAGCCGCAGCGAGAATTAATCTCGACGATCGATGCGACAAAGTATGCACCGGATGAGTTTGTGCTGGTGGGCAAGAATGTGTACTTGTATGTGGTGAGTGGCTATGGTAAGTCTAAACTGAGCAACAATTTATTTGAGTCGAAATGGAAAGTTGCTGCTACTACGCGCAACCTTAAGACGATGCTTAAAATGCTTGATCTGCTCAGCTAGTATTTAAATGGTTGGGCTGGAGGATTTCGAATCAGTCCTGTTCGGCATTGTTGTTTTCTCTGGAGATCTTTACCTCGCCGCTTTCGGTCACTACTTCTTCTTTTTGTTCAAAGTTTCGTTTCAGCAGGGGATTCGCATACATTTCGGAATAATCTGCTCTGTTGCGCAGGATATCGAGTGCCATGTATAAGGCGGATCGCATGGAGGCTTCGGAGGCTTTGCCCTTTCCTGCAATATCATATGCGGTGCCGTGATCAGGTGAAGTTCGAACGATAGGCAGTCCTGCCGTGAAATTAACTCCGTTGCCAAAGGAGAGTGCTTTGAAGGCTACGAGTCCCTGGTCATGAAACATGGCCAGTACGCCGTCGAATTTGTTGTAAGTGCGATTTCCAAAGAAGCCATCAGCAGGATAAGGGCCAAAGACCATCTTGTTTTTCTTTCTGTACTTTTCGATTACCGGCTTTATGATATCGGCTTCCTCATTGCCAAACAATCCGCCGTCTCCGGCATGTGGATTGAGGCCGAGCACAGCCAGCTTGGGATTTTGAATGGCAAAGTCCTGTTGCAGTGATTCCAGCATCACTTCAATTTTCTTTTCGACCAGCTCGGATGTGATGGTTTGCGCGACTTTGCTTATTGCGACATGATTGGTAACCAAACCTACCCTTAAACCTTCGCTGACCAGCATCATGAGGCTGGTTTTGCCGCTGAATTTGTCTGCAAGGTATTCAGTTTGTCCGTGAAAGGGGGTTTCAGGGCTGCTGACCAGCTTTTTATTTAGCGGTGCTGTGACGAGGCCGTGAATTGATTGATTGAACAGGTCCAGAATCGCTGCATCAAAGGCGTCGAGGGCGAGTTTTCCCACTTTTGCTTCTGGCTTTCCGATGTTCAGTTGCACCGGTTCGAACCAGGCGTCGATGATATTGCAGACACCGTCTTTGACGTCTGTTGCGTCCATTGCATCGTGAAACTTGATGTCTTTTAGCTCATGCCTGTTAAGCTTTTTTCTATATTCACGAATGCTTTCGGAAGAACCGTAAATCACAGGTGTGAAAAAGTTGAGCATGCGTTTGTCGGCGACGGCTTTGAGTGTGACTTCGGCCCCGACTCCATTGAGGTCGCCAATACTGATTCCGATGCGTGGTTTTTTCATTGCGGTTTATTATAAGCTGAAGGTAAGCAAATACCCGCTATTTACCCTTGAGTTGGAATTTTCTCTCGATGAACTCATAGAGCAGCCGAACTCCAAAGCCGGTTCCGTTTTTTAGCCGGTATGCATCTTGTCCGTAGGCCCAGGCTACGGGAGCGATGTCCAGGTGAATGTGCGGATAATCCGTGAAGTGTTCGAGGAATTTGCCAGCAGTAATGGCGCTGGCTAGCTTACCACCGATGTTTTTCAGGTCAGCAATGTCGGACCGGAGCAATTTCTTGTAATCGTCCCAGAAAGGTAGTTCAGCTACACGTTCATGTACCTGGTAGCCAGCTTCAATCAATGTTTCTTTATCTGCCTTGGCGGCATTTCCCATCATTGCACATCCTAGCTGAGCCAAAGTCCTCAGTGCTCCACCTGTAAGTGTAGCGACGTCTATGACTAATTCTGGTTTCCAGGACTTGGCATGGCTGAGCGCATCAGCGAGCAGCATTCGTCCTTCAGCGTCAGTGTTCATTACTTCAACTGTTGTACCGTCGTGCATCGTGACGATGTCTCCAGGCACGTAAGCATTCAATCCTGGTCTATTGTCAGTAGCGGGTATCAATGCGATTACATGTACGGGCAACTTGTTTAGTGCGATACATCTCATGGTGCCAGCTACTGCCGCAGCTCCTCCCATGTCGCACTTCATGTGATCCATGCCATCTGTTGGCTTGAGGCTGAGTCCACCAGTGTCGTACACAACGCCCTTACCTACGAGAATCAGCGGCTTTTTGTTGACCGTTTTTGCCGGTTTCCATTCGATGATGGAATAAGTTGGAGGGTCGATACTTCCGAAGTTAACAGCTAGCAGGCCACCGAATTTCATTTTTTCAATGGCTTTTTTGTTAAGTACTTTGATCTTGAGGCTGACTTGTTTGGCCATCTTTTTAAATTCGTTGGCCATCTGCTCCGCAGTCAGGAAGCTTAGCGGTTCGTTGATCAAATCTCTTGCGAAGGCCACACTTCCGAGCACATTACTGAGCGACGTGAGCTCTTTTTGGGAACATACGCTGCCATCAACTTTCAAGATCTTCAGGCTGTTTTGCAGCTTAGCATCTGCCTTGTACTTTAGAAATTGATAATTGCTAAGGTACAGACCCTCAAGGATCTCCATGGCCGATTGCTCTGCATGGCTGTCAATGCTGCAGGAACTAATTTTGTTTTTGTTTAGCAGTGAGCATAGCTCAACCCCCAATAGTCGATTCTCCTCCTTACGACGATGCTCCGAATCTGTTTCGGATAACTTAACGGCGAACTGTGTCGCTAGCTTTTTGTCCTGTGGGTCGACGTATTGAACGACTGATTGTTCCTTTTTGAATCGGGACTTGATATGGTCTTGCAAGCCCTTTGGAATGTGAATGCTTTGCCAGTCTGTTTTGGAGTCAATCAGGTGTATTTGAGGTCCTGAGGAAGAGCCCCGCTTTGAAAAGCGAAGGAATTGGTCCATTGAAGGATTGTTTAGTTGGAAAATTTGTTATGTAGTGGCCCAATCATCAGTTGGTGGAGGAAAGATGGTGGCGATAGCCTAAGCATGACTGGGCATAATTCGTGGGCATTTTTAAAAGAAACGGCGTAAAAATACAGATAATATTGCGAAAATTGTCGAATGGTAAAGCCGATAAAGTCATTGGGTCAGCATTTTCTGGTCAATGAAGAAATAGCATTGCGCATCGTCAAGAGTCTACAATCTGATGGTCAGCATACTAAGGTGGTGGAGGTTGGTCCCGGTCAAGGGGTATTGACAAAATACTTGTTGCAGCGGGAGGAACTTGATCTTAAAGTCGTAGAACTTGATCGGAGAATGCCGGAGATACTTGTAAGCAGTTTTCCTTTACTTGCGGGCAGGATTATTCAGGGCGATTTTTTGAAGATGGATTTGACAGACGTTCATCAAGGGGAAATGTCATTGATTGGTAATTTTCCCTACAACATTTCTACCCAGATAGTATTCAAGGCTATCGAAAACCGTGGCGTAATTAAACAAGTGGTTGGAATGTTTCAAAAGGAGGTAGCACATCGTATTTGTGCGAGCCATGGCAGCAAGAAGTTTGGTGTCACTTCGGTGCTCACTCAGCTGTACTACAAAGCTGAATTACTGTTTGACGTAGGTCCTGAGCACTTTGATCCACCTCCCAAAGTAATCTCTTCAGTCTTGCGATTGCAAAGGGACAAGAGCAGAGAGAATGTGGTGGAGGAGAAGCGTATGTTTCGTTTGGTGAAGCTTGCCTTTAGCCAGCGGAGGAAGAAGTTAAAGAATGTCTTGAAACCCTTGAAGCTGGGGCAAGAAGTGTTGGACTCGGGTATTCTTGATAAGCGAGCAGAGCAGCTGAGTGTTGATGATTTCCTTTGGCTGGGATTGCGTGTTGAATGGTAGCAGCAAAAATTGGTTTGTGATTACTAAAGACTGTTGGGATTGTTTATTGGTGCGGTCAGGCTTATGCTGATTATTTTGTATTTTAAAATGGTTTATGGGACTAAAGAAGGCTTTGATTGTTGATAATTTTCATCAAGTGTTGGAAGATGGATTGCGAGACATTGGATATTCCTGTACTTGTAGGCCGGGTATGAGTGATGCGGAAATCAAGGCCGAGATTGCGGATTACGAAGTTTTGATAGTCCGCTCCAAGACCGTTGTTGATCGGGAGATGCTGGATGCAGCGAAGAAGCTTAAGTACATAGGAAGAGCGGGATCTGGTATGGAGAACATCGATTTCGATTATGCCAGTTCTTTAGGGGTGAAATGCTACAATTCTCCGGAGGGAAATTGTGATGCAGTGGGAGAGCAGGTGGTGGGCTTCATGTTGTGTTTGTTGAACAATATTGTGAAGGCAAATTCAGAAATGAAATCACACAGTTGGGTACGCAAGCCCAATACCGGTTTGGAGTTGGGTGATATGACAGTAGGGATCTACGGTTTCGGCAATACCGGATCTGCCGTTGCGGCGAAGCTTTCGGGTTTTGGCTGTCGCATCAATGCCTACGACAAGTACCGCAAGGGATTTGGTAATCAATTGGTTAACGAGGTTTCTGAGGAGAAGATATATTCAGATTCAGATATTGTGACTTTCCATGCTCCGTTGACTGAAGAGACCAGGGGCATGGTAAATTCTTCCATGTTGTCGCGTTTTGCCAAACCCATCTTTTTGATCAATGCATCCCGAGGGCCAGTTGCTGTTACGAGCGACTTACTTTTGGCCCTAAAGAAGGGGCAAATTAAAGGTCTTGCATTAGACGTTTTTGAGAATGAAAATTTCGATTCTTATACCAGTGATGAATGGCGACAATTTGATGAGCTGGCGGCCCATTCTTCGGTCATTTTTACGCCGCACATTGCCGGATGGACGACATCTTCCGAGTACAAAATTGCATACTTTCTGCTTCTAAAAATTAAGGGTGAATCGTTCAATGTCAACAAACTGTCATAAATAGAGCTTGCAGACTCAAATCCCTAGCGCCTTCTTGGATTATTGCATATATTTGCCAGAACCCTTCCCCTGAAATTCTTCGTTTAAAAATCATTTATCAAAAAATACCAAACCACATCTTATGGGAAAATTTTTACAATTGGTATTCATCATGCTGTTCGCATCTCTTGCGACTTTCGCCCAGGTGGGTGAAATCCAGGGTCGGGTGACGGACTCCATGACTGGTGAGGGGATTCCCTTTGCCAATGTAACTACCACGGTGGGAGGAGCTCTTACTGGAGCGCAAACAGACTTCGATGGCTTCTACTCCATCAAGCCTGTGACACCGGGTCAGTACGATGTTGAGATATCGTACGTGGGGTACCAAAAAAATATAACACAGGGTGTGCTTGCATCAGCCGACCAGATTACTTTCCTCAATATCGAACTGGTAGAGGAATCTCAAGTTCTTGAAGAGGTAGTGGTGAAAGCATACAAAGTTCCGTTGTTGAAGGCGGATGAGACCTCTACAGGTTCCACGGTAACCAAGGAGGACATCGAAAACCTCCCAACACGGAATGTGCAATCTATCGCATCGACTAGTTCTGGTGTTTATCAGGCAGATGAAGGTGATGATGTGAACGTGAAGGGGTCGCGGGACGATGCCACTGTTTATTTCATCGACGGAATCAAGGTTCGTGGTCTTAAAGCACTACCTGCCTCTGCAATCGAGCAGATGAACGTGGTGACCGGTGGGGTTCCAGCTAGGTACGGTGATGCTACCGGAGGAATTATTAATATCACGACCAGAGGGCCGCAGAATCAGTTTACTGGTGGTCTTGAGTTGATTAGCTCGGTATTTGAGCCGTACGGTTACTTGTTGGCTGGAGCAAACCTTTCTGGTCCACTTGTAAGAATCAAGAAAGGAACCCCTGAGGAGCGTCCTTTACTCGGTTTCTTTGCTTCATTGGAGTACCAAAGAGAGAAAGATGATGACCCATCTGCAATTGGAACCTGGACTTTGACAGACGAAGCTCTTGAGTCAATTCGCACTGAGCCTTTACGCCGTGCAGGAAATTCAGCAGGTTTCCTAAGAAATGCAGAGTTTCTAACTAAAGATGATATGCAGTTGGTGGATGTGAAGCCGGACATAGAATCAGAAACGATCAGATCTACCTTGAAGTTGGATTTTCAGCCGGCTACAAACATCACTGTTCAGGTAGGGGGATCGGCAGTATTTGATGATCGTCAGAACTGGGACGGTAATGGTGCTGCCTGGGATGATCGTCGAAGCATGCTTTCTTCTACTAACAATACGCACAGAGGTCGACAAAACGTAAGAGGTTTCGTTCGTTTTGTACAGCGATTCAATAGTCGAGTCCCTTCAGAAGGAGAGGAGGAGACGGCATCATGGTTGTCAAATGCATTTTATACCGTACAGTTGGATTATACCAACTACCAGAGGCAGCAGGAAGACCCTTTCCATGAAGATAGAATTTTCGACTATGGGTATGTTGGTAAATTTATCACGGAGCGGGGACCAAACTATGGAAATGTATCTCTGAAGCCGGACTATAACCTGGAGGGTATTGCTTATCTGGGTGACTCGGATCAAAGAGTAAGATATGAGCCGGGAGATGTGAACCCATATCTGGTCAATCATAATAATCAATATTTCGAGCTTGCTGGTGATGACTTAAGTCTGCAGTCAAATGTGTTCCAGATTCAGGCAAATCAGGGTTTGTTGAATGGACAGCAGCCTGCGCACGTATATAGTATGTACTATTCACCTGGATTCCGCTACGATTTGCTGTTTAAAGAGTACCAGGATCAGTACCGCGTATCCTTTAACAGTTCTGTGGATATTAAAAAGCCGGGTTCTACTGATCGAAACAAGCACGCGCTTGAGTTTGGATTTGAGTATGAGCAGCGTGTAGACCGTGAGTACCGAGTGGAGCCAGTGGAGATTTGGAATCTGATGCGACAAACTGTTAATGACCATATTGTTTTGGATGAAGACAATCCGAGACTGTTGATTGATGGGAATCTTTACACAATTCCTGAGTATGAATCTAGTGGTCTCACCTTCGGTGTTAATGATACTATCATGTACGAATATGAATCCGTTGGTGATCAGCGGTTCTTCGATAAGAATTTGAGAGACAAGCTTGGCTTGGGCATGACTGATTGGATTGATGTAGAAGCGCTTGATCGTTCCTTGTTTAGCCTGGACATGTTCAGTGTTGATGAGTTGTTCCGGGATGGAAACAATGAATTGACCCGTTATTTTGGTTATGATTACCTTGGAAACAGAATCACAGACGAGCCTGCTTTCGCAGACTTCTGGACTGAGAAAGATGAGTTCGGCAACTTCACACGTCCGATTGGATCTTTCCGTCCAATATACGTGGCTGGATACATCCAGGATAAGTTTGCGTTCAAGGATTTGATCTTCAATGTTGGAGTTCGTGTTGACCGATTTGATGCAAACCAAAAGGTATTGAGAGATCCATACTCACTTTATGCAGTAAGAACTGTAGAGGAAGTAGATGGCTCTAAGAATCCTGCTTTAGGCCAGCATCCGAGTACTGTTGCAAATGATGCGGTGGTATATGTTGATGATGAAGTGAATGGAAATGTGATCAAGGGTTATCGTGACGGTGACCAGTGGTATAATGCTGAAGGAACTGCAATCGCTGATCCCACAATTATTGCTTCTTCTGGTGCGGTACTGCCATACTTGAAGAACCCTCTCACTGATAATCCTAAGAATGACATTAAGAGTGAAAACTTTGACCCTGACACTGCTTTTGAGGATTACTCGCCACAGCTTTCAGTAATGCCAAGAATTGCATTCTCGTTCAACATTTCAGATGAGGCTATCTTCTTTGCTCATTACGATGTATTGACGCAGCGTCCAACTGACAGACTGGAAAGTACTCCTTTCTTCTACTACTTCTTCCAGGAACGAGCCATTGACCGAGTATTTAACAATCCAAATCTGAAGCCGGCAAGAACTGTTGACTACCAGGTTGGGTTCAAGCAAAAACTGACAAGAACATCGGCTTTGACCATTTCTGCCTTTTATCGGGAGCTAAAAGACATGGTCCAGGTAACAAATATTGCCAATGCTTATCCTCGTTCCTACCTGACTTTTGGAAATGAAGATTTTGGAACAGTGAAGGGTTTTGAATTTGCCTATGACTTGAGAAGAACAGGAAATATCAAGCTTACAGCGAACTATACCTTGCAGTTTGCCGAGGGAACAGGATCTGCTGATGATGGCGCATTTGATGCCATTCGATTCGGTCAGCCGAACCTGAAGAACATAGTACCATTTAACTATGACTCACGCCACTTGTTGAGCGTTGTGATGGACTACCGCTATGGTGAGGGAAATAAATACAATGGACCAAGAATCGGAAACCTTGATTTGCTTGCCAATGCAGGTCTAAACATCATTATGCGTGCAAGATCAGGGGAGCCATACTCTCGACAAGCAAATCCGGCTCCTGAAGCTGTATTTGGTTTGAACAGAGGCCCAACTCTTGAAGGTGCAATCAACGGATCACGATTGCCTTGGAATCTAAAGTTTGATGCGAGAATAGATAAAGACTTTAAGCTTGCTTTTGGTAAGAACAAAGGAAAGTCAGCTAAGTATTTGAACGTGTATCTGCAAGTATTGAATGTACTTGATACGGATAATATTATTAACGTGTATACCTATACTGGAAGCCCATCGGACGACGGATATGTATCTTCAGCTCTGGGGCAGGAAGAAGTGTCCGCTCAGGTTTCACCGGAATCCTACCTGGATTACTATAATGCGAAGATCGCCGATCCCGATAACTTTAGCTTGCCGAGAAGAATGCGACTAGGTGCCTTGCTTAACTTCTAATTCAAAAATTCTTTGATCTATGTTTAATTTTTTAAGAAACTCTTTTTGTTTGCTGATAGTGCTTGCACTACTTGGCAGCACAGGGCAGGCACGTGAGATACAGGGTTTACCAGGTAAGACTAATTCTTCTGGTAAGACGGCTGCTGGTTGTCAGTCTGCATCGGCGTTTACCGAGCTAAACGTCAACAATATCCGAGCTGGTCTTATGACTGGTGGAGATCTATGGTGGGATTTATCTGATGCTAAATATGAAGTACCAAAGGTGGAGCCAGGATCAGGGGAAGTATCCGTGAGCTCAATTTTTGCCGGTGCTCTTTGGATTGGAGGTATTGATCAATTGGGGCAGCTGAAGATTGCTGCGCAGACATATCGACAAACTGGTAATGATTTTTGGGCAGGTCCATTGGATGATGATGGGCAGGTTGATGAAAGAACTTGTAATGAATTCGATCGATTTTGGGAGGTAAGTGGTACAGATATTACCAACTTCCTGGCTGCCTGGGAAGAGGAGACAGCAGCAACGCTTTCTCCTGCTGCAGTTCCCCAAAGCCTGCAAGAATGGCCAGCTAGAAACAATGTAAACGCAGCCATCGAGCTGCCGGACGATAAAGATCTTGCTCCATTTTATGATTACGATGAAAATGGAATTTATGACCCCACGAGAGGAGATTACCCGGTGATTGACCCGGAAAACGAGGGCGTTTACGCGGATCAAATGATCTGGTGGGTGTTCAATGATAAAGGAGATATACACTCCGAGACCGGTGGTGAGGCTATCGGAGTGGAAGTTGGAGCTTTGGCATTTGCCTATGCTACCAACGATGAGGTAAACAACATGAGTTTCTACAAGTATGTAGTCGATAATCGATCAACTGCTGCGCTAGACTCTGTTTATTTTGGACAATGGGTAGATCCGGATTTGGGAGAATATGATGATGACTACGTTGGTTGTAATGTGGAAAATTCTCTAGGGGTGGTTTATAATGGTCAGGCCAATGATGGACAATATGGTTCTGAGCCACCAATGCTAGGGGTAGATTTCTTCCAGGGTCCAAGAGATGAAAATGGAAATGAGCTGGGCATGTCTGCCTTTGTATACTATGATAATGACAGAACAGACTTTGGAAATCCGGATGCGGCATCACACTTTTACGGATACCTTGCAGGTCATTGGAAGAATGGTCGACCCTTGGTTAATGATGGTGTAGATGGTCGTGGAGACGGGGAGCCATTTCCTTATGTATTCCCTGGAGATCCTGCAGATCCTGAAGCGTGGTCTGAGTGTTCAGCAGGCAATACTGCTGCAGATAGAAGATTCTTGCAGGTATCTGGTCCATTCCGTTTGCTTCCTGGGGCTGTGAATGAAGTTATTGTGGGTGTGGTATGGGTTCAGGAAGGTGTTAACTATCCTTGTCCATCTTTCAAGCCGCTGCTAAAAGCTGATGCGAAGGCACAAGCATTGTTCGATAGTAACTTCGCAATTCCTAATGGTCCGGATGCTCCGGATATGGTGATCAACGAATCGGATCGAAAGTTGATTTTGACACTCTCTAATAGTCCAGCTAGTAATAACTTTAATGAAGAGTATATGGAGTCAGACGCGGTTCTTGCCGGGCAGGGAGAGCGAGATTCAACTTATAACTTCCAAGGATACATTTTGTATCAACTAAAGGATTCGAAAGTGTCTTCGGCTGAGTACCGAGATGTTGACAAGGCTAGAATCTTGTCTGTTGTGGATGTAAAGGATGGCGTTAACAAGATTGTTAATTGGGATCTTGATGCTGATGCTGGTTTCCTTAGTCCTCAATTGATGGTGTCTTCTCCTGACCAGGGTATCAGACACACTTTTGAGGTGACTACGGATCTGTTTGCAACTGGCGATACAAAACTGAAAAACAATACTCGATACTACTATTCAGTAGTGGCTTATGGCTATAATGCATTTGCTGCCTACAATCCAGATGATCCATCATTGGGTGGTCAACAGATACCTTATCTGGAAGGACGTCGAAACATTGGCGTATACGTGGGTATCCCACATCGCAATGCGGCTGAGA
This sequence comes from Chitinophagales bacterium, assembly GCA_020629005.1. Lineage (GTDB taxonomy): Bacteria > Bacteroidota > Bacteroidia > Chitinophagales > UBA2359 > JAHDDV01. The sequence continues at coordinate 12,385 of JAHDEE010000029.1, forward strand.
ATGGTGGAACAACGCTGCAATCAGATTACGGGGATTCTCCAGATGTAAAACAAATACAAGGATATGGCAGTGGAGGCAACGAGCTACAGCTTACAGATGAAACAATTGCAGAAATACTAGCCAATGGATCAAGTGACAATCTTGTGTACAAGGGAGGTTCTGCACCAATTGATGTAAAAGTTTACGATCCGTCGAAAATTCCAGCAGAGACCTTTAGAGTTGAAATCTCGAATTCGACGATAGCATCATTTGAATCTACTTCGCAAGAAGGTGGTAAAGTGGAATTGATGCCTGACGGAACTTTCAAGTACACTCCTCCTAGCGGCTTTGAGGGTATCGACCAATTCCTGTACTTCGTTTCTGACGAATTTGGTAATACAGATCCAGGTAATGTGGTTATTGAAGTTGGTGATATCACTGGCATTGTAAAAGCCTGTGATGACACGGCGATCGCAGAGCCTTCGAATAATCCATCTGTAACTGTAGGAAGAGTCGAAATTTCTGTTACTACAAATGATTATGGTGTAGACACTTTAGCAAGAATTGATACAGAGAGTCCTGGATCGACCAATGCTGCCTTTACTGAGATTTTCAGTGGTAACACAAAGATTCAGTATAAGCCTAACGTAGCTGCCGTCGATGAGCTGGATCGCCTACACTATTTCTCAGATCCGAATGATAAGATTCGTGCGGCTTGCTGGATCAATGTAACGTTCAATGAAGTGGATGCAGTGGATGACGTGATTGCTGTAGAGAAAGACGGTTCAATAACCTTTGATCCAAAGGAAAACGATATTGGAATTAGCAATGCTTCGGCTCCTGATGGATGGGTAACCCCCTACTCCAGCTGGACAATTTACAGTGTGAGCAATCCTGATAGAGAATTGAATCATGTAGTCAGTCTCATTAAAGAGAACGAAGAGGCAATTGGTGGTTGGTCCTATGATGGAGGCGATGAGCCTCTAGGGTTTACTGTGAAGTTGAGACAGCCATTTAGTCCAAGAATTGCAGATGGATATATCTCAGATATCATCACTTTTGAAGAGGGCAAACCTCGTTGGATGGTTGGAATGGCTGATGGAGAGGCTACCAGTCACCTAAATTGGATTCGATCTGGTGATCTGGCTGGAACTGAGTTTAACGATTACCCGCACGACAGGAATGCTTACTATGAAAATATAGCTGGCGGAACGATCGCCCCATATTGCTTAACGGCATTCAATCCTGGCCCTCCTTCTACAGCTGATGCTCCTCCAACGGTGGTTGCAGCTCCGGCTTGTCGTACTTGTGAGCCAGGTGGTGTTCCAAAGAATAACTTAGATGAACTGGCTTGCGTGAGAATTGTTTTATCAGACAATCCAGAGGACTGGTCACAGTGTGTGGTGGTTGAAATGGCAAGAGATGCCGCAATTGCTGAAGGCCAGGCCAGACGAAATTCACTTCGTAATGCTGCCTCAGTAAATCTTGATGGAACACGCAGCTCCAGCGAAACGGGACGCTCCTGGTTCCCTGGTTATGCGATCAATACGGAGACTGGAAAGCGACTCAATGTGATGTTTGGAGAGAATTCCTTCATCGGTAGTGATAATGGTAAGGACATGATCTGGAACCCAACTGATACTGATATTATCGAATTTGGTTTTGGTGTTTCACAGAACAGGTTCAAGTGGGCTGGTGAGCATTACTTATACGTGATGAACACGGAGTATGACAATGGTGCCCGCTACCACGAGATGCTTGGCCAAGATGATGATGATCTGATGACAGAAGTATATCGTGAGGCGATGTGGGTGATGGCTCCACAGTTGGAGCAAGGCTTCACCATGAAGTCCTGGGAAGAAGGTCTAGTACCTTCAGATATGACCATTGACATAAATGTTGCTTCTCCATATCGACAAAACCCGATTGGTGAGAAGCTGATTTACGAGTTTAGCTTCGACGAGCTTGCAGCTATTACAGGAACTTCTGCTGACATGGACGATCCGTTGGAGGCTGTTCAAGCGGTGCCGAATCCGTACTACGCTTACTCTGATTATGAAAACAATCAGCTGGATAATCGAATCAAGATTACAAACTTGCCAGAAAGATGTACTGTGAGAATTTTGCAGCTGGACGGAACAATGATACGTCAGTTGAAAGTAGATAATAGTGCTGTAATTGGTGGAACCAGCTATGGTGGAAGAGTTGGAACTGAGATTGTAAATACCCTTGAGTGGGATTTGAAGAATGAGAGAAATGTGCCTATCGCAGGCGGTATGTACCTAATACAAATCGAGGCTCCAGATTTAGGAGTTTCCAAGACTATCAAGTGGTTTGCAGTTGTTAGACCTGTTGACCTAGATAGATTCTAGATGGTTGCGACTCCGGTAGCAGTACCGGAGTCGCAGCTTTTTCTCTTTCTTCACTGCGTAAATTCAATCATATGAAAAATATATTTACTTTTGTTTTTGCTTGTGCGCTCCTGCTAGGCTTTGGCACTGGTCTTGAGGCCGGTAATAAAGACAGAGTAGGTCAGGCGGGAGCCTCAGAGCTGCTAATAAATCCCTGGGCTCGTAGTTCCGGGATGCATGGTGCCCACACTGCTGGCGTGAGAGGCATCGAGGCAATGCGCTTCAATGTGGCAGGTCTTGCTTTTGTTAATAAGACAGATATACAATTTGCCCGTACCGAATGGTTGCGAGGCTCAGGCGTGAACGTGAGCGCCTTTGGTTTTGCTCAGAGAATGGGTGAGACCAGCGTACTGGGTGTGAATGTGATGGCCCTGGGCATGGGCGAAATTCCGATCACCACGGTTGATCAGCCTGATGCTGATGGTGGCGCGACTTATAAGCCGCAGTTTATACAATTAGGGATAGGATACGGAAGATCATTTTCGGAGAGCATCCACGGTGGTTTTGTATTGCGAGTGATCAACGAAGCAATTGCTGATGTGCGTGCTTCAGGGGTAGCAGTGGATGCAGGATTGCAGTATGTGACTGGGCCAAGAAAGCAGGTTAAGTTTGGAATCTCTCTACGAAACGTGGGTACACCTATGAGAATGAGTGGAGATGGTTTGACTGTTAAGCTGGCAGATGAACAGAACAATGTAAATGCTAATCAGAGAGCCGAGAAGTTTGAGCTTCCATCGCTGTTGAACATTGGTGCGTCCTATGACTTCTTGTTTGCTGATCATCACAGATTGACTGTTGCCGGTAATTTCACTTCGAACTCCTTTAGAAATGACTTTTTGGGTGCTGGTCTTGAGTACGGCTTCAATGAAAAGTTCATGCTTAGAGCTGGATATCGATATGAAGATGAAAATCTAGATGATGAGCTGTCCATCTATACCTATAACGGTCTTGCTTTTGGTGCGACGATAGATGTACCTATCAAGAAAGACGGTCCAAGATTTGGTATCGATTATAGCTATAGAACCACTCGTTGGTATGAAGGTACACACACAATCGGTGTGCGAATTTCATTGGCCGGTGGAGGCGATGAAGAGTAGAAGCGCAAATTCATTTTGATTTTCGTTAAATATTACAGAACTTTGGATCGTTAGAGGTTGTTCATACAACTGATCCAAAAATGCTAAAAACAGGGAGAAACGCTACAGGCAGTAGCGTTTCTCTCTTTTTGTATTGTAATCAACTCAACGTATATGGCACAGAAGTTCATTTATGTTACCCAGGAAGGGTACGACAAAATGGTGGAAGAGCTGGCTTTCATGAAGTCAAAGGAGCGACCACGTATTTCCAATGCGATCGCAGAGGCCAGAGAAAAGGGAGATCTTTCGGAAAATGCCGAGTATGATGCTGCCAAGGAAGCACAGGGATTGTTGGAAATGAAGATTGCCAAGCTCGAAGGCGATCTTGGTAATGCCAGAGTGCTCGATGCTACGACCGTAGATACTTCGAGAGCACAGATATTGACCTCGGTAAAGGTGAAGAATCTAAAATTGAACAAAGAATTCGTTTACCAACTTGTATCGGAGAACGAAGCTGATTTGAAGTCTGGACGAATCTCTGTGAAATCGCCTATCGGTAAAGGTATTTTAGGAAAGACGATTGGCGATCGGGTAGTGATCAATGTTCCGGCCGGAAAGATTGAGATAGAGATCCTTGATATCTTTGTGTCCTAGTGCTACGCAAACGAAATTCGCACCACCTTTAAGGGCTTCTATTTCTGTCATACTTCGTTGCTCGTCTGACAAAAAGATAAGCTCCTAAAAGGTGTCACGAACTTTGTTTACGCAGCACTAGGAAAAATGTTGCCCTAGACCTAAACTGCGGGGCTGTTCATATATGAGGATTGGTGGTTTGTATTCGAGGTGCGTGTTGCATTCTTTGCCAGCGCGTATCACTGCAGTTTGCAAAATAGCCCTGATAGAAATGGAAATGGCGCTGCTACACAGGAACTGAGCGCCCAGCATCTGAGGCTGCCTTAAAGCAGACTCAGATGCTGGTGCAGCGAAGCCCTGTGTAGTAGTGACATTGCAATGGATAGCAGGCAAGACCTTTGCGCGAATTTTATGCAGTTGCGCTTCAAAAAATTAATCTATGTCTAGCATTTTTACGAAAATCATTGAGGGAGAAATTCCTTGTCACAAGGTAGCTGAGAATGAGTATTGCCTTGCCTTTATGGATATAAATCCGGTGGCTGAGGGCCATGTATTGGTGGTGCCCAAGATTGAGGTGGACTATTTTTTTGATTTGAGTGATGAGACGCTTGCTCGGCTGATGCAATTTGCGAAGCCGATTGCGAAAGCGATAGAGGCGGAGGTGCCTTGCCAGCGAATTGGTGTAACGGTGCTGGGTTTGGAAGTGCCACATGCGCATGTGCATCTTGTTCCTTTGGATGAGCGTGGCTTGATTAGTTTTCGCAAGAAGTTCAAGACGGATCATGAGCAACTAGCTGCCCTGGCGGCTAAAATAGCTGCACGGCTTGAGTAGGGTGTTACTTTCTGATTTTGGAAGGGTTGGAGGCCAGATAGGATTTCCAGTCTTTATGTTTGCCAGTTGCTTTGGCGGCTAGAGGCGAGCTTTCTTGTAGATAGTGGCAAACGGCTACTCCGAGGGCATCACTGGCATCCATATACTTGGGCATTGTTTCCAGCTTCATCATGCGTTGTAGCATTACAGAGAGTTGTTCTTTGGAGCAGTTGCCGTTTCCTGTTATTGATTGCTTGATTTTTCGTGGGGCATATTCCGTTACGGATAGGCCTAGTAGCTTTGCTGCGACTACTGCTGCACCTTGTGCACGGCCCAATTTCAGCATTGACTGTGGATTTTTGCCATAAAATGGGGCTTCGATAGCCAATTGTGTAGGGCGGTAATTTTTGATTAGAAAGGCAATCTTCTCGTGTATTACCTGCAATTTTGTGTAATGATCTTGATACTTTTGCAGGTGAACGACACCCAGTGCTTCGAGCAGGAAATGCTCGTTTTTATCAACTTTGATTAGGGCATAGCCTAATAGATTGGTACCGGGGTCAACGCCAATAATATGAAAATCTTTCTTCTCCGCCACAATGCTTTCTTTCGTGATACCCAATACCCAAAGGTAGCAAATCGTGGTCAAGCAGTCTGAGATTTATTTTCGCCAACCAAATATGCTCAGCAAAGCCAGTAAACGGGTCTTATCGGTGGTAGTAAAGCTTAGTGTTTCTTTGCTGCTGTTTTACGCCATCTACAAACAGTTGTTTGCCAAAACTGGTGGCGCTCAATTGCTGGAAGTCTTTCGTGCTTCGATCCAGGAGCAGAGTCTTGTGTACTTCTTTTTGGCTCTTGTTTTGATGCCTTTCAATTGGATTTTGGAGGCGCACAAATGGAGAAAATTGCTGTTGCAACTCGCTAATTACTCTTTTGCCAGCGCCATGAAAGGGGTTTTGCTGGGGATTAGCGTGTCTTTGATGACGCCAAATCGTGTGGGAGAGTTTGGAGGTAGAATTTTGGTGCTGGAGGCTGCGCATCGAATTCAAGGAATTGCTTTGACCCTGACTTCGAGTCTGAGTCAGATGTTAGCTACTTTGACGATGGGACTCATTGGATTAGCGGCGTTTATTCATCAGCAGGAACCGGGGAATTTGTGGTTGATGTATACCTGGGTATTCGCAGCCATATGTGCCGGGATTGGTCTCTTTGCATTTTTCAACATTGGTCGGGTTGTTCCCATTTTAAGGCGGATCAAGCGGCTGGAAAAGCATGCGGATAAGCTGCAATCAGTCGAACGATTACGCAGATCACTTTTGGCCCAGATTCTGGGTATTGCCATCAGTCGATATGTGCTTTTTGCCTGCCAGTTTTGGCTGCTCTTGATGGCCCTGGGTGTGCCACTTAGTTTCTTTGAGGCTGCTATCTCGATTAGCAGTATTTATCTGTTTCAAACGCTGGTTCCCTCCATAGCAATCACGCATTTGTCAATTAGGGGTAGTATCGTTTTATACTTTTTAAGTTATTTTTCAGCAAACCAATTGGGGATTCTCGCATCTATACTTTCCATCTGGGTATTGAACCTGGGTATACCGGCGCTTTCGGGGCTGCTGGTGCTTATGCAAATTAATATTTTCAAGAATGGAGACTAAGTTCCTTTTCCTCAGCGGCCTTTTGGTCATTTTATTTTCTCAGACCTTTGGGCGCCCATCTCCAGATGCACAGCAATATCAAGAATCCTGCGATCGTCAGAACATTACTTTTCAAGAGGGGGAATCCTTAAAATACAGTGTTTACTACAATTGGACGGCCGTTTGGATTAAGGCGGGAGTGGCCACTTTTGATATAGCATCTGCAGAGGTGGATGGGAAAACTGCTTATCACTTTATAGGCAAAGGGCGTACTTCTTATTCCTATGACTGGGTTTACAAAGTCCGGGATACCTACGAGTCTTTTGTGGATCCGGAAACGATGAAGCCTTTGTATTTTCTGAGAGATATTCAAGAGGGCGGATATAAGCAGCGCAATAAGTATGCTTTTGATCACCTGAATGAGCAAGGTACTATTGAATATCGCTATGTGAAGGATAAATTGAAAAAGGAAAATGAGCCGATGAATATCACCCGATGCACTCAGGATGTAATTTCGGCAGTATACAATATGCGATGTGTGGACCATACTCAAATGGAAGTTGGCGAAACGGTGCCAATTGAGATGGTTTTAGATGGGAAGATTTATGATGTGCACTTGCGGTTTATCGGCCTTGACACTTTGAATACGGATTTGGGTACCTTTCGCTGTGCTAAATTCAGTCCACTGCTATTGGAGGGAGACTATTTTAGTGGCGGAGAAGAGATGATTATCTGGGCTACAGATGATGAGAACCGACTTCCGATCATGATCGAATCTCCTATAGTGGTGGGACATATTAAGGCCTATCTAACGGATTTCAGCGGGCTTAGACATGATCTCAGCTCTAAGCTTTGATGTAGAGACTGCCGCAGACAGAATGAGCTTATCATGAATTTGTCTTTAAGGGATTGAGAATCAATAATTGTCCATTTTGACTTGCTAGAAATGATTTATCCTTCGTTATTTTTCTCCACCAGCCAGCAAGGATGCTGTCAAAAAATGCCTCGTCTAAATCATTTCTGGCAGCGTCAAAATCAGACTTTATTAATTCCCACTCACTAAAATGACTATGAAAGCTGGTTTGAACTAGTGCGATACCTGCCATTTCTCTTTCATATTTACAATTAAATCATTAACTTGACTACTGGAGAGCATTAAAAGCGATTCCTTTCAGTCAAGCTGCTGACGCTAAGTCTTTTACGCCCCTTGAAGAGACTCTGCGACCGGAAATTGCGATTCATTGTTCCACCGCTCCAAAACTGTGAATATGCAAAGAAAGTTATTGATTGGGTATGTCTTTGCCAACCGCCGGTATCTTCGTAAGGTACAGCAGTGGTCAGAAAGAGGAAAGATTGGTGATTTTCAGGTTGATATCATTCCGATGGATGCTGAAGATTACCTGGACGAGAATGGCCATATTGACCCTGCAAATTTGATTGCTGCAATGCCATCAATGGATTTGACCCTTATTCTGGTTGGAGATGATAACACCACACATCCCTGGCTGGCCTTCGAGAGCGCTGCAGAGAAACTGAGCTGCAAACGCTATGTGATGCGTATCCCCTATACCACGGGCCCAATTCCAACAGAGTTTAACTCGCTTCGTACTGTGGCTTATAATCCCAATGCGATTGATAAGTTGTTGCGGATTCAGGACGAGATTTCTACGCCTACCGAGGTTGGATAAGGGTTGCATCCGCTTCTTCGTGGCTGCGTTTGATCAACTTCATTTGATACACTATGCTGAAGCTGGTATAGCTGTTTCGCGCAAGAATTCCGTAGATGTCATTGGGGAAGAACTGGTCTTGTTGGACATTATTGATGATGAACAATGCGTCTTCCTCTGAGACACCTTTGTAATAGTTGGCAGTGCCTTCAAAGGCTTTTCCAAATCCCTGCATGTACCTTGCTTCGATGGCTACGGCCCCCCTTTCAGAAACCTCATTTACCAGACCGAGACTGAGGCCCGCCGAGTAGCTGGGTTTATCGTTTGCTTTCAGTTTTAGCAGCACCAAATGAGAAGGGTCAGCATTGGGGGAGCTGCTATAACCGTAGGTCTGCGTAGACAGCAATTTACTAAAAGACAGTTCTCCGTGTAAAGCACAAAACAACTCCAGTGCTTTGAAAAGGTAAATGGGTCTGTGGTATTCCAGTCTTACGGGAATGCTGAGAGATTTTGATTTTAATGAAGTAGGGATGAAGTGTTCTGGTCTGCCGTTTACCCAATTGGCATAACTATAGTTGAGCAGTTCCTTTCTCAGCTGAATGCCAGTACTTAGAGCAAAGGAAGAGTACCTGTATCCAAAATGCAGCGCAACCGGAACGCTGAAGCCATATGCTCCGGACATTGGATTGATGATCACTTCTTTCTGATCCGCCACAAGAGTCTTGTTTTGTCCAAAACCCAGGTCTGCTTTTAAAAAAGCATAACTTTGGGCGCTAGCGCCAAATATTGGCACAAAGAAAAGGCAGAGGGCGACGAAAATTCTCATGGGTCAATTGGGTGCATTTAGTACTGTCAATAACAGTTTTTTGCAGGGCTCTATTGTTTATTAGACGCTGTTTGTCCGGCTTAAGCTGCATTATGTTGGCTACTTTATCTTGAAAACATTGGACAGTCGATTTAGATGTAATTCGACAGACCAAATCTTGACAAAAACAGGGAGGAATTAGCATGAAAATTCGCGAAATAATAGGGTATCTCGAATCACTGGCACCGCCTCGATATCAGGAAAGTTATGACAATAGTGGATTGATCGTTGGCGATCCCAATCGGGAAGTTAGTAGAGCGCTCGTTTGTCTGGATTCAATTGAAAGTGTGATTGATGAAGCGATTGAAAAAGGTTGTGGATTGGTAATCGCCCATCATCCGATTGTATTCAAGGGACTAAAGCGATTAAATGGGAAAAACTATGTTGAGCGGGTGGTGATTAAAGCGATCAAGCATGATATAGCCATCTATGCTATCCACACGAATTTAGACAATGTGGCTCATGGTGTTAACAAGAAATTTGCTGATCGTCTTGGCTTACAGAACCAACGCATACTGTCCCCTAAATCCGGATTGTTGAAGAAACTATATACATACTGTCCAGTGGAGAAAGCTGCTGATGTTCGTGCAGCCTTGTTTGAGGTTGGGGCTGGCCAGATCGGCAAGTACGATCATTGCAGCTTTAACACTGCGGGTAAGGGTACATTTCGAGCGGGCCAAGCAGCGGATCCCTATGTGGGAGAAAAGGGCAAAGAGCATAGTGAGCAAGAAGAGAAGATCGAAGTGATTTTTGAATCTCCAAAGCAGTCTGCGGTCCTTAGAACGCTGATAGCAGCGCACCCTTATGAAGAGGTAGCCTACGATATCGTAGGCCTTGAAAATCAACATCATCAAGTTGGCTCAGGAATGATTGGTAGTCTGCCTGAAGGGCTGAGTGAACAGGCCTTTTTCGAATTGCTGCTAGATCGCATGGGCGCTTCTTGTATAAAGCATACTGCTTTGTTAGACAAGGATATCTCGACTGTAGCGCTATGTGGAGGAACCGGAAGCTTTCTTTTGCCCAAAGCCAAGTCAGCAGGAGCTGATGTCTTTGTGACCGCAGACTACAAGTATCACGAGTTTTTTGATGCTGAAGATCAGATAATAATAGCGGATATTGGACATTTTGAGAGTGAGCAGTTTACGATGGAATTGCTGCAGGAGCTTTTGAGGGAAAAATTTAGTACCTTTGCGGTGCTTTTGACCGAAAAAAATACTAATCCCGTTAAATATTTCCATAGATGAGCGCAAAAGACGATCTGACAGTAGAAGAGAAGTTACAGGCACTTTATACTTTGCAGAAGATCGACTCCAAAATCGACGAGATACGGAGACTGCAGGGAGAATTGCCGGAAGAGGTGAAGGATTTGGAGGATGAGATTGAGGGTATGAATACCCGGATCAAGAATCTGACGGCCGAGATCGACGAGAAGAAAAAACAGATTTCTGACTTTGTTAACAAGGGAATAGCTGCCACTCAGCTCATGGAGAAATATGAGAAGCAGCAAATGAACGTGAAGAACAACCGGGAGTATGATGCTTTGACTAAGGAGTTGGAAAATCAGACCTTGGAATTGGAGCTTTCAAAAAAGAAGGGAAAAGACGCAGAGCGAGAATTGGCTTCTATCGAGGAGTACATGGAAGAGACTAAAAGTAAGCTCGAAGCGTTAAAAGTAAATCTGGAGCTAAAAAAAGAGGAGCTCACCACAATCACTGCTGAGACAGCCAAAGAAGAAGAGACGCTACTCAAGAAGTCTACAACCGCCAGTAAGAAGATAGAGGATCGACTATCAACAGCTTATAAACGAGTCCGCGGTAATTACAAGAATGGATTGGCTGTGGTGACTTTCGAGCGAAATTCCTGCGGGGGCTGCTATGGAAAAATTCCGCCGCAGAGACAATTAGAAGTACGTCAACGCAAAAAGGTAATCGTGTGCGAGCATTGCGGAAGAATTTTAGTAGATCCGGAGATCGAAACGCCACGCAAAGTTTTGGATGCCTAATCCTGGGCTTAGTCCTGCTGACCTGCCGGGTCAGTGCCGGTCAATTTTCATACAGCGATCATATTAGTGCTGCCTATCAAAGCACTATTGCCCTAAATTTTCAGGATGCCGATTTTTTCCTGGAAAAAGAGCGCCTTGAACAGCCTGACAATCCACTCATCATCTGGTTGGAGAGTTACCAGGACTTTCTATACATATTTCTATCCGAAGAGCAAGACAAGCTGGAAGCTTTCGACAATAAGAAAGGCGAACGTATTGACGCAATCGAAGCGGGAGACCAGAACTCACCCTGGCTTCGCTACTGTAAAGCGGATATGCTGCTGCATTCGGCTCTTGCGAGAATCAAGTTTGAGGAATACAAGCTGGCCGCCTGGGAAATTCGCAAGGCATTTAAGGTGCTCGAAGAGAATCAAAGGAAATTTCCGGATTTTGGACCAAATCTGAAAGGGCTTGGTCTGCTGCATGCTTTGATCGGAACCATACCGGACTCCTATCAGTGGGTGGTACGGCTGTTGGGTTTGAGTGGGGAGGTAGATCAGGGAATTAATGAGCTGCGGGCATTCCTGGATTACAGTCGGGAGCACGAATATATGCTGTACGATGAAGGCATATTGATGTATGCTTTTCTTCTTGTCTATGTGGGTAATGATCGCTTGAAGGCTACGGAGATCACTGACGGTTTGGCCACAGATGAGAGCCTGATGAATGTCTTTGTTGTTGCCGATGTGGCCATGCGTTGCGGCAGAAATGACAAAGCCATTGAAGTGCTCTCTCAAAGGCCAAGCGGCGAGTCTTATTTTGATTTCGTTTTTCTCGACTTTCTGCTTGGAGCAGCCAAGTTGTCGAGACTGGATGAAGACAGTGGCCAATACCTGGAGCGATTTATCAATGAATTCAAGGGCCTGCATTATGTAAAACAGGCTTGTCAGCGCCTTGCCTGGTCCCGATTGATTGTGGATGATTCTGAAGGCTATCAGCAAATAATGAAGCAGACGAAGCAGCTGGGAACTACGCTAATGGATGCGGATAAACAAGCCTTGCAAGAAGCCAATAGCGGTATCGCTCCCAATGCCTCACTATTAAAGGCCGAACTGCTATTCAATGGAGGCTATTATGCAAAGGCGAATGAGGTGCTGGAATCTGTAGACCTGGTTCAACTGAAAACGGACAAAGATCAGCTCGAATTCACTTACCGACGAGCTAGGGTTTTGGAGGGATTGGCAAGAGAAGAAGAGGCGGCTCTCTTGTATGAAGAAACCATTGAACATGGCCTGGATCAAAGCTATTACTTTGCAGCAAAGGCCTCACTTCAACTGGCCTTGATGTACGAACGGAAAGGGAAAAGTCAGCTTGCGAAACAGTATTTTGAAACCTGTCTTGAGGCTGAAAATCACAGCTACAAAGACAGTATCGATCAGCAGGCAAAAGCAGGACTGAACCGATTAAAAAATCGACAATAAGCATCCACAAAATTGCTTTTCAATCTTCAAGCATTTTCTATATGCAGATTCAGGAAAATTACTCGCTTGGCCATCTCAATACTTTCAACATCGAAGCTAAAGCGTCCTATTACTTTGCTGCCAATGATATTCGCAGTACGCAAAAGCTCTTCAAGCAGCAGCAAGAAACTCCCTACCCTATGTTTATCCTCGGAGGTGGTAGCAATATCCTACTGCTGGGAGACTATGCAGGACTTGTCGTACACAATCAATTTAAAGGCATTGAGATCGTAGCAGAAGATGAACAACATGTGTATGTGGAGGCTTATGGAGGTGAGGAATGGCATGATTTGGTGCTGTACACCGTAGACCGTGGTCTCTGGGGCATCGAAAATCTATCCTTGATTCCAGGCTCCGTTGGAGCTGCGCCGATTCAGAATATTGGTGCTTATGGGGTTGAACTCATGAATGTATTTGTGACAGCAATTGCTATCAACACCAGCACAGGACGAATAGCGGAATTTACCCTCGATGACTGCGCCTTTGCCTACAGAGAGAGTATTTTTAAGTCTGAACTAAAGGGACAGTACCTGATCGTTTCTGTGACCCTGCGACTAAACAAGGAACCTAGGCCAAGGCTTGGCTACGGTGCCATCACTCGCGAACTAGAACTTGCAGGAATTACCGATCCAAGCGTAAAACAGATCAGCGATGTAATCTGCAAAATCCGTCGTTCTAAACTGCCGGATCCCAAGGAGCTGGGCAATTCCGGAAGCTTCTTCAAGAATGTCATTGTGGACAAAGCAAAGCTGGAAGAGCTGCAAAGCGAGTTTGAGAATGTACCCAGCTATCCCGTCGATGATCAGCGCGTTAAGCTACCAACCGGATGGCTCATAGAGCAGTGTGGATGGAAAGGCAAAAAGGTCGGCAACACCGGCGCATTTGCCAATCAGGCACTGGTACTGGTAAACTATGGTGGAGCAAGTGGAGAGGAAATTTATCGGCTTTCGGAAGACATTAAAGACTCGGTCTATAATCACTTTGGGATTGAGATTTCACGAGAAGTCACGCTTGTATGAAGCCCAAAGTAATAGCCAGGCATCTTGTTGCTGAGGTAGCGCCAGGCACGCGAATCTACGATTATGCAAGGGGACTGTTTATACAATTACCAACAAGGGCTAGTCTCAAGAAAGCACTGAGCAAGGGACGACTGATACTCAATGCAACAACTGCCAAATCAGCCACCCATGTAAATCAAGGCGACCTTATAGAGCTGCTGGAAGGCACGGAGAAAATCACTCCATACCATCTCGATTTGCCAATCATCTATCAGGATCAATCCCTTGCAGTGATCCACAAGCCGGCAGGCATTCCTGTTTCGGGAAACCAGTTCCGCTGCATTCAAAATGCCTTGCCTCATGTCCTGGCTAAGTCAGCATTTCCAGATGCATTGCGTATGCCCAGGCCTGTCCACAGACTGGACGCAGCTACCCAGGGTTTGCTTCTGGTGGGTCGCAGTGCCTCGGCATTGGTCGAGCTGTCGCAACAGTTTGAACAAGGGCAAATAAAGAAGCTTTATGCTGCAATTGTCAATGGCAAGATGGAGGGCGAACAGGTGATAGACAAGCCGCTGGATGGCAAAGTTGCCATCACCGGCTATAAGACAATTCAAGTGGTACCTTCCCTCAGAAACGGACATCTCAGTCTGCTGGAACTAAGTCCTCAAACAGGTCGAACGCACCAACTGCGAAAGCATTTGTCAGGAATCGGGCACCCGATCGTAGGGGATAAGCGCTACGGAATTGCCGGCTCGGTGATGCTGCATAAAGGTTTGTTTCTGGCAGCAGTGGGATTGAGTTTCCTTCATCCCGAAACCGGAGCACAGATGAGCTTCAACATTCCGATACCCCCAAAGTTTGGGAAGCTAATGGAAAGGGAAACTCGCCGCTGGAAAGCTTATCAAAACAATAGCTAACCCCGATTGAAATTACTCATCGTATTATTCAACCCATGGCCGATAAAACTCTTCACCGCATCGGCCGCTTTGTCGATAATAAAGGGCAGTTCCTCCTGTTCTTGCTTTGTCCATTGGCCAAGCACATAATCCACCTGCTGTCCTTTTCTGTAATTATCACCTATGCCGATACGAAGCCTCGCGTAGCTACTATTGCCGAGTAGTTGGTCGATATTTTTGAGTCCATTATGCCCGCCCGGGCTGCCCTTACCCTTGATTCTTATCGTGCCAAAAGGCAATGCCAGGTCATCAACGATCACCAACAGATTTTCTTGTTTTACCTTGCCCTCTGTCAGCCAGTAGCGAACTGCTTTACCGCTGAGGTTCATGTAGGTACTGGGCTTGATCATGCCCACGGGCTTGCCTTTAAATTTAAACTCGGCCAACCAGGCTTGTTTTGCCAGGTCGAATTCTGTAGCAAAATCGCTGGCAAGCTTGTCTACCACCTCGAAGCCAATATTGTGGCGGGTGTTTTTATATTCTGCCCCCTTGTTTCCAAGTCCGGCGATGAGAAATTGCATGGGTTCTTTTGTCGGAAATAAAATCTGTCTTATTCTCTGATACAATGAGGCCATATGGTTTAATTTGATGCGTCTCTTAAGGGATAGGGAATCAATAAAGTCCATTTTGACGCCGCTGGAAATGATTTAGACGAGGCATTTTTTGACAGCATCCTTGTTGGCTGGTGGAGAAAAATAACGATGGATAAAGCATTTCTAGCAAGTCAAAATGGACTTTATTGATTCGCCGTCCCTAAAGACAAGAAACCGCGAGCCGACCTAAGTCAGCTCGCGGTATTTTCAGTTGTATCAATTTGGAAGAATTATCCTTCTGCAGATTCTGCACCCTCTTCACCACCTGCGCCGGCTTCAGCATCAGCTTTAGAGGCAGCACTCTTCAATGCTCTTGGTATCTCCACACCTGCAATCGGTATACCAGGACCATCCAAAAGTTCTATCCCAGTCGCTTCAACTGAGGCTACCTTGATCGATTTACCCAGTTCTAGCTCGGTTACATCCAGTTCAATATAATCTACCAGATTTTCGGGAGTTGCCTTCACTTTTAGAGTACGCTTCTTTAGCAGCAACTTACCACCAGCTTTTACTCCTACAGAGCTTCCAACCAATCGCACAGGTAAGTCCGTGACAAACGGCTTTCCAGGTACCAGCTCCAAAAAGTCCAAATGCATCACCTGATCCGTTAGCGGGTGAAACTGCATGTCTTTCAAGATGGCTTGCTTTCTGGTTCCACCAATGTTCAAGTCGACTTTCATAAAGTCGGGAGTATACACCAAATTCTTGATCGCATTCTGGCTGGTAATAAAGTGGATATTCTCTTCACCACCATAAAGTACACAAGGAAGCATCGAGTGCTTTCTCATATGCTTACTTTCCTTCTTACCAAGCACTTCACGCTTTTCTCCTTCAATCGTTATTGTCTTCATAGCTATCTGTATCTAAATTTTTAATTTCTTTTCTAAATAAACAAGGACGAAATGGAGCGATGCTCGTGCACATTTCGAATCGCGGTTGCAAATAATCCCGCCACTGATAATATCTTTATCTTGGCAGATTGCTTTCGCATCGGAATGGTGTCGCAAACGACCAATTCACTTAGAGCCGATTGATCGATTTTGGCATGCGCTTCTCCCGACAATACAGGATGTGTGCAAAATGCTCTTACACTTTTTGCACCCTCTTCCATAATCTTTTGTGCCACCATACAAAGCGTATTTGCCGTGTCACAAATATCGTCAATAATGATCACGTCCTTATCTGTCACATCTCCAATCAAATTGATATGTGCAATCTGATTGGCCTTCTGTCTGTACTTATCACAGATCACCATATCCTTTTTAAAGTACTTCGCATAGGTTCGCACCCTGCTTGTACTGCCCATGTCAGGAGCAGCAAATACTACATCATCCAGCTTTAGCTTTTTGATATAAGGAATAAAGACAGCCGAACTGTCCAGATGATCCAAAGGGATATCAAAAAATCCCTGTATCTGCGGAGCATGCAAATCCATCGTAATGACTCTGTTTGCCCCAGCAGTGGTCAAGATATTGGCCACCAATTTTGAGCCGATTGAAACCCTGGGTCGGTGTTTGCGATCTTGCCGCGCAAATCCAAAGTAAGGAATGACAGCAACAATATATGATGCTGAAGCACGACGCGCCGCATCCATCATCATCATCAACTCCATAAGGTTGTCCGTTGGAGGAAAAGTCGACTGCACAAAAAATACAGAGGCCCCTCTCACAGATTCCAAAATCACCGTCTGGAATTCGCCATCACTAAACTGCTCGAAATCAATCTTGCTCAGCGGCTTCTCATATTCATGAGCGATCTTTTCAGCTAGATATTGAGAAGCTGAGCCTGAAAACAATTTGATTTCCGTATTCACCTTGATACAGGTTTTGCCCAAAATTGCTGCAAAGTTACGAAAAAAAAGCTTGCACTGCTTGATTTTGTCTATCACTACTATTGGTCAATGCTATCGCTTTTGAGACCTTTTAAAGCGTTTTTATGCATATCTTTGTGCTCCATTCAAAATTGGCTTAGCCTTACAGGGCATAAAGCCCTGATATTGAGTAGATTTTATTGTTGATATTATAAACTGGAGACGATTATGCAAGGCGAAAAAATAACCATAAAAGACGGTGTGCTCAGTGTACCTAATAATCCAATTATCCCCTTCATTGAAGGCGATGGGATTGGCGTTGACATCTGGCCACCTGCCCAGTTGGTGCTGGATGCAGCTGTAGAAAAAGCCTACGGTGGCGAGCGCAAAATTGAATGGCTGGAGGTACTGGCAGGACAAAAAGCATTCGACCAAACCGGCGAATGGCTTCCCCAGGCTACACTGGATGCGATTGGCGAATATCTGGTTTCCATAAAAGGCCCTCTGACCACTCCGGTAGGCGGAGGTATCCGCTCCCTCAATGTGGCCCTGCGTCAAAAACTAGACCTCTACACCTGCCTGCGTCCTGTGCGCTACTTCGAAGGTACACCTTCCCCAATGAAGGCACCAGAGCTGGTTAACATGGCCATTTTTAGAGAAAATACTGAAGATATCTACGCCGGAATCGAGTACTACGCCGGTACGCCAGAAGTCAAAAAGCTCCTGGATTTCCTCCAGTCAGAAATGGGAGTTACCGAGATTCGTTTCCCGGCAACCACATCTCTCGGCATCAAGCCTGTCTCTATGGAAGGCTCTGAGCGTCTGATCCGTGCTGCTATCAAATACTGCATTCAATACAAAATGAAAAGCGTTGCCCTGGTACACAAAGGCAACATCATGAAGTTTACCGAAGGCGGATTCAAGAAGTGGGGCTACGACCTTGCTGAGCGCGAATTCGGCGACAAGGTATTCACCTGGCAACAATGGGATCGACTCCTGGAATCAGAAGGTAAAGATGCGGCTAACAAAGCACAAGCAGATGCGGTAGCAGCGGGTAAAATCATCATCAAAGATGTCATAGCAGATAACTTCCTACAGCAGATTCAGCTAAGACCACAGGAGTATGATGTTATCGCAACAATGAATCTCAACGGCGATTATATCTCAGATGCCCTTGCCGCAAGCGTAGGAGGTATCGGAATCGCTCCAGGTGCCAACATCAACTATGTCACCGGAAAATCCATCTTCGAAGCCACACATGGTACAGCACCAAAGTACGCAGGTCTCGACAATGTAAATCCAAGTTCTGTGATACTTTCAGGCGCCATGATGTTTGAATACATGGGCTGGCCGGAAGCTGCCGAAATGGTCTACAAAGGAATTGCGGGCGCCATCAAAGGCAAGCGCGTCACCTACGATTTCGCCCGTCTAATGCCAGATGCCACCGAGCTAAAGTGTAGCGAGTTTGGAGAGGAAGTGGTCGCCCACATGGCCTAATTGCTGATGTTCATCTTCAAAAATTGAAATTTGAAAAGGCGTGTCGCTGCAGTGCAGTGTCGCGCCTTTTGTCATTTTGCCTGTATCTAATTTAAGGAGCGAAACCAAATCCCCACGCGGAAACTGCCTCCCTGTGCTCCACTTGTAGTCGGCACCCGGCAGGCTGTTCCTGCTCGCCGCGCCAGGTCTCTCCGGCAGGCTCCGAGCCCCGCCGCGGCGGCAGTCACCACGCCTGCCGGGCACCGCCTACCGCTGCGCCCAGGGCTATTTTGCCACACCCGTCCACCGCGCAAGCTAAGCCCATGAACTGATTTCCCGAATTGAAACGATGGTCTCGCTAAATATTGTTTTCTTGCAGCACCACCATTGGCAATTACCAATGCAATAATTCAAAATGAAAATTGCCATTCTCCATGCAAGCTATCAAGACTCAAACTCCCCTACAAAGCAGTTTGACATTTCCTACGATCCCACTCCTTATCTGGATGGACATGAAATCAGCCACCACCACATCCACTTTAGGAACATCAGCCAGCAACTAACAGAAATTGTAAAGCAGGATCACGACTTCTACTTCAATCTCTGTGACGGAGCTGCCGATGAACAAAGAGCCGGTATTGAGGTGATCGAATTCCTGCAGCGCAATCGCAAAGCTTTTAGCGGAGCAAGGTCCGACTTTTACGAGCCGAATTGCAGGCAGATGAAGCAGATCTGCAAGGCCTGTAATTGTCTATATCCGGCATCACACTTCGCTGCTTCTCTCAAAGATCTGGAAGGACTTCAATTGCCTTATCCCCTGCTAGTCAAACATCCATCTTCCTACAACAGCATTGGCATGTACAAGCACAACAAAGTACAAGACTTGCCGGCGCTCGAACAAGTATGTCAGCAAATGATTGACCGCTACGGCGAAGCATTGATCGAGCGTTTTATTACGGGTCCGGAGTATACCGTTTTGCTTTCCGGACGGCGCAATGAGGAGCAGGACATCAAAGTCTATCCACCTATGGAAGTCCTTTTTCCAGAAGGGGAGGAGTTCAAGCACTTTGATCTCAAGTGGAAAGACTATGCCGACATGGGTGAGCAGATCGTAAGCGACGCTTCTTTAGCAGATCGGCTGAGCGAACTAAGCAAGCAGTATTATCTTCACTCCGGTGCCAACGGCTACGCCCGACTCGACTGGCGAATGGATCGCAACACCGAAGACTTGTACTTTTTGGAGATCAACCCCAACTGTAGCGTCTTCTACCCCAAAGGCTCATTTGGCAGTGCCGATATAATTCTGGATCATTTGGAAAATGGACACCGGCATTTTGCTGAACATTTGATTGAGATTGGAATGAAGGAAATGCTTTAGAGAGTGCCCTTTCTCTTCACTACTTACATCTTTAATTTCGATTCTTGCTATATTGGCAACATTGAAACTAGTTTCAATGAAGAACACAGCAGCTCTAAATTGATAGCTGCCGGCTTACATGTTAGTTGTACTTATCCCTTTATCGAGATGAAGATAGACCTCAAAGAATTGGCCCTTCGGGAGAACGAACGAGTGGAGTGGAAGAAATCCGGAGATGACAAAGATGTTGCCAAGGGTATAGTCAAAACGCTCTCAGCTTTTGCAAATGATATTGCTAATGTAGGGGGAGGATACGTTGTATGTGGAGCTGAGGAAGGCGTAGATCAGTTTGGATTTCCTACAGTTAACTATTTAGGATTGGAACCTGAAAAAATTAAGAGAATTTCAAATACAGTAACATCTCTTTGCCTTAAGCATGTGCGCCCCTCCATAAATCCAATGATTACTGAGCTGGCAAACCCAACTGACCCCAGTACAAAGGTTTTGATTTTTACCCAATACCGAACACCGGACGCGCATGCATACAGTGATGGAGAAAAGACTGCTCATTATGTAAGAATTGGAAATTCTACCAGAGAGGCCAGTAATGGAGTGTTGAGGCAATTGCTCATAAAGAAACAAGAATTAGAATACTTTGATGAAAGAATTTGCCAGAAAGCGACGGAATCAGACTTGGATATTCCGCTGTTTCGAGATTATATGAAGGAGATGGGGCTATGGGATTCCAACAAAGGCATCGAAGCGTACTTCTCCGATAGAGAACAGATTGCGCAATTTATCCCACCGCTGTTCGAAACGGTAAAATTGGAAGGAATCCTGAAACCGAAGAACTTTTCGGTCTTGATTTTTGGTAAGAAAGGTAGTATCAGTCGGCTTTTTCCACACGCCTTCATCAACATCTCTTTTTATAATGGAATGGACAGAAGCGAGCCAACTGCGGAGAGACATCGTCTTGTGGGAACGCTTATCGAACAAGCTCGCAAGGCCATTAGCATTCTGGAGTCAGAAGCTTATGAGTCTTTTGATAAGCTTCGCGATAAACCAAATCAAGTCAAGTATCCTCATAGGGCAATACAGGAAGCAGTAATCAATGCAATAGTTCATAGAGATTACCAAGTGCCAGAACCCATTAGAATTACTGTCTTCAGTGACAGGATTGAAATTGTTTCTCCCGGGCCATTGCATTGGGCAGTTGATCAGAGGAAATTTCTTGAAGGCAAAGTCGGGGCGAGATGGAGGAACAGGAGTTTTGCGTATCTCTTCAACAAGATTCAACTTGCTCAGGGAGAGGGTCAAGGAATCCCGACGATCTTAAGGACGATGAGAGAACAAGGGTCGCCAAATCCAATTTTTGAACTAGGGGTGGAAAGTGTAGTGTGTACTTTGCCTGCACATCCGAGACATCAGTCGAAAGAACAGCTGCAAAATATAGAAGAGCATATCATTTTTGGTGAACTTGAAAAGGCACAAGCTAGACTAGAAGCGATTCTGGAGAAAGATCCGTACAATTCACGAGCCCTGGACTTGCTGGTAGAAATTTCACGTCGAACAGGCGAACCGGAAATTTTACTTTCGTACTTAAAAACGAAACAGCTAAATCTTGAGTTGGTGGATCCAAATACCTTGGTGAATATGGCAGCAATTCTTTTGAGCAATAGTGACAAGGGGGAAATGAAACAATTGTCTGAGCAAGCAATCAAAATAGCTATGGGTGGTAATTTGCGACAGGGACAAATTTTGAAGACAGCGGCCAGTTTGCAACAATTAGAAATGCAACATGATGCTCAAAGATTTCTCGCGACTGCCGCTACGCGATTCCCAAATCTCACAAACCTTGCAGAATTCCAGGAAATGCAGTCAGATCTAAAATTATATTTGGCAATGCTATGCATACAAAGTCTTCAGGATCCGACTAGCTCTGACCAGATCAAGGATGCTGCCAGGAGCAAACTTAAAGAGCTAACTAAGGAGGCTCGGCAACACCTCACTTTAGCAATGGCAAATGCTAAGGAATCTGATGCACTGAATGATTATCAGCAAAAATTGTTGCAAATTGATCAATTAATAGAGCGTTGGGCATAACGAATGAAACACTAAGGGAATGGGAATCAATAAAGGTCCGATTTTTACGCCGCTAGAAGTGATTTAGACGAGGCATTTTTTGACAGCATCCTTGTTGGCTGGTGGAGAAAAATAACGAAGGATAAATCATTTCTAGCAAGTCAAAATGGACAGTTATTGATTCTCCATCCCTAAATAAGCCGCATTCAAGCAAGCCAACATGGATGGCCTTTTAACTTCTTGCTCCTTCCTTCTCACCTAACAATCGCTACCGTTCCCGTCTGCACCTGCCCATCAGTAGCACCCGAGACCTGAAACACGTAGCAGCCCAGTGCCCAGTTGTCTGCAGGAATAATATGCTGTGATTGCTCGCCTGACAGAAGCTGGTCAAGCACCAATTGCCCAGCTGTATTGTAAATCACAAGATGTAAATCTGAAGGATCATCCTCATTGTGTGAAACAAATAATTGGGCAGACTCAGGATGTAACATGAGTGTAATCGGTTCCTCTGTATTAGGATCGCAGGATATTTGCAGAAGCTGCGTGCTGGTATCCGTATGCGTGTTAATTGCAACAGAGACAACACTGACTTCATACACTCCGTCAGTCTCAAATTCATGAGAGACCAGGGCCCCTTCGCCCGTAGTGCCGTCACCAAAATCCCAATTAGCTGTTTCCAAAGGGCAATCACTCCTAAAACGGAACTTTCTACAATTCACAGAATCCGGTATGATCGTAAAGTCGGCCACAAATGGGCATTGTGCGGTGATTGTCCGGGTAATGGAGTCCTTTAGTCCCGATTCACTTGTTACGATTTGCGTGACATCATAGTATCCACACTTATTGTAGATGTGAGTATCTTCAGTTACCAAATGCCCTTCACCACAACGATACAGCACCTCATCAGCGTGCAAGCTGGTATCGATATATTCAACAATGCCACAGGAGGTGATTTCATTGCGATAGTCAAAGCCTGCCACCGGAGCACAGTCTACCAGGTATGATTTTGTAATGGAAGCCACATCACCACTTGGGCTTGTAGCTTCGAGCGTGACCTCGAATTCTCCAAATTCCACTTCATCAATGATTGGATTCTCATCTGTCCTGACCGAATTGTTGAAGGTCCACAAATAAGTCTGTCCATTCTTAGTAAGGTTCCCAAACTCAACTCTTTTGCAAGAGGTTCTGTAAATAAAGTCTGGTACAGGAATGCACTCAACATTTACTCGGCTACTGTAGCTCTGAGGATATCCTTCCAAATCATAACCGGTCAAAGTGACAAAGTAGGTGCCGAGTTCATCATAAACATGTCTAGGATGAGTCCCAGTGCCAGTGTTTCCGTCTCCAAAATCCCATTCATAATAAGTCAAAAGCTCACTTTGATTATCAAATTGTACTGCATAGCAACATTGCTTAGGAACGAAGAAGGCTGACTCTTGCCCAGCCACATCCTGAGCCACACCCTCATACTGCACTCTGGTTATCTGCTTGCCTTCCGAGTTGGGAACCGTGTTTATGATCAGCACCGGATATCTGTTTTCTGGACTATAAAATTTGTAGGCAACCGTCGTGAAAGTACTGTCCCTTACTTCTTCACCGCTGTTCTTTGACACCCTAAAATTATGCACAGTTCGATGGGTCACTCGTAGCACCTCTTTTTCTCCACTAGGTAAAACCAGAGTTCCGTGTGCATCGGCGCTTAGACTCACTTCCATTTTGTTGGAAACAAAATATTGTGTGATTGGAGATTCTGGGTAAAAGAAGAAGGCCAACATAGATTCCTTAACTATGGTTTGTCCATAATTGATCGCAGAGGCAGCAAGATATTCACTCAGGATCATGTATTTTAAATCCTGGTCATCGTGTGACTGGGCTCCAATTGCTGAGAAAATGTTATTTCCTTCCACGCAGCCAGAATTAATGTCGTATGATTGATGACCTTTTACGCTCTCTTCTCGGTTGTGGTCCAACAAAAAACCAAACTCTTGTAATAAGGCAACCAGATGTAAGTCTAACAATTCTCTGAGTGGAGCTACTCTTCCAATATCATCAGAACTAATACTTGCGCTGTTGGCTATGATTGTTTCAGCTGACTCAAACTGGACAAGTTCTGTGCTTTCCGGCTCTAAATGGCTAAAGTCCCACACCTGTGCTTCCTCAGATGCACTTCCAGGGTCGACTTCCGTACTTAATGCGGTATGCATCAATTGCTTAGTACTTGAATTCGGAAGATTGCTTTCGGTAATCACAGGCTGTGCAGTCAATGAGCTGCCGCAGATAAAAAGTGCTGACAGGCACATTAATCGTTTCAATAACACAGGGGAGTTAAGCAGCATATTGCACAATTTTTTCTAGTGGTGAATGGCTAAAGTAGCGAAGGCGAGGGAAAGTAGAAGGTGTTTTGGTGATCATTACTTAAGCCATGTTCCACTAAGTACCAAGGTACATTAAATTTTGCATATTTCTTTTTGTTGGGTCGCAGTTTGAGGAATAGAGTTTACTAATAAGTGAATTTTTGATCTAAATATGGAGTGTGGGCCTTTTGTGAGTCAAATTTAATATTTCGGATTTTAGTAAAAATTATGTCAAGTATGTCATTGTCGTATAGTGTGTTATGTTTTTTACGGTGTTTCTCTGTATTTTCTGTTAACGATTTTATGAAATTTTGGCATCTGAATATTTTTCATTTTGAGATTTTTAGGGCTAATTTTCCATGAAAGTTTGGTGCTTGATGTCTGCTTCAATCGTGGTGCTCCCTGCCAGATTGTGGAGTGCGTCCATTATGCCACGCCCACGCTTGATCATTGGTTGATTTTGAAGATAACTAAATTGTGCGGATATGAATACTATAATAGCCAAAGTGTTGGATATGCGAGTGATACGGCGTACCTGCAAGGGAAGTCTGTCTCTCCTTTTAATGATCATACTGAGCAGCATGTGGCGCTTTTCATGCCTACAGGGTCAAGTCGATACAATGGCATGTGGATATGAAAGGGAAATGTACTATGCACTCCAGAACCCTGAATTTGAGCAGATAACTGAAGATTTGCAGGCAACAATTCGTGAAGCTTTGCAAGGCGAGATGGAGGGGTTTGCAGAATGGAGAAATGGTTGTAGTACTTTTTGTCTCCCTACCGTAGTACACATCTTTCATGAAGAAGATACTCCTATGGGTATGTACGAGAATATCTCGGACAAGCAAATCATTGAAGTTTTGGCCGAATTTAATGCGATTCTCCAGGATTCTCCGAGCGCAGGAATGGTTTATGAGACCACGTCAGGAGTAGGTTTTGATGCTGGAAACTTTGTTGGGATTGATCCGGACATTAGACTGCATTTGAAGGAAATTGTGCGGCATTCAGTCTCAGGAGATTTTGATAACTTGCTGTTTTCGGCGTCAACTGGTTCGGACAACCTCACATCTACAAATTCTGCCAGTTTAGTAGCTACTGGTTTGTACGCTCCGGATAATCATCTAAATATAGTTGTAAACAGACATGCAATTATAAATTCAGAGCCCGAATTCAACCCATGCGGACAAAAACCTGGTTACCGCTCAAGAGCAAGTGGCCCTGGGGCAGTGGCTGCAGCCGATAGAATTCATACGATTCACGAGAATTTTACTACGCAGAGTATTGGACACGAGCTTGGTCATTGGCTAGGGTTAGATCATACCTATGATAACTATTGCCCCAATAGCAACTGCCTGTTGGATGGTGACCGAATTTGCGACACTTCACCACATGGTCAGATAGGTTATTGTTCAGAAAATTCTTGCAGTACTGATGGGGATGATACTACTAACGCAGGAAACCCTTTCGTAGGCTTCGATGTTTCAGATCCCTTGGAGAATTTCCTGTCCGGTGACTACGATTGCGGAAGCAATGCTTTTACTGCTCAACAGGCAATAGCTATGAGTACTTTATTTATGCCGGGAGCTCCTAGATCTACCTTGCCAGCCTCAAACCTTTCTGGTGGGCCTTCCGCTTTGAGACCTACCAATCCGATTGGTTGCATTCTAAGCGATTGTGGTGCTGTCGAAATGCCGAGCTACACAACTAACTGGGATGATATGTCTTTGGATTACATTCCTTACGGTTTATCCCACTGCAATCAAGATCAGCCGCTTGTGAGCGAACCCAGCTCTGTGATACTTCCTTCTGGAGAGGCTTTTCCAATTTTTCAAATGGTGGACTACCTATCTGTGAACAATTCATCGTATTCACTTGAAGAAGTTGCTGGTCCAGCTGGGAGGGCTATAACATTGTCTCATGGCGATTGTGTTCAATGGGCCTCGACTCTCTACAATGGTGAGCAACCTTTGAGTATGGAGGGTGGCATATTGTCTTTTTCGCGCACAACACAACTTGTCAGCGCAATTGCCACTAGTGATTATCATACTGATGGCGAATTAAGCTTTGAATTTGCTCACTGTAGAAATTGGGGAATGGAGTCTGCGGAAAGTGGTGAAGATGGTGAATTCTTTTATTATAATATTGTCGAACTCGAAGTCTTGATCTCCCACGATGGTGGCTCCACATATGAAAGTCTCAAATTTTGGAATTCTACTGGCAATGAGCTGAGAAATGGTGGTGCCAATGACCCAGTTTCGGTCTTGACAACTTGCAACTCTTCTGGTCCCGGCAACGAGGATTGGTTCCCAGGACAATGGAGTCCTCCCGTGAGCATACCCATAGGATTGCCTACGGGCTTAGCTCACAAAACTTTGATCAAAATCGAAGTCACTTTCAATGGCGGTTGTCCTCAGAATTTGTACATAAGAAATCTTCGTTTTGACGCCTCTAAGGACTGCCCTGATATTCCTGTTGTTCAGCATTGTTTTATAGCTGAGCAAGATACCTGGACGTTCGATAATGTGCAAGATGTGTTACAGGATACATGGACCCTCTGTTCAAATTACAACCTACAATGGGATGATCCTGACGCTAGTGTAAATGATTGCATTTCCTTTCAAAATGGAGTTAGCTATACAGCCACTCCTGTTTATCCCAATTGTCTGGACAACCCGGATTGTGCCTCTGACGAAATAATAGAATTTGGGTTTTATAACTGCACAATAGTAGATCAGGTGGTTAATTTGGAAGCTGGGGCTTGCCAGTACATCGTCACTGACAGTAATCTAGATCCTTCTTTTCCCTCTGAAGAATTTTGCCCATCGATCACCTACATTAATAACATTAATAACACCAGTTCGCTTCTCGAAGCTGAGTTTGCCCTGGGAACGACTGAAGTTACATGGAGCTATATGGATAGTGCTGACCAAGTACTGGCGGAGTGCAGTTTTAACGTTACGGTCAACTTGAGTGATACACTGTCCTGCGAGACCTATGGAATCTCAAATGAAATTAACATTGTAGAAGGCGAATGCTCTTTCCAGGTCCTTGACAACAGTCTTGATCCCAATGTTATATGTTCTTCAGTTGCTGTCTCTAATAGTATTAATAGCACAGGGACTCTTGAGGGCGACAGTATTGCTGCCGATATACAAGAGATAGTTTGGACATTCTACGAAGAAGGTCAACAAGTGGGTACTTGTATATTTGCGCCTTCATGGGTCGAGCCAGAATGCGATGATGGGCTATGTACAACAGAAGATACGTATGACGAAGATAGCTGCAACTGTGTCTATACGCCAATAGATCTTCAAGAATGTGATGATGGACTATGTACAACAGAAGATACGTATGACGAAGATAGCTGTAACTGTGTCCATACGTCAATAGAACCTCCAGAATGTGATGATTTGAATTGCCAGACATCAGACAGCTACAATTCGGAAACATGTGAATGTGAATATGTGTCAATAGCCATCCCAGAATGCGATGATGAATTATGTACAACAGAAGATACGTATGACGAAGATAGCTGTAACTGTGTCCATACGTC
>JAHDEE010000029.1:40237-43236 GCA_020629005.1 Chitinophagales bacterium
TCGGAAACATGTGAATGTGAATATGTGTCAATAGCCATCCCAGAATGCGATGATGGACTATGTACAACAGAAGATATGTATGACGAAGATAGTTGCAACTGTGTCCATACGCCCACAACTATTCCAGCTTGTGACGACGGAATCTGTCTCAATGGACTAGAATTTTATGACACAAGTATCTGTGAATGTGTTACCACAGAGGATACAAGTGGGTGCAGTTGTTCCCTCGACCTTTTCGTTGACTTTTGTGTTCAAGAAAATGACCTGACTGCCTCAGCGGGTTTCGATGTATCATTGTTTGCAGCGAATCAAGATGCTTCATATCTGAGTCAGGATCATCTGGATTTTGTCTGGTCGGATGGCAACGGTGAACTAATACCGAATTGTGATGGACCCAATTGTAGTGTTTGGGAATCAACTGATTGTCCACAACCGCCTTGTACATTGTCATTTCCCATTTCCGTAGAAATTGCGGACCCAATACAAGACTGCAGTCAACAGTATTTCATAACGGAAGAAAAATTCACGCTCAACGGCTTCGAGTGGGAGAACGTTGAAATTAACGAAGAGACAATTTGGGTTGGGAATGAAAATGAAGATCCGGACTACGTAAACGCAGTGATTGTAAACCCTGGAGCAACACTTAGGTTAGTTGGTCACAATCTTTTGGTCAAGGACAGGATTGTAGTAATGCCTGGTGCTAGATTGATTGTGGAAAATGGCTCTACACTTAGTGGCGGTCGCTGCACGCAGCGGTGGGCGGGCATTTTTGTCGCAGGATCTCCCAGTGCTGAATCAATATTGCAACCGGATGAATGGAGTATGAATAACTATACAGAATTTGAATATGGTATCGTAGAACTCCATAGCGCAGTCGTCAAGGATGCCAGCACCGCTATCAATTTTTTCAACTATAACTATTCAGCGGAAGAAGTTCTAAAAATCAATGATCTTAATGATGCAGGGAATTTGGGTGCTGGCTATCTCTATGCGAATCGAACAATTTTTAGAGATAACACCATTGCGATAAACTTCCCGGAGGCTCTTGCATCTTCGAACTCCAGTTCTCTGGCCTCGGAATTGACCTCAGTAATCTCCGAATGTACATTCTTGATAACCGCTAGATATAATGATCTGAGTAGCTATGATTTCAATTCATCAAGCATCTGCACCCATATTAAGATGAGGCCTTCAATTGCTAATCGAGCCGAAATCTATTCTAATCTCTTTTCAAATGCTATAGATACCTATGTGATCGGTGTCAGGGCTGACAATTCTACAATTCATACCTTCAAAGGTAATAACTTTGAAGACTTATACTACGGGGTAATGCTTAGTGGTGTTGAGAGCATTGCCATACATCAAAACATCTTCGAAAACCAATTTAAGCGAGTGGTAAAAGGTATTACTGCTATTGGACTCTTCGAGCTCAGCATTATTGGTAATTCATTTGATTTGAACGCCAACTTGGCAGATTTGCCTGTAAACCCTATTCAGCAGATTGAAAACATACATAATTCGGGAGCTGAATCCAGTTATGCTATCTATAGCAAGCTCTGTAGAGCAGAAATCAGTCGAAATGTCATTCGCACAAATATGAACAATGATAGGTTTGGTCTGGTAATTGACAATAGTGGCAGCGCGGAAACTCCGCCAGGTGGAGAAATCCTGGAAAACTATTTCGAGGGTAACTTTGTGGTTGCGACGCAATTTCAAGGAGTCAATGATGACCTCATACTCAATTGTAACGCCTATTCAGCTTGTGACATTGATTGGAGATTAACCGAAGGCAGTAGCTTGCGAGTTCAAGGTGGAAATTGTGACCTGGAACTTCCCGAGGTAAACAAATCCTTCAGCAATAGTTGGCATACGATCGACCCTTTGGATGGGACTAAACATATCCTAAACGAAGGAGCTGGACTCGAACTTCGATGTGATCAGGTATCCTTGCCTGACTTAGTTGAAGGGCCTGTACTTGTTGTAAATTGCTTCCTTACGAATCAATCCAACCAAATTAATCCCGATTGCACTCAGTTCTACGATCATCTACCTGACGATATTGAATCAGGTCCAGTTGGCATTGAGGATGAAAGCAGTGGAACCATCGGAGACGTCACCGAAGAGCAGGACAATCCTTGCGTCAGATATTTATCAAGTTATGGAGTGAATGATCCTAAGCAGCTGACAAAAAGACAGGTTGATCAAATAATTCGCAAGTTTACCAAAGTCGGGCAAAAAACTGATGCCTTAGAATTTCTAAAGTGTTTAGAGAAGGAGTGGGCCGATTGGGTGTTGGTCAACTCATATATTGACAAGGCCCGGACTGCCGATGCCATTACACGACTTGATCGAATAAATATTGAAACAGAAGAACAACAAATCAGACGAGATTTGGCACTTGCTCGGATAAACAAGATTAATAGTTCTTCTTCCGGAAAATGGGGAGGGCTGAAAGATGAATTGCTCGATGCAAAGCGTCACGCTGATTCTGAGCTTGCAAAAGCTCGTTCGGAAGCCGCGCTTTCAGCTCTTTTTGCCACGCATTATGATCAAGTGCCAATACCCTTATACAGAACTGAAGAACATGAAGAGAATGAACACAGCTGTTTTACAGTTCACCCCAATCCAGCCAATCACTATACAATTATTGACATGCGAGACAATTTGCTTGGCACAACTAGCATTGAGCTGTTTAGTACGGATGGCGTGTTGTTGAAGCGATTTGAAATAGTGAAGGAGATACCATATTTTTATTTGCCATTGCAGCATTTAGAAGAAGGCTGCTATTTTCTTCGTTTTTCCAACGACACATTTACTTGCAGTCAAAAACTGCTGATTCATGCACAATAATAGGATTTTTCGAATTTCGCAGCAGCTACTTCTACTCATACTTTGTAGCTTGCCTTGCTCTTCCCAGCAGCTGTTCCAACGTACCCTATTTGCAGATACAATGAATGTTGGGGCTTGTGGCATTGAATTGGTTGAGGATGGCTATCTGG
>JAHDEE010000248.1 GCA_020629005.1 Chitinophagales bacterium
ACAAAAAGATAAGCTCCTAAAAGGTGTCACGAACTTTGTTTACGCAGCACTAGGCGTGCTGATTTGAAAAGATAGGTGTCGTGCATATTTGCTTTCTTTTTCGCGGTGGGAAGTGGTGCAAAATAGCCCCGGGCGACGAGGAAATGAACCTGCTGAGTGCCGTGGCGAATGGCTGGCAATGGGGGCTTGGAGCTTGCGGAAAGACCACAGTGCCAGACCATGAGCAGGCAGGCAGTAGGTGAATTGGAACAGAGCACGGGGACTACCTTTACGCGTAGGAGGATCGCTTCGCTCCCCCAAAATAATATGTTAGAAATTTTCTTGTTACTTTTTGCTTTTTGCCAAAAAGCTGAATGTGTTATTTTTGAATGATTATTTTTTTTGTGATGGAGGTGGATCTGTTCGTTAACTTGATATGGTAGACTCCATTTGGCCAATCTTCTGTTTTGATTTGATGAATCTTGCCTTGATGCAGACGGTCTTGATAGATGAGTTGGCCGCTGGTTTTGTAGATTTCTATCTCCTTGAAATCGGAGCTTGGCAGGTTGATATTTATCAATTGAGCTGCCGGACTGGGCCAGATTTGCACATTTTCATTGGCGGCTGGATGATCAAGATTTGTGGGCCAAAGGCTTTCTACATCGTAGAAGACGACTCCTCCTCGCTCTGTTCCTATGATTAGCTCAGGAGTGGGGTCGCCATCGAGTTCGCCAATACAGGGAACGATTCTTTCACCAAGGTCCAGCTGTTTGGCACCATTGAGCGTAAATGCACCGGAAGCTACATTGTCTTCGATATCAGTGAACACATAAAGGGGGCCTTCACGCGTACCTACTAGCAGTGAGTAGTTGCCAGAGCCATCCAGGTCGGCAAGAGCAGGGGCAGAATGGCCTTCGGGCAATCCATCTGCCACCAGGATCACTTCGCCCCAATAGTTGGTGCCTTCATCAAACTCCGGTGCGCCGACAGCGCCAATGTTTTTATAAAAAAAGAGACGACCCTGATTTTTTGACCCAACCAGGATATCGGTCAGACCATCTCTGTCTGCATCTATCATTTGCGGAATGCTGAACTGACCCACATCGATATTTGCATAGTTTATATTGAAGGGTGTGTAGGTAAAGTTTGGTGGATCACCTGGCTCTGCATCATTTTCAAACAGGATGAGCTGACCATTATAATCGGTGTCGCCAATGCCTAACATCATGTCGATATCTCCATCGCTGTCGATGTCGCCAAAATTAGGGGCAAATAGCCCTGGCAGGCCTAACAGGTTTCTCAGATTTAGGAAATCATCCGTTTCGAAAGTGAATGCGGGTTCGGTACTTGTACCCGTGTTTTTGTAGAGGTAGAGACCGCTGGGTTCGTCCGATCCGCTGGAAGGCGTGTAATGCCCGATGATAAGGTCTTGCAGTCCATCACCATCTACATCTGCCAGCGCGGGCTGCGCAAAGCGTCCTACATCGATGGTTTGATCGCTGAGGTAGCGAGTGTTTTGTCTTTCAAAAACGGCTTGGTCCGCAGAGCCGGTATTTTCGTAATACCAGATGTTTTCTCTTGTTTCCAATTGTGCTCCTGAGTTCGGTGAGACCAGAAGGTCGAGCAGACCGTCATCGTTGGCATCAACACTGTAGGCTGCGGGAAAGCTCTGCAGAATTGCCGGAATGTTGTTGAAAGGGAAAAGGGTGTCCTGGCTCACAATAAATGCATCTTGTGTAGTGCCGCCATTAACGAGCATAACGAGGTTGTCGAAGCTGATGTCTCCAAGGATCAGCTCCCTGAGGTTGTCGTTGTTTTGATCAAAGGATAGCAGTGTAGAGCCTGGATGCATTTGGCTATGTCGATCTATGGGGAAATTGCTGATGAATCCATCACCGCTATCGCAGATGGTATCCAGCTTCAAGGAGGTACTGATGCCACTTTCGTAAACATTTCCCCAGCACTCATCTACCCTGGAGAAGCTAATGCTTTTTTGGCAGTCCGTACTGGTGTTTTCGAAGTATTCAACGAAGCCTCCGGAAGGGGTTTGAAAGGTTAGTATATCAATGTCTCCATCGTTATCGATATCGTTGATGTCCGGTAAATCGAAAACGGAGACAATCAGGGGCTGGTCGTCGTCGAATGTGAGGAAATCTATGGCCAGTGAGAATTCGAGGTGATTACCTACTTGCCGCCCCTCATAGATTCCGATTCCAGCGAGATTGTCTTTCATGGTGCTAAAAAATATATCCGGAATATCATCACAGTTATAGTCGCGCATGAGAGCCCAGGATGTCAATGGCGGTAGGTACTGATTGTAGCTTACATCGTGAATGTAGCCTTCTTCGGTTTTGAGGAAAACAAAGGCAAGGTCACTGTATCGGTCGAAGACAAAGTAGTCTGGCAGACCGTCGAAATTCAGATCTTGCTGGGAGAACTGCGGAGCATTAAGGCCTCCGGTCCAGGGATATTGAAGCTGTGAGAAACCATTGGAGACCGGGACGTCTCCGTTTCTAGTGAGATTGATTTGGGCTTGCAGGCTGCTGCCCATCACGATCAGCAGCAATGTAAGCAAAGCTCTTGTTTTGATGGCTGAGGAGAAAACCCTGGAAAAATAGGTCATAACTTGTATCGGTCTTGTTTGAAGAAGGCAAATTTTCGCTCTTCGATTCATGGATAAAGGTACAGGCTTTTGCAGATATATTGCAAGCCAAGGCGCCCGACTGGCAGGGTGCTGACCTAAGTGCTGATTTGAGAAATTCTGTAATTCTCATCAGCTATCGTTACGGAACCAATTCTCTTTGCAATTGACTGTTCTACCGTAGGCTTTGCTGACTAAATTGCCGGAGCTTTTGCTCAGAAAAGTAAGTTGCTAGTGCTATGCAAACGAAGTCCGCAACACCTTTAGGGGCTTCTATTTCTGTCATCCTTCGTTGCTCGTCCGTCGCGTAGCTAAGGCTATGCTTCATCCTCGCGCCTAGGCTGACAAAAAGATAAGCTCCTTAAAGGTGTCACATACTTTGTTTACGCAGCACTAGTCAGGCAGATGCGTGAATACAATTAAAGGCTGGCGTTTAGATAATTTTTCATATTTTGAAGCTGTGCTACCTGGGAAAGTAGCTGGTGTTGCCAGATAATTATAAGAAGCCATTTATGATAAGATTACAAGCTGTTTTGTTGGTGCTGCTCACGCTTGGTATGACTTGTTTTGCGCAGTCTGGACTCAAGTCATTTGAGCGTATTGGGATCATCAAGGACTATAGCGTCAGTGTTAAGAAGGTTCAGGAAGACTTTGTCGTTGATGTGGAGGCACGTGGGATTGGAGGTTTGGCAAGTGAGATTGCAGGAGCACATCTATTTATGGTGAATGGCGATTCTGTGCAGCTGAATTTTGTAAACGGTAAGGCTCAATGCAAGACTAAAGAAGCAGCTCATTTGTATTTGCAGCATAAGAGTCGAACTGGCCAGATCGGTCAGTTTTCTCGAGCTAAAGTGGATGGCTCTAGCGTGACTCTGACAAGCATTCCCTTGTGGACTTCTTTGCTTCCTCCTTTGATTGCGATCATCATGGCTTTGCTGTTAAAGGAGGTCTTTATCTCTTTATTTATTGGCATTTGGGCAGGTGCTTTTATCCTGAACGGTTTCACGCTGAGTGGGCTTGTGAGTTCTTTTCTGCAAGTGCTTGAAAAGTATGTGTTAGGCGCTTTGACAGATTCCTCTCATTTGTCTGTGATCGTATTTTCTCTCATGATTGGAGGAATGGTTGCCATCGTGTCCAGAAACGGGGGGATGGCTGGCATTGTAAATCAGCTGGCTACTTATGCCAATTCTGCTAGAAACTCTCAGCTGATCACCTGGTTTTTGGGTCTGGCAATTTTCTTTGACGATTATGCCAACACGCTGATAGTGGGCAATACGGTAAGGCCGGTTACGGATAAGTATCGGGTAAGCAGGGAGAAGCTGGCTTATATCGTAGACAGTACTGCTGCTCCTGTAGCAGCGATTGCTTTTGTAACGACCTGGATCGGTGCAGAGCTGGATTACATTGACGGCGCATGTAAAAATTTGGGCATCCAGGAGAGTGCTTACAGCATGTTCTTGAACTCACTTTCCTATAGTTTTTATCCGGTTTTGACGCTGTTGTTCATCCTGATGATCATTCTGACACAAAAGGATTATGGGCCTATGTTTAAGGCCGAACGAAGAGCGAGAACTACTGGCCAACTTTCTGCTTCAGATGCCGAAATAGCGGATAGTGAAGAATTAGAAGAAGCGATGGATGAGTTGGCACCGGTACCTGGAGCTCCTTTAAAGTGGTATAATGGATTGGTGCCCGTGTTGGCTGTGATTATAGTG
The DNA here is from genome assembly GCA_020629005.1 of Chitinophagales bacterium. GTDB lineage: Bacteria > Bacteroidota > Bacteroidia > Chitinophagales > UBA2359 > JAHDDV01. The sequence goes on from JAHDEE010000248.1 coordinate 4,336, forward strand.
ACCATCATTGGACTATTGTATACGGGTCATGATGCGGAGGTATGGAGCAGTGATAAGTTGGGCTTCTTTGGCAAGCTCTCAGAAGTGATTGGTAAGTCTGATTCTTACATAGCATTGTTGTGGTCTTCCCTGACGGGTGTTGCGGTTGCCGTTTTGATGACATTGGCAGGGCGCATTATGACCATAACCGGTTGTATGAACGCTATGGTGGAGGGGTTCAAAACCATGTTGCCAGCGATCGTTATATTGACATTGGCCTGGTCTCTCGCCCAGATTACGGAGGATATGCATACGGCGGATTATCTTACCTCTCTGGTTGCCGGAAACATTTCTGCTTATTGGATGCCTTTACTCACTTTTCTGATGGCCGGGGCAATTGCATTTGCTACCGGTTCTTCCTGGGGAACGATGGCGATACTCTATCCTTTGATTTTGCCAACGACCTGGAGCTTGTGTATCTCCAATGACATGGAGATGGCAGCCTGTATGCCGATCTTTTACAATGTAATATCCTGTGTGTTGGCAGGAGCTGTTTTTGGAGATCATTGTTCTCCGATTTCGGATACAACGATCCTGAGTTCCTTAGCAACAAACTGCAATCATATTGATCATGTTCGAACACAGTTTCCATACGCGATGACTGTGGGAATTGTAAGCATCTTTCTAGGCACCTTTTCCGTGATGGTAGGTTTGCCAGCCATCGTCAATTATGCGATTGGTGCAGTGGTTCTGTTCGCTGTTGTGAATTTTCTTGGGAAGAAGAATCCGGAAGCGGGTGTGGGGTGATTTGGGGTATGGATCACTGATTACGGATTACAGACGGGTTTGCTGTTGCGGTATTAGCTGTGTAAGAGAAATGCCTTGATGAAAGGATCCAAGCCTCCATCCATGACTGCTTGCACGTTTCCGGTTTCATGGCTTGTTCGAAGGTCCTTGACCAGCTTGTAGGGGTGCATCACATAGTTTCGTATTTGTGAACCCCACTCGATTTTCATTTTCCCGGATTCAATCTGAGCTTGCGCCTCCTGTTGCTTCTTCAATTCCAGTTGGTAGAGACGGGACTTCAGCATTTTGATGGCCTTCTCTTTATTAGCATGCTGTGCTCTTTCCTGTTGGCATTCGACGATGAGTCCTGAAGGAGCGTGACGGAGTCGGACCGCAGTTTCCACTTTGTTCACATTCTGTCCACCTGCTCCGCCGGAGCGGAAGGTTTCCCAGGTAATGTCAGATTGCTTGACTTCGATCTCGATACTGTCGTCTACCAGGGGATAGACAAAGACCGAAGCGAAAGAAGTGTGTCGTCGGCTGTTGGAGTCGAAGGGAGAAATCCGTACGAGTCGATGTACTCCGTTTTCGCCTTTAAGGTAGCCAAAAGCAAGTTCGCCCTCTATTTCCAGGTCTACTGATTTGATTCCAGCAACTTCACCATCGTTCATGGAGAGCTCACGGACCTTGTAGCCTTTCTTTTCCCCCCACATCACATACATTCTCATGAGCATTGAGGCCCAGTCGCAGCTTTCGGTTCCGCCGGCACCAGCATTGATACTTAGCACAGCCGACATTTTATCCTCCGGAGCTCCAAGAGTTGCTTTGAACTCCATTTCTCCCAACAGTTTCAGCATATTCTCTCTGGCTTCGTCCGCGTCTGCGGCTTCCATTTCTCCTTCGGCGATGTAATCCAGCGTAATTTGCAGCTCTTCGTAGGCATCTTGTAATGTCGTGAATTCGGCTACTTGTTTTTTATTTGATTTGAGGTTTCGCAGTACCTGTTCTGCCTTCTTTGAATCCTGCCAAAATTGAGGGTCCTGGCTTTGTTCTTCATCTTCTTGTATGCTTATCAATCGATTGTCGATGTCAAAGATACCTCCTTATCGAGGCTACGCGCTTGGCGAGTTCTTTTAGTTGTTCATTACTCATGGCGCGAATATACTTCTTTTTTGGCTTTTGAATTCGGGGGATGTTGGCAACAAGAAAGGGATGCTACTGCATCCCTTTGTCTTTTGATTGGTGTCGTAATGTTAAGTGCGGTTAGTGGTAGGTTATGCCACAGGAATTTGTTGGTTGAAGAGTCTGTAGGCTTTAAAGCTGTCTTTAATAAATGAGTTGGTGACCAGTTGAAGGAAGTGCAGATCAATGTAGCTTTCATCATCCAGGATGAGTTCGTGTTCGATATCATAGGATTGATCTGTCGATCCACCTATTACCTGATCACAGTAGCTGGTGAAGCCTTCCCATTCGCCGGTTTCGATTTCAGTGTTCATGTCTGCAGCAAGTGTTTCCCTATTCACCTGCAAACAGAAGTCTCTGCTACCGACGAAGAATCGTAGTTGTTTTTCCATTTCGAGTAAGATTTGTGAGAGAAGTAAAGCAATCACTCCACTGCAAGAATGAGTCCGTAATTCTGCAACAAGGCATGACAGAGACAAAAAGTAGCTCGATATCTTTGCTTTTTACAGTTTTTGTCTATGAATAGCCCAATGAATAAATTTAGGTGTTGGATTGAGTGACTTTTAGACGTTGTTAGTAGGAGGCTTATTTTTGCCTTTCTAACTTACCCCTTAACAGACTGTAGAGCCTTATTTCGAGAAAGAAATCGAACAACGATATGACATTGACACAATTGGAGTATGTGGTGGCCCTGGATAGGGAGCGGCACTTTGCTGCGGCAGCTGCCAAATCGGGTGTTACTCAGCCGACCCTTAGCATTCAGATTGGAAAACTTGAAGATGAGCTGGGTATTCTGATATTTGACCGCAGCAAGAATCCGGTTACAGTGACCGAAACCGGATTGCTCATTGTGGAACAGGCAAAGGTGGTGCTACAGGAGTCCAAAAAATTGAACGACATTGTTATTGACTCTCGCGAGGAGGTCAGCGGTGAGCTAAGTATTTCGGTATTACCCTCGCTTGCTCCGTATTTGCTACCCTTGTTCATTGACGCCATGGCTGCTAAGTATCCCGAGCTCAAGATTAAGGTAAGGGAGCTGCATCTATATCAGATCATCGGGAGATTGCAAAATGACAGTACGGATGTTGGTATCGTTGTACTGCCTTGTGAGGAGAGTGGATTTTATGAGATTCCGGTTTTTGAAGAGTCGATTGTCTTATATATGGATGCCGATCATGAGTTGGCTTGTAAACAGACCATCAGTAAGGATGATCTACGAGGGCACGATATGTTGATGACCTCAGCCCATTGGAACCTCTTGCGACACATTCCTGGTTTGGAGGAGTTTTCCAGAGTTAGTGCCAAGGGCAACATTAGGTACGAGTCGGCCTCCGTAGAAACGATTCGAAAAGTGGTAGAACGGCAGGGCGGCCTGACCATGATTCCCTGGCTGGCCACCACCTATATGGGTGAGAGACGAAAGAAGTTTGTCCGCTACTTTGCCGAGCCGCAACCAAAGCGGCAGATTGGCTTATTGACCCAGCGTGGTTTCCACAAGCAAAGAATGATTGACGCCTTAAAGAGCATGATTATTGAGAATCTGCCTCAGGAATAGACATAATTTTGTCTATGATATTAGACGTGATTAATTCTTTTATGTTACTGGATAACAAAGTATTATATCTTGCACTACTGGTCTTTTCTTAGTCCCGTTTAGGGGAATCCTGTAAATAAAGCTTGTATCTGTGATGAATAATGGATACATTTATCAAATTATATGGGCTTTTGTTTAGATTAAAATGCATTGCGCACATTCTGTTAAGCTGTTTATCTATCATGTAATTGGCGCTTTTCAGAACAGATGCAGAAGAAGCTTGTCGTAAGACAGGAGGGAACACTTCTAAGTTTTATTTACTTTCCTGGGGGATTACGGCAGTATTCCCCCTTTTTTTGTTTTAGGGCGGGAGAGCGCGACTCCGGCCTTGAATGGTTTTAGGGCGGTTGAAGAGCGCAACGACTGGGAACTAGTGCTACGCAAACGAAATTCGCACCACCTTTAAGGGCTTCTATTTCTGT
>JAHDEE010000030.1 GCA_020629005.1 Chitinophagales bacterium
TGCTTCGCATAAAGTGCAATCAATACTAGCAACACGTTTACTTACATTAGCTGCTACGTCAACGAAATTGACAAAGGGCACGAAGGGGGAAACCTACGGATCCCAAGCCTGTAGTCAGCAGTTCCAAATCTACATCAATGCTTCACAACTTTCCGCTCTAAGATGAGTCTTCCATCTAAAGAGTGCAGGTTTAGATGATAAATACCGGGAGCCAAGTGCTGAAGAGAGATAGACGGATCGCTGGTAAGCAACCGGCGGCAGGTCTGGCCAAGGCTATTGATGATCGTAATAACTTTGTCGCCAGGCACATTGAGATTTAGTTGATCGCTTGTGGGATTTGGATAGACAAGATCGTGAGTTGAGACATAGTGGTCCTGAACAGACACTGGTATTGTTTGTAGCATGGCATGGGCATCTACCTTACCATACCCCCAAACATCAGGATCAGGATTATCCGTGGTATAGATGTCCTTTATCGCTGTCTCTCCTAGCAGGGTGATCAACTCAGCAGGCGTGGCATGGGGATTGGCTTCTAAGCAAAGGGCAACAATTCCGGCAACCATAGGAGCGGCCATTGAGGTGCCGCTGTTCTCTGCATAGTTATAGACCTGATCCGTGGTCTCGTCGGTGAATTGATGTACGATGAAATCATAGTCGGAACCATCGTCCAGGTATTCGCTATCAAAGGAATTGACGGAGGAAGCTATGGTCATGCCGGGAGCGGTGATGTCCGGCTTCATTCTTCCATCGACTGTTGGACCCTTACTGGAGAAAGGACAAATGTGATTTGGATCCACATAATTGCTGTAAGATAGGCTTTGATCAGCCAAATTAATAAACGAAACCTTTGAAGCATAGGCTCCAACTGCTATGGCCGATTCTGTACAGGCCATCTCACCAACTGTCATCACATCGTCGCCAACAGTGGCTCCGGGCAAACCGTTGGTCACGAACTCGCCGTAGTATCCTCTTGATCCAAAAATGTAGCCCATCCAAACATTCACTTCTCCGCTGGAGCCCTTTATAGCGAGCGATATATTATCGTTTGTCTTGCTGTGGATATCCAGGAAGGCATGCGGCTTCCCGTTCACATCAGAAGAGACGGTGCTGAGTTGTACAAACAATGTATCACTGTCCGAACCGATCAGCATCGTATCCATTGTTGTATCTTCAATACACATGAAATCAGTGAGAGCATTGACGCTCTGGCCTTCGTAGGTTCCGAGTTGAATACAGAAATTTTCTCCTGTGTCTCCCCAAATGTCTATCCAGGTCTTGTCTTCTCCCAGGTTTGTATTGAATCGTACAAAACTCTGCAAGAGGCTATCCGTTGCAGAGAATTGTTTTCTGAGATGCAGATTTTGCTCGCCATTGTTTCCGCCTGAAATGGTAAAAATCTTTCCCGGTCCTGTTAGGTTGTTTACCGCCTGACTAAACAAGGAGCTGCCATCGTGAGGGCCTATGCTGCAACCCCAACTTAGGTTTGCTACGGCGGGTTTTCCTTGTGCATCCGCGTACTCAAACACATAGTTTATTCCATCTACCAAGTCTGTCATGCCGGTATTTTGCCATTGCTCCTGAGGTGGAGTAATGCCCACAAATACCAGGTCGCTTTCATAAGCCACACCTCTGTATTCGTCGCCATCGCCACCAAAACCCGAACCAGCAGCAATTCCGGCAACATGGGCACCGTGTGATTCGTTGGCATTGTCTGTTTCTGCTTCGATCATGTCTTCGGTATCTCTAAACTCGTGTCCGTAGGCATATCCCGCTGGCGGTAGCCCCACTGACTTTTGTTCCCAAATTCGTTTGATTCTATAGTTGGTTCCAAGGGTATCATAAAAGGTGGGATGTGTATAATCAAAACCTACATCCAAAATTCCCATGACGACATCTTTGCCTGTGAAAGCCTGCGGAAGATCCAGACCCTGGTGAACCTCATCGACATTGGTCGCTGCACGGGCTTCCTCCAGAGTAGGAGAAACTGGTGAATCCAATTGTACGAAATCAATTCCGGATTCCAATGCGGTAAAAGCCTGCATCTTACCTACCGGAATTTTGACTGTCCAAACATTTCCGGCCTTGGTTCCTACAAGAATGCCCAAGTCCTCAAAGTCACCAGCTTGCAATTGCTCGTTAATTTTAACAAAGGCACTTACGTACTTTTGGCCGTCTATTCGAGAATGCACAAATTTGGCGTCCGCAGCATTTTTGTCTGGCGAATTGACAATGGATAGATATTGCTTTGTCAGCGCCGAATGTTTGCCAACTGATTTATTCAATGTTTGCGCTTGCACATTGTGACAAACGAAAAAAGTGCTTAGAAGAAGTACGATTTTGCCTTTCATAGGATATGATATCAAGTATGACCCAAACAAGCAGATTCTGGCTCAAATATAGCAAAAATCCACAGTAGCACTATCACTGCGAATAGCAGTCTGCTAGTATAAACGTGTCGCAAATCCTGGCCTTCATGAGAGCACATGGTCTCGAAAATGGCGGAGCTCAGAAAAAATCGGCGACCAGGAAAATTGCTAATTGCCGTCTATTTTTCATTTCAAAGCAAGATCGGCGCTTAAATTTCTTATTTTGCATATCTTGTTTTGTAACTTAAAGAATAATCGTAATTACTTTACGCATACTTACAGCTATCTATCTAATACCGTACTATGAAATCCTACCTGACTGTTGTCATGCTCATTGTGAGTACAACGCTTCTGTTTTCTCAGAAGTCACGAGTCGACCAGCAATGGCTAATTGTGCCGGGAGAAAGCGTTGGCTATCTAACGAAGAGTACAGATCTCAAAAAAGTATTATCCATATACGGCGACACCGATCTTAAGCATCTAACTAGGGAAACGGTTATTTATCCCGATACACCCAATGAATTTACGATTGTTTGGAGCGATGAGAATCGATCCGAGATTGATGCCGTCCACATTACCGGGACCTTCGGATCAAAATGGAAAACCAAAGAAGGCATAAGCCTAATGCAAGAGCTTCCGGAGCTAGTGAAAGCCAATGGAGCTGATATAACCTTCCCAAAATTTGGCAAGGAAGCAATGAAGGTCATTGATCGAACACCTAAAAAGACCATTGTCTCGGACTGGGGTGAAGGTCAGTTCTCCAACTATGGAGAGGACCTGGAAGTAGAGTTGATTTACAATTTTGCCTGTGAAGAAACTGAGTTGAATATTCATCGATATCAAGGAAGTGGATTGGTCTCCACCGATGATCCGCTGCTTTACACTGTACAGATTTTCGTGAATGAAATCAGAGTAAAGCTTTAATCACCACCTTTGAATCGAACCACCATGAAACTCAGATATACACTTACTTTTTTGCTCTCTGTTCTAGCCACTCTCCTATCCGCACAGACGCCGGAATGGTCTCAATTCCCATCTCAACCAGGATCTACTGATCGCAGTGATGATATATTTTTTATTTCCGAAACCGTTGGTTGGGCGATAAAGCGGGGAGCTGCGGGAAACTATATCTATAAGACCACTGATGGAGGAGAATCGTGGATTACACAATTTAATCAACCCTCAGCCAGCACCCACTTTAGAGCACTGGGATTCGTGAATGACACCAGAGGCTGGGTGGGAAATTTGGGTCAGGGATCATTTAGCAGTGCTTCTGATACCACGCCTTTGTACGAAACATTTGATGGTGGGACTACCTGGACTGCAGTTCCTGGCCTGCCCTCCAATATTATTGGAATATGCGCGATCCATGTATTGGATAACAACACCATCTTTGCTGGAGGGCGCGTGAGAGGCCCTGGAGACGGCAATGACCCTTCAAACTTTACTAATCTTTTGAAAAGTACGGATCAAGGTGCTACCTGGCAAGTAATCAATGTAAATGATGGGTCTGTGGGCGCAGGACAAGGCTTAAATGGTATAATGGATGTATACTTCCACGATGCGAACAACGGTTTTTTGATCGGTATGGAGGATGTCCCATATACCTCTGGAGGCGGAACCTACCGAGGTAGAATCATAAGAACAACTGACGGAGGAGCTACCTGGAGTCCTGTAGTGACTTCGGATGTTACGGGGACCTATTTTTGGAAGATAAGCTTTCCTTCTCCTGGAATCGGCTATGCCTCCTTGCAACAGAACAATGCCTATAGCACTGTGATCTATTACAAATCCACTGATGGTGGACTCAGTTGGGTTCGGGATGATATTCCACTTAGTTCCTTGTCTCCACAGCCGAGCAGTTTCTTTGTACAAGGTATAGGTTGTGTTGATGACAATACTTGCTGGATTGGAGGAAGCGGCAATACCAGTACCAATTACATTGAAACGACAGATGGAGGAAATACCTGGACGAATGTCACCTACTCGGATACCCGAAGAATGAACAAGTTCAGATTCCTAAATAGCAATTTTGGTGTATCCTGCGGAGCTAGATTGCATGTGTACAGGGCGCCTCAAACTGCAAGTGGGGACGAGCCTTGTACTGCAGGCTATCTAGTAGCAGATGGTTCAACTGTAACAGGAAGTATCAGTGATGATTTAACCCAAACAAGTGGTGTCCCAGTACCTACCTTGTTTTCCAATACTGGTTCTACAGATGCTGCGATCTTTAATACGGACAATGTTTGCGAAGATAGATGGTATCGGGTAACTGTTCCAGCAAGCGGTGGTTTCAGAGTTACAATGGATGCAATTTCCGGCAGTACGGATTTGGCTATTGCAGCTTACACCGGAAATTGCTCTGGAAGCACAGCCTCTGGTTTTGCACTTATAGGCGCAGATGATGGTACTCAAGAACCGGAGATTTCTATTTCCTGCCAAACACCGGGCGATGATGTCTTTCTCAGAGTCTGGGAGTTTGGCTGTAATGGCACTTCCTCCTTCAATATGGTGGTAGAAGATATTGCTAATGTTGCCGTGGGCGACGAGCCAGAGACAGCTCCAACATTGATTGTGAACCATCCCTCAGCACCAGAAAGTGCTTTTAGCACGTTCAACTTCAACGGCGATTACTTTGAGACGAAACAAGAAAACAGGATGCCCACTTGTGCTGATTATAATTATGCCAATGGTTGTGAGGACATCTGGTTTAAGTTCGATATGCCCGCCACAGGTCTGCTCCACATCGAAGTTGACAATACCAGTTCGGTCTACTGGACGCAACTTGCCCTCTATGATATGCAATGTGGAATTACGGAAGTAGCTTGTAGCGCTGGAGCTACCAGATACCCAAGAATAGACTACAATGCCACGGTTGGTGATGAGCTCTATTTGCGAGTTTATGATTACGATTGCAACATGGAAGATCAGGATATCAGCAGGACATTGAACGTAAGAGGATTCATGGATTATGTACCGGGAAGTGGTGTTTGTGCAGGTGCTGGAGATGGCGATGAGCCTTGTGATGCTCCTTGCATTCAAGTGGGCGGAGCAGGTGAGAATGCAGTCATTGACGCTACATTATCGCAGACTGCCAGTGGCATTCCAGATCCTACAGAATTTTCGAATACCGGGACTTCAGCTCAAGTCTGGAACCCCGCCAATGTTTGTGAAGACAGATGGTATAGAGTAGCCGTACCGGCTTCCGGAGGTTTCCATGCCGACTTCAGCGGATCAAGTGATTTAGCTGTGGCAGTATATAACGGCTCCTGCGACAATCTTGACAATCCGCTCGGATTTAGCCAAATTGGCGCGGATGATGGATTGAATATTCCTTCAATCACTGTAGGTTGTCAGACTCCAGGAGATACCTTGTATATGCGTGTTTGGCATTGGAACTGTAGCAATCTTAGTGGAAGTTCTGTCATCACTTTAACAGATCTCAATCAGCAGCCTGATGGCGATGAACCAGATTCCGCAATTGGCTTAACGGTAGATGCACCAGCTTTAGCAGCGAGCTTGACTACTGTCTATTCAGAATCTAAGTATCCAGGTCTTCCAAATTCTTGTCAAAATGGTGCAAGCGATGGCGTTTTTACCTACACTTCCGGATGTGAAGATATCTGGTATGAAGTCACAGCACCAGCAGGAGAATTTTTGAAATACTCGATAACTAATCCAAGCGGCGGTTCGTCAGATCTTAATATGGCTTTGTACTTAGGTGATTGCCCGTCCAATTTAAATCAAGTCGCTTGCGATGTGGATGGAGGAACCGGCTCTAATCCAGAAATTGTGTATTTCAGTAACCCCGGAGGCGTTTTCTATCTGAGAGTTTGGGAATCAGGTTGTGACTTCACGAGTGCCGTTAATTTTGATATTAGTGTTTCTATTGATAGTGATCCGAATGACCTACCCCTGTGTTCTACGCAGGTGATTCCGATGGAGACCAGTGTAGAGATCATTGTTGCACAGGGACAAAGCAATGCAGCCATTACCTTTCCATCGATTCCAGATCCAATGGGCTGTTCAGATATGCTGACAAATTCCTGGACCGCCGAAGCGGCTGCGGCCAGAGAAGATTCCTGGGTGCAATTTGTTGTGCCAGCTTCAGGTGCCGTAAAGATTACCGGTGAGTCTACGGTGCCTGCGGGTGATGCCGAACTTGCAGTATACGCGACTGACCCCAATAATCCTTGCTTACCAGATGTGCTGCTGGCCTGCGATGGCGATACAGGAGGAGCAGGTTTGGCTACGATCGTCATGGATTGTCTAACACCAGGCGAAGCTTTGTACATCAGATCATGGGACAAAGGAACAGATAACTCCTTCCTCTTTGACTTGTTTATCACTGAAAATATTGATGCTGGAGATGATCCAACAAATGCCATTTCAGCAGCAGTCGGTTCGGTTGTCACCGTAAATCCAGCTACCGTTCATCATTCCTGGAGCAATACTGCGCCTAGCTGTGGATCATTTAACACTGCTAATGCCTGCGAGGATACCTGGTATGAAACTACAGTGGGGTCAAGTGGCGCTATAGATCTCGAGATCCAAAATAATTCAGGAGAAAAAGCCATCGCAGTCTACACTGGCACTTGCTATGATAACTTAAGTGAAATTGCTTGCGCAAATAGTTCTGCAGGCGTATTGCTGATCACTGGTCGCACAACAGGAGAACAATTGTTGATCCGCTTATGGGATGAAAATTGCGACGATAGTTCTGTATTTGATCTTGCCATCGGTGGAGGTGCTGACGGCACTTGTACTTTTCCCTATGACGGGGATGATCCGTGCGGAGCACCCTGTGTTGTTGTCGGTGCAGCAACCTTAAATGGAAGCATCGATGCAACGCTGACGGAGACAATTGGAGTGCCTACTCCTGGTTTGTTTTCTAATACAACCCTATCAGACGCATCGATTTTCGATTCGGCAAATGTATGTGAAGATAGGTGGTTCCGGGTAGAGGTGCCTTCGAGTGGTGCCGTCAAAATCAATATTGAGGGAACATCAGGAAGCCAGACTTTGGCTGCGGCTGCTTACCTCGGTGTTTGCGCTGGCTCTTCGGCTTCCGGCTTTAGCCTTATCGCTGCTGATGCTGGCGGAAATAGTCCCGAGCTGACTTTATCCTGCCAATCACCGGGAGACGACATTTACCTGCGCGTATGGGAAACCGGCTGCGATGGAACTGCTGGCTTTACTGTCAGCGCTTCCGATGTTGCGACACAAATTACAGGTGACGTACCTGAGACAGCTATCAATCTCCTGGTTAATGCCTCAACAGCGCCTGAAAGCACATTTACTTCGCACACTTTAGATGGCTCCTTTAGCGAAACAAAAGAAAATGGGACAGTCGCTTCTTGTCCGTATTTTGACTTTGAGAATGGATGTGAAGATATCTGGTTCAAGTTTGTTGCACCTGAAACAAATGTGGTACATATTGAAGTCAACAATACTAGTTCCGCAGACTGGACCCAATTGGCGCTCTATGACACGCAATGCGGATTTACTGAAATCGCTTGCAGTGCAGGTCAAACAGGATACCCAAGAATTGATTTCAACGCGACTCTTGGAAATGAGTATTATCTGAGAGTCTATGACCACAGTTGTAATCTGGAAAATGAAGATGCCAGTCGTAAGCTCAGCGTAAGGGCATATTTAGAATATTGCGCTCCAGATTATAAATCTGGCAGTAACGGTGCATTAAGTGGTACCGTTAATACTGGTGGTCTCTACAGCCTGGACTATGAGGCCAATGGAAGCATTGAGTCGACTCAAACGATCACCGGTGCTGGTACCACTGTCTCCTATGATTCTGGAACGGATATTTGTTTGGATTCCGGATTTGAAATCAGTACGGGCTCCGAATTTCAGGCATTGATTGATGGTTGTGGGGGATCTACGCGGAATGCAAATGAAAACAACATCATAAACAAATTGAAGCCAGGTAAGCAGAAAAAACAAAAAAAACAGTTCAGGCAACAAGTAAAATAAAGGCATGTAGTATATTGCAATGCCGCAGCAGTTGCTTGCAGCCGTACAATACGATGGAGGAATTAAACTCCGTATTATATTAAGTAAACACACAATAATATAGCCTAAATATAGTCAATTATGAAAAAGCTAATCTTATTCGTCTCTTTGAGCATTCTGCCATTCTTCGCATTTGCACAGGCACCTGCTATCAAAGTAATCACAAATGGAAATGTTGGCATCCATACCAGCACCCCTACTACCGAATTAGAAGTAAACGGAATAGCAAAATCCAAAGGAAACACCATTCAAGAAGCTTCTGCTTCCGGTACGTCCCTATTTGAAAGGACAGATCGGTCTGCAATGTTAGTTGGTGCAGGATGGAACGCAGGCTTTACTGTTGATGCAGACTATAACTTTGAAGTTTGGTCAAATACCCGAGCGCAAGTATTAGATCGCAAATTGTCAGGAAGTGGTGGTACGCTATTGCTTCGAGGTATCGGGTCTACAGGAAATTTCGGCTTTGGTGTTTATAACCCAACGGAGAAAGTACATGTAAGCGGCAACATCTTTGCAACAGGAACAATTACTCCTTCTGATCGCCGACTAAAAGATAATGTTACCCAGTTTGAAGATGGTTTAGCAATCATTGAAAAGCTCAACACCATTCGCTATAAGTACAATGGAAAAGCTGGCTTAGAGACTGAAGATTTTCATATTGGTGTCTATGCCCAGGATTTGCAAGAAGTAGCGCCCTATCTAGTGGAAGAATTTATCCACCAGGAAGAAGATGGGCAGGGCAATGTAATCGAAGAAGAAGCATACCTTAAGATCAGAGATAGCGAAATCAAGTACTTGCTGCTAAATGCAATCAAGGAACAACAAAAGAGCATTGAAGCCTTGCAAAAGGAGGTCAAAGAACTTCAAGAAGTGATTGACCAGGATGTAATGGCTAAAGCTGCAAGTGGTCGATAGAGATACTTAACTAAGTGCGAGCAAGGGGTACAGAGCAAGGAGAAAGGAGCAAAGAGCAAGCGAGTGTTCATTTTTTTGTGTGATTGTTGATCAATGTTTCCGTACCAAACAAGAAGTAAAGGAATCAATGACACAGAAAAATGAACGTCCCCTTTTTTAACAACAGCCTCCATAACCTTGCTTCTGAAAACCTGAAATCCACGTTAAGTAATCTACCGTGAAAGTACAATTCGTAGGTGGCATGATTGGACTGAGTGTAGATGCCGGTCTGCTGCTGTATCAATGCCCAAGGCCCTAGTGCTACGCAAACGAAATTCGCACCACCTTTGAGGGCTTCTATTTCTAACTCCCGTGTAGCAGAGATAGTTGTCGAGCACTACACCTGGTAATCAGCATGCCCCAATTGCCAAAAAGCAAAAGCAGCTCCTTGGAATTGAGTTCAACGACCGGGCAATGAGTGTACACAAAGCCATTGCTGCCAGGAAACCAGGTCACATGTGCATATGAGTGCGTGATTACCTCTGGCAACAAGGTAGCACTGCGCAAGTCCAAAATAATTAATTCGCTGATGTGTTTTGAATGTAGAAACGCTGCACAAAGATGTCAAATTATCATCAATTTTTGGAGCGAAACAGTAACGGTCGTGGAAACGGTCTACTCGCTCTCCGTTCCAATGCAGACGCCAGCCAGGGGCTTCACACTACCAGCATCTTCGTCTCTTTTTGGAGCCGCAGCTGCTGGGTGTTCAGTCCCCTGTCTGGCGCCTGCATTTCCTCTGCGATCGAGGCTATTTTGCACCATCTGTGGCTCGCGAGGATGAATGGTTTGATTCGAAATTGCTCGATCATGCAGAATGTTCAAAGAAAATAGTTCTTCTAGGATTGTTCTTGTACTTGTTCTTAGGAGTAATCTTGCCACTTGCATTGGAGCTATATCTTCTATTGTTTGGGTTAAGAATATAGGCAAGTTGATGTTCCATCATTTTTTCAAAAGGAACAAGAAAATCCTGCGTCTCGCATTGCTCCAAGCCAGCTTTGTTAAATAAATTTAAGACCGCGTAAACTGACTCAATCGTACTTAGACAACGAGCATCGGGCTGCTGCTTGAAAACAAATTTTGATTTTATCTTGTTATCAAAACTCACTCGTTGTAGTCCCTGTAAGTTCTTGCTCAATTTTAACATTTTTCGGGCACAGGGCCATGTACCATCAAGAAGGAAGAGGTATGGACTTTCACTCATAAATGAAGTTACCTGAGAACCCGTACTCTGCGACAAGTTAAAACTCTCTTTGCCCGGATACAGTAAAAATGAAGCGCTTTGTTCCTTAGTCAGTATATCATTGACACGCTTATTGTTGGTAAAATCGACACCAACTATAATTTCAGAATTTGCCAGCTGAAGCCTGGTCATATGTCCGGTTCCGTTCTTTTCTCTTTTGTACTCTTTAGGGTGCATAAGAATTATGAAACGAGTCTTCGTCTGGCAAGGATCGATGTACTTACAAATACATGAACTCGTCGGCCGCATGCATCGGTAACATTTGCTTCTTGATTGTTCGGCTTCTACTTGCAATTTGAGTGACTATTCGTTCTGCTAATTGTTGATCCGAGCGAGTGGCAAAGATTTGGTGTACCAGGATAAATTCGGACTTAGGGACAGGAATAGAGATAATCCTGCTCGTCCGCAAGCACTCGAGCAGGGCAAAAATAGTGAACCCAAAGCACTTTGGTATAATTTCAGCTGAAGCCTTTTTTTTCGAACCCAGCAACAACTGGCGAAACCGAAACAACATTCAGTGTAAGACAAGCGGAAACTAAAGACCAGAAACTAAACCTCATGCCCTAACTGCCCACGCCTTCGGATCAAGGAGCATCATCCAAAATATTATCCAGCGTTTGACGCTTCATGGTATTGTAGAAATTATTGTTGGTGGCACCGTTGATTTGCACACTTCCCGTACCACTTCGTTTAGGGATAGGGAATCAATAACTGTCCGATTTTGACGCCGATGGAAATGATTTAGACGAGGCATTTTTTGACAGCATCCTTGTTGGCTGGTGGAGAAAAATAACGATGGATAAATCATTTCCAGCAAGTCAAAATGGACATTTATTGATTCGCTGTCCCTTAAAACGGATCAGATTCTTGATTGCCAAGTGGCCTTTTGCATTGCATTTCAGAGTCTCTACAATTGAAGACAAAATATAATTTATGGCACCTGCAGGAGCAAATTGCCACTGCAGGTTGCGATTGACTCGATTTTTGCTATAATTATGGTCGAAATTGACATGATGGACCAAGGCATATCAGATACTTTTCATACCATCGGAGAATGTGGTGTTTCGGAATTTCGTGCAAAGGGCAGTAAATTTCTTGGATATGGCTGTTCTGTGTCCAACGA
Source organism: Chitinophagales bacterium (assembly GCA_020629005.1). Classification (GTDB taxonomy): domain Bacteria; phylum Bacteroidota; class Bacteroidia; order Chitinophagales; family UBA2359; genus JAHDDV01. The sequence goes on from JAHDEE010000030.1 coordinate 11,714, forward strand.
AGACGAAATAAAACGATTTCTGGCTGAAATTGTAGCTTTACATCCTAAGGCGACACATCATTGTTATGCCTGGCGAACTGGCAAGAGTGGAAAGTTGTTCCGAGCAAATGACGATGGAGAACCTTCAGGTACAGCCGGTAAGCCGATTTTGGGGCAAATTGATTCAAAAGGACTGACCAATACAATGGTCATCATTGTTCGATATTATGGAGGCACTAAATTAGGCGTGGCGGGATTAATTGAAGCCTACAAAGAATGTACAAAGTCCTTACTGGAAGCTGCTGAGCCTATTGCTTATGTAGTTCAAAATTTTTACGAACTCGCTTTTGAATATGAATTGATGAACCAGGCCATGAGGCATGTAAAAAATGTCCAGGCAAAAGTTCTTCGGCAAGAATACGATGAACGTTGCAAATTGTATGTCAGTATCCGTCAGAGTGAAGCAGTGAAACTCGAACAAGCACTTGACCAGGCATACAAGTTAGACTATAAATTCCTCCACTCCGCTTAAAGGAGAACCAGGGGAGCCCTGAATACCCAAAAATTATTAGACAATGAAGAACACCTTAACCGTTATCCTGATCACACTGGTATTTTGCATGGATTTAGCTGCACAACATCAGCACTTTCCAGGAAGTAGTTATGAAGTTGATTCGAGAATTGCAGAAACGGACAGAGAACGGGTATTGCTTGCTGGTGAGATTAATGAATCGACAGTGGGGCAGTATCTCCGACTGAAGCTGGGATCAAAGATGGGAGAGCAGGGAGCTCTCGCGTATGACTTTCATCAAAAGAGTGGCATTGGCACTCATTGGGTGTTTAGACAAACACTTCATGGGCTGCCGATCTTTATGGGAAAAACTAAAATAAACATCAGTAAGCAGGGCCGTGTCATGAGCATCTATGATCTGAGCTACAATCTTCCGGAAATAGATGACAAGACTACAGTAATTAGCGAGGAAAAAAGTAAACAACTAATCCAAGAAGCCCTGATACTGGAAGAAGGGGAGCTACTTAGCGAGCCCGAAATTGTGGTGTACATTAATGAAGGAATTGCAGTTACCGGTGTTAAGATGGACATCGGGAAACAAGATCATTCCGGAGCACATACTTACATTGTTTCGGAGGTAGGAGAAAGACTGTACGAGACCGATATCAGAAGATATTGCGCTCCGGCTGTGGGAGATAGCCTGGTGAGTATGAAGGTTTTTGACCCTGATCCTCTCACGACTGCCCAACGGACATATGGTGCTCCATATCTGGACAATGATGATCAGGATTCAGAAGTGCTCAACAATGAGCGGGTGCTCAAAACTATTCGCACCAAATTTGAAAACGGTCAGTTTATACTCGAAAATGACAAGCTCAAAATCAGCGAATTTGATCCACCGGTGGTATATCCAGTAACTTCTTCACAGCCCTCATTTGATTTTACTCGTAGTGAGCAGGGCTTTGAAGATGTCAATGCCTACTATCATCTTAGCACCTATTCCGATTATGTGTCGAGTTTTGACTGCGTTTCGGAAGACCTCTTCGCTGTGCAGCTCCAAGTAGATACACATGGTGCCAATGGAGATGACAACTCTTTCTTTCAAGGAATTTGGCCTACAATGAAGCTGATCTTCGGAGAGGGTTTTGTTGATGATGCGGAGGATGCCGACGTATTGGTACACGAGCTGGGCCATGCCCTTTCTTATTATTCCAACCGCAACAATAACACTGGTGGTAATCGAAAAGCGATTGATGAAGGTATTGGCGATTACTTCGCCGCATCGTACTCAAGATTTCTGAGTGAGTTTCGCTGGGCTTTTGTCTTCTCCTGGGATGGACATAATAACTTCTTTGCAGGTAGAAAAGCAAACACAGATAAGACCTACCCTACCGATCTGACCAGTGATATTTGGTTAGATGGTGAGTTGATATCCTCTGCCTACATGGACATATGGGATCAATTGGGTAGAGAACAAACTGACGAACTCGTACTAGCTTCTCTGAACAATTTCTTCGATGGAATGCAATTTGAAGACGTAGCCCGGGAAACTTTGATGGTGGATCTAGCATGCAATGGCGGAGCCAACTGTTCTTTGATCTTTAGTGTCTTCAATCAACGAGGAATGCTGAATGGAGATCTCACGGAGTTCTGCCAGTTGGATACTTTTGCCAATGAAATCGAGATTAGTGGTACCAAGGAGTTCTTTATGAATGCTGATCCCATGTACCTTCGTGTGCCCGAATCCAGTGAGAAGGTAGAGGTTGATCTCTTCGATTCCAATGGAAGACTTTTGCGCAGTTACGAAAATGACAACAATGCTATGATCATATTGAATGGTTGGGATTTTCTTCCTGCTGGATTTTATTTCGTCAGCGTTCGTACAGAGAAGGAGCAGTCTACACAAAAGGTGATGAAGTTTCGATAAATTTCGGCATATTACAACTTTAGTTCTAAGTGCAAAAATCAAGAATATTTAGCGATGGCAGTGTTGGAAGCTCCTATTAGCCTGAACGACGAACAGGCAGTGAAAAATATTGGTCTCATTGGAAGCCAATTCAAGATGAATCTCTGGATGATGGCCAATTTGCCACTAGCCAGAAAGGCAGGTTTAAAGGTAACAAGTCTTGATGCTGTGAGCTGCGAAGTGCAGGTGCCGTACAAGCATACTAATAAAAATCCCTTCAAGTCTACCTATTTTGCCGTGTTGACCATGGCAGCTGAGATGTCTACCGGTTCCCTGTGTATGGCATACCTGAGGGGTCGAAACCCTTCGATCTCAATGTTGTTGGTTGACCTCAGAGGCAACTTTTCTAAAAAAGCTGTGGGAGTAACCACGTTTACCTGTGAGGAGGGTCAAAAAGTTGTGGATGCACTGAATGAGGCGCATGCTGCTGAAGATGGATGCAGCACGGTAGAGCTGAACACTATTGGGAGAAATGAGGAGGGAGAGGTTCTCTGTGAATTTACTTTCAATTGGTCTTTTAAGGTTCGGCGATCGTAGAAGACAAGGTAATCAGCTTGCCCGCCATGAAAATTTATGCAAATTCGATTAGTGTATTTGGAAAATTCTAACTTATACTGGTAAAGCGGGAAGGTAGTGGCAAAATAGCCCGGATAGCAGCGTAAATGGAGGTATAATGCGATCGACTGAATGCCCGCTACTGGGGGCTTGGAGCTTGCGGAAAGACCTCAGTAGCGGATGCATGAAGCGATCGCATTATGCCTCCATTGCAGCGAATAGCCGGGACGCACTTACGCGTAGAAGTCAGTTTCGCTCCAAAAAAAATCAATATGCTATACCTGCTCTGCAGTCTGAGTTGCAGGAATCTGATTGTCTTTGAGAAGCAGAAGGAACTTCTGCAGTGCCGCTTGCTTTGGCTGGTCAAACTCGTAGCTGATGCGGTTGCTCAGGTAGTTTAGAAGATTGAAATTAGCCGCGAAGTCTTGCTTGTGTTGTCGAACCACCTCAGGGATATTTGCAATACCATGAGCCAATGCTTGATTGAAATTTTGTATCTGACTATTGGATATACTTTTCTTTGCGACCCAAATTGCGAAAGTAAATGGGAGCTGATATTGTTGCTGCCATGCCTCTGCTAAGTCATACTGGTACTGATAATTATCACGCCATTTGAAGACACGATCGCCGATAACCAAAGCTGCAGTTTTTCCCTGTATTTGGTGTTCAAATCCTGGCTCGGCAGGCAAGAATTCCACCGACTGTTTCCAATGCTCTCGCAACAAAATCTGAACAAGCTGAGCGGAGGTACGAGAGTGGAAATCCAACAAGACAGTATCGATTTCCTCGATCGGTACTTGCGAGAATAGTACAACGGTTTCGACAGCTCCTACGGAGCCGATGCAATAGTCCGTGATGATCTTGTAGTCTTGCAATTGCGGGAAAACGGCGGCGGGGATGAGGCCAATATCTGCCTTTCCGTCGATCAATCGCTGGGCACCTTGCGATGGAATATGCAGGCTCATATCTATATGTTTAGACAATGATGACTGCTGAAGACCATAAAGAAAGGGCTTGGTGTTGAGGTAGGAAACTGCGGATACTTTAAGCTTTCTCATGTATTTCTCGTAAACTTTTTGCGTAAATCAGTTGAGCTTTCCGGCCCTCAAGGTCTATCTTGTAGGAACCAAGATTGCTATGTTTGAAGGAGTACATTTCGGTGAGCGGTTGTTCCAGAATGGTACAAAGTAGAATGCAAATTGCCCTGCCATGTGAACAAATGAGAATGCGCTTACTGGTCTGGTCATCGTAGATCAGTGTCAGGAATTGTTTCATTCGTTCCTGAACTTGCATTGGACTTTCGCCTCCTTCCATGGCCAGTTGCAAATCGCCAGCTTTCCAACGATCAATCACCGCAGAGTACTGCTTTCTGAGTTGTTTATCAGGTTTCTTTCCCTCATGAATACCCCAGTCGATTTCATCCAAATCGCTCTGTATCTGCAGCTCGTGCATATGAGTCCAAGGCTGCATTGTCTCTTGTGTTCTCTTCAGGGCGGAGGTATAAATTCGATCAAATTGCAGATGCTTATGTAGTTGGTAAAAGGTCTCCGCCTGGCCTCGGCCTCTTGAATTTAGGCTTGAATCCACTCCCCTACCCTGCACGATCTTTTTCAGATTGTAGTCAGTCTGGCCGTGACGTACTATGTAAATTTCTCTTTTGATGTCGTTTGTCATTAGCTGTATAGAACTGGCAACTCGATGAAGCCATCGTCCTCGAAAACATGGTCTTTGTAGTCATTGATTTCATTGTACACGGTGTCTCGCTCGATTGGGTGGCGATCTACCGCCTTAATTAGTTCAACGATTTCTCGAGTGCTCATCACTGGTGACTGCTCTTCGGCGCCGGCCATAGAGTAGATTTTTGTGGTATCATCGATGGTTCCGTCGATATCATCGACACCATATTGTAATAGCAATTGTGCTGTTTGGCGGCCGATCATTGGCCAATATGCCTTTACATGGGCGAAGTTATCAAGGTAGATGCGACCGACTGCATAGGTGCGAAGATCGTCTATGATGGTGGTCTCACCGAGATGGCTCATTTCATTGTTTCCGCTTCTAAACTTAAGCGGAATGAAAGTATTGAAGCATTTCGTTTCGTCTTGCAATGCCCGGAGGCGTTGCATGTGGTCGACTCGGTGATGGCTTTTCTCGACGTGTCCATAGAGCATGGTAGCGTTGGAAGGAATGCCCATTTGATGGGCTGTGCGATGCAGGTCCAGCCATTGATCGGAGGAGCATTTGTCTGCACAAATTTCATTTCTAACCGCTTCATCAAAAATTTCGGCTCCGCCGCCGGGAATGCTATCCAAACCGCATTCCTTCAGATATTGAAGCCCTTCCTGATAGTTCATTTTGGCTTTTCTGAACATGTAGTCATACTCTACCGCTGTGAAAGCCTTGATGTGCAACTCGGGGCGATAAGCTTTGATTTTTTTGATCAGCTCACCAAAGAACTTGAGGCTAAGTTTTGGGTGTACCCCCCCTACGATATGGACTTCCGTAACGGGCTTGTCGTCATATTTTTTGACTTCATCCATCATCTGCTCCTCGGTTAGAAACCAGCCATCTTCTTTCTGTTTGAGCAATCTGGAATAAGAGCAAAACTTACAGGTAAATATGCATAAGTTGGTTGGTTCCAGATGGAAGTTGCGGTTGAAGTAGGTTTTATCTCCGTGCCGCTTCTCCCGAATGTAGTTGGCCAATGCGCCCACAAAAGAAAGCTCCGCTTTATCGTAGAGGTACACACCTTCGTCAAAGGTAATTCGCTCCTCGTTAAGTACTTTTTCAGCGATGCTTCTGGATGTTGCATCCAGCTGTGGGTTGTTAAGGAAGAGGTCTAATGATCTTCTCATGATTTCAATTTTTACTGAAAGTTGTGAAATCTACTATTTAACAGTTGATTGACCAATAATGTTGTACAAAATTTGAGTTTATCTGTTGAGTTTTGTTGAACCTGCCATGTATCTGTCCCATTTTTCAATCACTTCCGTCATATCAGCAGCTAGCGGCGAGTCGAAAGACATCATTTCTCCTGTATTTGGGTGTTCAAAGCCCAGTGTTTTGGCGTGTAGCGCCTGCCTTGGGAGCATGTTGAAGCAGTTGTGTACAAACATTTTGTACTTGGAGTAGACGGTGCCTTTCAATATTCGATCTCCGCCGTATTTCTTGTCATTGAACAAGGGGTGGCCAAAGTGCTTGAAGTGGACTCGAATCTGGTGCGTTCTTCCAGTTTCCAGCTTGCATTCCACGAGGCTGACGTAACCCAGACTGCGAATCAGTTTGTAATGCGTAATAGCATGCTTTCCTGTCTCGCCATCCGTAAACACTTCCATCATTTGCCTATGCCTATGATGTCGTCCAATATGGCCCTCGATCATTCCTGCTTCGTCCTCTAATTCTCCCCAGACGATTGCCTGGTAGGTACGTTGTGTTGTGCGTTCGTAGAACTGGCGAGAGAGATGTGTCTTCGCAAATTCATTTTTGGCAACAACCATCAATCCTGTAGTGTCCTTATCGATTCGATGCACAAGGCCTGGTCGAGGTTCTTCCTGATCTTTTTTATAGGAGATTGGCCCTTGTTGAAAGTGGTGCAATAGGCCGTGGATCAGCGTTCCTGTATAGTTACCACAGCCAGGGTGGACCACCAAACCTGCCTGCTTGTTGAGGACCAACAGATGCTCATCTTCGTAGATGATGTTAAGGTCCATTGGTTCCGGATTGATGACATACTGCTCTTGCGGGCGAGGTAAAAGGATCTGGATATTATCCAGTGGCTTGACCTTGTAATTGGATTTCACCACCTTGTCGTTCACCTTTATGCAACCGGCTTTGGCGGCGTTTTGTAGCTTTGAGCGTGACAGTTTTTCGATCCTGTTGGCCAGAAACTTGTCCAGTCTGATGGCACCTTGCCCTGGGTCCGTCTGGATTGCGTAATGCTCATATAGGGTTTCATCCCCGTTAAGCTCTTCTTCCTGTTGATTTAGTTCTTCCACTGCCATGGCTTGCAAGGTTGTATGTGCATGGAAGCGAGGTGGGCTATTTGATCATCACACCGGGCTTGTTGATTACCGGTATCTGGGTGTAGTTCTGCTCAATGATGCTTCCTGGCACAAAGGTATATTTTTTATCGTACAAATAGTTCTCGTACCAGAAGCTCACCCAATATTCATTGCTCAGATTTAGCAGTTCGTCCGGCACGAGCTCGATCTTGACTCCCTGCTTAGGTCCTACTTCTTCAAACAGATGTCTCAGCACGGAGGTTTGCACTTTCTGATCATCCACAATACCAGACCCTTTGGAACGAATAAGGACGTTGTTAATGGACTGATCCTTGAGGTTTATGAGGTAGGTTTGGAAGGTGGTGGTGCCGTCTTCGTTGATTTCGGGCACAACAGCTAAAGCTACTTCAGTAACTTTTAGGTATTCAATATCCTTTTTCATCAATCCGCTTTTATTGGCCAGCGCTACACTAGCGCTTCAGGCACTAGCGTGAAAATAACCACAAATATAATTCCTAAAACGCAAAGGCATTAGGAGAAGTTTTGCTCCATGATGACAGTTGCTTCGAAAAGCTGCATGAAGTGTGCTAAGAGCTTGGATTTCACTTCCTGTGGCTCCACGAATCGGCCTAATTCCTTTTGCATGCTTGTGACTTGCTTGTCGTCTATTCCACACGGGATTATGAATCCAAAGTAATCAAGATTTGTGTTTAGATTGAAAGCCCATCCATGCATGGTAACCCAACGGGAACTGCGGATTCCCAGGGCACAAATCTTGCGTGCTTTTGCAGGATTTTCGGGTTCGATCCATACTCCGGTTGCACCATCTAGTCTGCCAGATTCTATATCGTACTCAGCAAGGGTCCTGATAACGGCTTCCTCCAGGAAGCGCAGATACTTATGAATGTCGGTGAAGAAGTTGTCAAGGTCCAGTATTGGATAGCCCACTATTTGACCAGGACCGTGATAAGTTATGTCTCCTCCACGGTTGATCTTAAAGAATTCAATTCCTTTCTGCTTTAGTTGTTGGTCATCCAGGAGTAGATTATCGATGGAACCGCTCTTTCCTAATGTGTAAACATGTGGATGTTCACAGAGCACCAGAAAGTTATCTGTGATTGTTTGCCTCTGCTCTTCGACAATTCGATTAGAAATCTTGCGGTCGATGGTCGCACGGAAGAGTTCTTCCTGTTTCTGCCAGGCTTCCTTGTAGGAGATATTACCCCAATCGAGGACACAAATCTTCTTGTTTTGCTTCAAAGTCACTTTGCTAAATTGCCATAAAAAAAGGAGAAATCCATTTTAGATTTCTCCTTTCTCGTTTCACCTATTATTGATCAGTCTGAACTCAATCAACATTGTCGTGCAAATAAGAATTACCGTCTCTAATCTCCTTGTCTTCATCAACTGTAAAGCGCGAGCTTAGGGGATCGGAGGAATGGTCTGTCTCATCCAGTTCCCGATCCATTCTCTTATAGGCAGGTTCCTTTTCCAGCTGATTTAGGTCATCATGAATTTTGAGACTCATTTTCTTCAGGCGCTTTTTGCGCTCTAGTGCCTTTCTTGCTTCCTGCAGTTCTTGCAGTGAATCGTCTTCAGCCATATCGATTCGTGGAGCAGGTGATTGCTCTTCCTGCTTTCGGTACACGGTATTCTCCATGCGGTCCGGGGCAGGGTTTTGCACAGGGTTATCAAAAATGAAGGTATTGCCTTCACGTTTAGCAGTAGGCTCGATTGTATTTTGAATATCTACCAAAGAGCTGTATTCGCTTTCGTCTTGCCCTTCCGGGAATAGCGGTGTAACCGTTTTCTTCTTTGGTTCCGGAGCTGGCGAAGGGCCAGGATTAGCCTGTTTTCCTTGTCCTGCAAACCTTAGAGCATTTGGATCAGCATCACCTTGAAGTTCAATTGGTTCTCGTCCAAAGCCTGTTGCTATTACTGTAACACAGATTTTGTCTTCCAGATTTTCGTCTTCACAGTTACCCCAAATTACATTGCAACCATAGTCAGCTTCTTTTTGGATATGACTGGTGATCAGTGTAATCTCATCCATGGTGATTGGCTTGGTACCACTGGAGATATTCAATAGAATATCCTGTGCTCCCTTAATGCTATCATCATTGAGCAGCGGTGAGTTGATGGCCTCTTTTACTGCGGTCATCGCACGATCTTCACCACCGGCAATTGAAGATCCCATAATGGCTACTCCCCCAGACCTCATTACTGTATTGACATCCTCAAAATCCACATTGATATGGCCTGGAACGGTAATAATTTCTGCAATCGAGCGTGCTGCGGTTGCCAGCACATCATCCGCCTTAGCCAGGGCTTGTTTTAGTCCCAAATCACCGTAGGTTTCGCGAATCTTGTCGTTGTTGATGACAATTAGGGTGTCTACATTTTGGCGTAGCTCTTCCAGTCCTTTTCGCGCTTGATTTAGACGAGCATTTCCCTCAAAGCTGAATGGGGTTGTGACAATGCCAACGGTCAGTATGCCTTCATCACGCGCGGCTTTGGCTATGATTGGAGCCCCACCTGTTCCGGTCCCTCCACCCATACCAGCGGTAATGAATACCATTTTGGTTCCATCGTCGAGAACACTTTTGATTTTATCTATGGACTCGTAGGTGGCATTTTTCCCCTTTTCGGGCTGATTTCCAGCACCCAAACCTTTGAGCAGATCTGAACCCAGCTGAATTTTTGCTGGAACAGTGCTCATTTCGAGTGCTTGCGAGTCGGTATTACAAATTAGGAAGTTCACGCCTACGATACCTTCCGAGTACATGTGGTTGACTGCGTTTCCGCCGCCGCCACCAACACCTATCACCTTAATGATAGAGTTTGTTTCTATTGGTAGATCGAATTCAATTGGCATAATTAAGTTTTAGTTGGACAAACTGGGGTATATCTCGTGAGTCTATCGATTTGTCTAAATGATATAAATGGGTTATTCGTCGCTGAAGACATTCCCTAAGAATTTGTAGAGTCGGTCTTTCCACCAGGTTTCACTTTGGGGTTCCGGACTGCTACTGTCCCCATTTTCCGGTTCTTCTACAAAGGAAGGTTCTTCAACATTTTCTCCTGCTGACTTTGCTGTATTGGTTGAATGATCGACAATATTTTCGGGGTAATCGCTTAGGACAGCGTTCAGCTGAGCAGAATCTTCGTAAATTTCTTTGTTCTCGATTCCTTTCATTAATAATCCAACACCAGTAGCGAATATCGGGTTTGCCAAACCGCTAACACTGGCTTTGGACAGACGTTCTGCCGGGAAGCCAACTCTGGTTCTCAAACCAGTGACAAACTCGGCTAGTTTGTCTAGTTGAGAGAGTTGAGAGCCGCCTCCGGTCAATACCATTCCGGCAATCAGCTTATCTCCGAATTCGGATTTTTGTATTTCTTCTCTAACGTAGCTTAGGATCTCTTCCATCCGCGCTTCAATTATATAGGCGAGGTTTTTGGCGGAGATTTCCCGAGGCTCCTGATCTCTAAAACCAGTGATTGTGATGTATTCATCAGCCAGGTGATCCATCGCTAAAGCGTGTCCAAATTTGACTTTGAGGGCTTCAGCCTGGTGCTTCATTACATGACACCCTTGCTTTATGTCACTGGTAATGATGTTACCTCCTAAAGGAATAACAGCTGTGTGACGGATTATTCCTTCGTGAAAAATGGCTACATCTGTGGTGCCACCGCCTATGTCAACCAGCACGACTCCTGCTTCCATCTCGTCAGCATCCAGAACGGCACTTGCGGAAGCCAGTGGCTCAAGGATCAATTCCTTCACCTTCAGCCCTGCTCTCTTGACACATTTGTGAATATTTTCGGTAGCAGACGACTGGCCAATGATGATATGGAAAGAGGCCTCTACCCTGGCCCCGGACATGCCTACCGGGTCTTTAATTCCTTCTTCACTGTCGATGGTATACTCCTGTGGTAATACATGTATGATCTTCTCTCCCGGTTGGAAGGCCATTCCGTACATGTCAGTCACCAGCTTATCAATGTCACTTTTACTGATTTCATTATCGATGTGTCGTGTCATCAGATAGCCTCTGTGTTGCATACTGCGGATATGCTGACCAGCGATACCTACGTATACTTCTTCGAAGTTGACTCCACTGACTTTTCGAGCCTTTTCAACTGCGATGTTGATGGCTTCAACGGTTCTGCCGATATTATGGACAACACCTCTTCTGATTCCGTCTGATTCTGCAACGCCCAGACTTAGTACTTCTACCAGCCCATTACTGCCGGCGCGCGCAACCATGCAGCATATTTTGGTGGTCCCTATATCCAGGCTTACAACAATATCGCTCTTCATTATGATCTAAGTTTTGGATAGTTCTGCTTATAAATCCTGATGAGATTTGATTTCGACACCGGCGAGGCCCTCTTTTTGACTATTGATACGAGTGAAATCGTTCCATAGCATGTCTTGTCGACCAAGTCCTTTTTTGTACAAGGCTTTGATCTGGGCGAGCTTCTTGTCCATGTTGGACATTCTTCCTAATGCAATCTCAAAATCACCAACGATGGGGTATATGGTAAATTCGCTATTTTTTATTTCGATTTGACTGACCAGTGCCCTAAAAAAAGGATCTCGGTCGATCATGCCAGCAAAGGCATAGAGTTGCGCTTCTGCTCCCTCTTGCACCATGCCTTTTGTAGTTCCGCTGTCCCTGAAATTTGTGACAATAGGTACTTTTGCTGTGTATTTGCTCATCAAGGGCATCTTGTTTCCTTCCAGGTCGATATAATAGCTCTGGCCAATCTTATTGAAGACTCTCACCAGTGGCCTCATTGGCAATACACGAATGTGCAATTCTCCCTTTACATCAACGAATACTTCCGACTTTTGCACATAAGGATTGTCGTTAATTCTTTGTTCGAGAACCTGTGTGCCTTCTAGTTCTTCAAGAGCCAGCTTAGGAAAGTCTCCCGCAAGCTCAGATGGAAGCATCTGTTTAATGTCGGACTCCGTCAGGAAGAAAAGTCGCCCTTCTGAGGCAATATCAATGTGCACCGCTGTACAATATTGTTTGGCGTGTTTTCTCTCCACAAAAGACAGCATCACGAGCAGCAACAGACAGGTCACAGACCATAGAATAAGTTGGTCTCTGTCCGTCAGATTTCTTCTGCTATGTTTCGATTTGGTTGCCATCAATATACTGTTCTGCCAGGATGCAATTCATGCCGTTCGCAAGATAAAAAGACTACTCTCTAAATTAACTTTTTTTTAGCAAAGTTTTTATATTATCAACACATTTATCGATATCTCCAGCCCCACTTATCAATAGTAATTCAATTTTATTATTGGTCTCTATAATTTGTGGCAGTTCTTCCTTCGAAATTATCGACACCGGAATTCCCGCCATTCGCTCTGCGAGCATAGAACTACTAACCCCTGAGATTGGTTCCTCACGTGCCGGATAAATGTCAAGAAGCAAGACTTCATCCGCCTTGCTGAGTTCTTTGGCGAAGTCATCCGCCAGATCCTGGGTTCTCGAATACAGGTGGGGCTGGAACGCAATACAAAGGTATTTACCTTTATGTAGCTGGCGAGCTCCCTTGATTAGGGCAGCTATTTCTTTGGGATGATGTGCGTAATCGTCTATTATTGTTAAGTCTTGCGAACGATGAATGTACTCGAATCTTCGCTTAATTCCTTGAAAATCATAGAGTGCTCTCTTGATACTTGTTTCGCTTATGCCCAGATTAAGTGCTAAAGCGGTGGCTGCAATCGCATTCTCGAGATTGTGTAAGCCAGTAGCCGGGAACAGCCAGTTGACCATCTTGCCGTGCGGCGTTTGCAGGTCATAGAGATAGAACCATCCGCTTCTGAGCAGGTTAAGTGCATGATAGTCAGACTTGCCGGAGGTTGTATGATAAGTCTGGAATTCGGTTCCATTCGCTAGGCTTACTTTGTCTTTGATATCTGCATTTAGTAAGACACTTGTTCGAACCTTACTTATAAAATCTGAAAATCCCTTTCTAACACCCTTAAGGTTTTTGTAGATATCCAAATGATCGGCATCAACAGATGAGACGACTGCTAAATCTGGACTCAGCTGCAGAAACGAACGATCATACTCGTCTGCCTCTACAATCATAATATCTTCATTATCAAACAGAAAATTCGTACGATAATTTTTGCTGATGCCGCCAATAAATGCTGTGCATCCTTTGTCCGAATGCTTAAGAATGTGTGCTAGTATGGCAGTAATCGTTGTTTTACCATGTGTTCCTGCTATGCCCACAGTGTAGGTCCCTTCGCTGATCATTCCCAATACTTCTGATCGCTTTTTTACCTGAAAATCACCTTGCAAATAGTAGGACAGTTGTTTATGTTTCGTCGGAATAGCCGGGGTATACACAACCAAATCGGCATCTTCTCTCAGCAGTTTGACATCATCCTCAAAGTGAATTTGAATGCCTTCCGACTGAAGTTGTTGTGTCAGCTTGGTTTTAGAACGATCATAGCCATATACCGCTTTTCCCTTGCGTTTGAAAAAGCGAGCTAATGCACTCATCCCGATACCGCCAATGCCGATGAAATAAACAACTTTTATGTCCTTGATGCTCTTCATGGCTACGGCTAGTTTAGGCTTAGTACTTGCTTGGCAATTTGTTCAGCTGAATCTATTCTCGCCAATTTTCTGATGGAAGCTCCCATCTGTTTTCTTTGGCTCTCATTCTGCCAAAGTGCGTCTACCATTTCAAACAATTTTTGCTCTCCTTCAGTATCTTTCAGCATCTGAGCAGCATCCTTATTGACTAGTGAGAGCGCATTGTTAGTTTGATGGTCTTCTGCTACATTTGGTGAGGGCATTAAAATTGCAGGTTTGCCAACAATACAGAGTTCGGATATGATTCCTCCGGCTCTCGAAACGATGATATCGGCCGCCTCATAAGCATGATCCATTTTTCCAATGAAAGCGTAGACTTTAATGAGATCTTCAAAACCTTTTACCTTTTCGATCGCCTCGTCTAAATACAATTTGCCCGACTGCCAGATCAGCTGATATCCTGCTTGATGAAAAGCTTTCAGATTTGCCATTACAGCATTATTTACTCCTCTGGCTCCAAGACTGCCTCCCGTAATGAAAACTACTGGCTTATCAGCCGTAAAACCGAAGTAATCTAAAGCGGCTTTCTTCTCAACCTTCATGTGTATGATGGCATCGCGCACAGGATTTCCGAGGTTTATGATCTTTTCGGCTGGAAAGTATTTTTCCATTCCATCGAATGCGACGCAGATTTTCCTCACCTTGCTACTCAGCAGCCGGTTAGTAACACCTGGATAAGCATTTTGCTCCTGAATCAGGGTTGGGATACCCATCCAATTAGCTACTTGTAGGACAGGGCCAGAAGCGTAACCACCGACACCAACGACCAAGTCTGGTTTGAATTTTCGAAGTATTGATCGGGCCTTGATCAGGCTATGGCCTAGTTTAAAGGGAAACATCAAATTTTTGACTGTAAGCTTCCTATGGAAACCACTGATCCATAAACCTTCTATTGGATAGCCAGCTGCTGGCACCTTTTCCATCTCGATCTTGCCTTTCGCTCCTACAAACAGGAAATCTGCATTCGGAGCTTGCTGCTTGATCGCATTTGCAATTGCTATTGCGGGGAATACGTGTCCACCTGTCCCACCTCCACTCATAAGTATTTTGATCTTATCCTGCATGCAACTCTCTTTGCTTTTTCAATTTGGTTACCCGAACATGTTGGCTGACTGCCTGGATCATGCCAATCATGATAGCCGTGATTACCAGAGAGGTCCCTCCCCAGCTTATCATTGGCAGCGTTAGCCCGGTAATGGGAACCAAACCAACGGTCACGCCCATAGTAACTAATGCTTGTAAGGTTAGCATGAAGGAGAGGCCAATAACAAGGAATCCGCCAAACTTGTCTTCACATTGTGCGTAAATTACTATCCCTCTGTAAGCAATCAGCAGATAGAGAATCACCAATACGATACCCATCAAGATTCCATACTCTTCAATGACAATTGCATAAATGAAGTCTGTATGAGATTGAGGAAGCAAGGAGAACATATCGCTTTTTCCGATCCCTTTTGGAAGGATGCCTGAATTGTAGATTGTAGCGTAGGATCTTTGGAGTTGGTCCGGAAGATCTCCCGAATACCAGGGAGACAAACGCTTGATCCAGGTGGTAGCACGCGCAGGCGAAACACCCAGAGGAGTCATCATTGCGATCATTCCTATCAGAGCAATTGCCACTGTATTTAGCAAGTACTTGATTCTGACACGACCTACGTACATCAGTGTCATAGCTGAAGCAAAAATCAGAGCCGCAGTGGACAAGTCCTGAGTGAAAATAATGCCGCAAACCAGGATTACCGGGAAGAAGACCGGCCAAAATACTTGTTTGATATCTTTATGCTTCTTGCTTTGTCGCTTCGACAATGCAAAAGCGAGGTAGTAGATTAGCGAGAACTTTGCGATTTCAAAGGGCTGTATTCCCATTATGCTTCGCTTTGCTTGTTCCATTTCTTCCCCATAGATCAGGAGAGCAAACAATATCGGCACAATCGCCAGCAAAGGAAGTTTACAGTATTTTTTCAGAGAGGCGAGCTTAACGTGATGCACAGCAAAGAGACAGATTCCTGCTATTACCCATCTGGTTAGGTGTATCCACCAAAAGTGCTCAGGCTCACGAAGGTTTTCATCATAAGCAAGAGCCCGGCTGGCGCTGAAGACCGTCCAGATAGAGAAGGGAAGAATAAACAAACAGATCCCCCAGATCCAGCTGTCTCCCTTGAAGAACTTCGGCTGTTTAATCATTACATCCTTACTCATGGCAGCTCTTTAATGTGCGTTCTTTTTGTCCAAAGCAATTACTGCTGCTTTGAACTGATTACCTCTGTCAATATAGCTTTTATAGAAATCGAAGCTAGCACAAGCCGGAGAGAGCAAGACGGTATCTCCCGAGACTGAAATCTTTCTTGCGTATGCTACGGCTTCACTCATTTTCTCATATTGTACAATTGTTGGTATGTCTTCTTTGAAGACTTCCAGTATTTTTTTGTTGTCCTTACCAATAGCAATGATTGCTTTGACACGATCTGCTGCGATTCCCAGCAATTCGCTATAGTCATTACCCTTGTCCGTTCCTCCGACCAACCAGATAATCTGGCTTGAAATTGCATCTAGTGCATACCATACAGAATCAACATTGGTTGCTTTGGAATCATTTATATAAACGACCTGGTCGATGACTGCAACTTCCTCCATTCTGTGCTCCAAGGCAGCAAAGTCGTAGACTGCAGTCTCGATTACTTCTGTCGAAACCCCCAGTGTCATGGCGGCCAAAGTTGCTGCCATCACATTGTAATGATTGTGCATACCTTTGAGTCGCATTTTTTGTGTATCGAGTACCACCTGCTGCGAATTATGCCGCATGATCAGATCATCGAATCTTCGATAGGCACCTTCACGTACAGGATCGGGGCCTTGACTGAAGTGGAGTTCGCTGGCTGTCATTTTGTTACCTTTTAGATACAAGCTGGTCATTTCATCGTCAGCGCAGAGAATCAACCAATCATCTTCGCGTTGATTCAGGGATATCTTGAACTTTGATTCAAGATAATTTTCCATTTTGTAATCATAACGATCCAGATGATCCGGCGTAACGTTTGTGATTACTGCGATATCCGGTTGAAAGTCTTCGATGCCATCTAACTGGAAACTGCTTAATTCAAGCACATAGATATCTTTTGGCTCTTCCGTCAACAATCTTGCGAAGCTCTTTCCGATGTTTCCTCCCAAACCGACATTGCCACCGGCCTTCTTAAGGATTTCGTAGATCAAACTGGTGGTAGTGGTTTTCCCATTGCTGCCGGTGATTGCAACTACCGGAACTTCAGGCGTAAACCAGGATGCAAACTCGATTTCAGAAATTGAGTTGAGTCCTTTTTTTGACAGTTCTTTAAGCCATTTCAGTGAATCTGGAATGCCGGGACTTTTCACCAGCACATCTGCAAGAGCAATGCGGTCCATACTGTGACCACCCTGCTCATAATCGACATTTGCTGCGTCAAGCTCTTGCTTGAATACAGGCTTGATTTCAGCCGAATCTGAAAGAAAGACATCATATCCTTTCTGCAAACCGAGAAGGGCAGCACCTACACCACTCTCTCCTCCACCAAGAATCACCAATTTTTCTTTTTTCATTGGATTAACGGGTTTTCAGTGTGGTGAATGTGAGAATCGCCAGGAGCAAGCTAACAATCCAGAATCTAGTCACGATCTTACTTTCATGCATTCCCAACTTTTGATAATGATGATGAAGCGGAGCCATCAAAAAGACTCTTCTTCCTTCTCCGTATTTTCGCTTGGTGTATTTGAAATAAGCAACCTGAATCATCACTGATAGGTTTTCAACCAGAAATACACCGCATAAAATTGGAAGTAGGAGCTCTTTGCGGATCAAGATCGCCATTGATCCGATGATACCGCCAAGTGCCAAACTGCCTGTATCTCCCATAAATACCTTTGCCGGGAAAGAATTGAACCAAAGAAAGCCAATACATGCCCCTGTGAAGGCTGCCGAAAATATTACCAGCTCGCCGACTCCCGGAAGGTGGTGTATGTTCAAATAGTTTGCAGCTATACTGTTTCCAGAGACGTAAGCAAAAATACCTAGTGTGACACCGATAATTCCGGAAACACCCGTTGCCAGACCGTCCAATCCATCGGTCATATTTGCCCCATTGCTGACTGCGGTGATAATGATGATTACCAAGGGAACGTAGATCAGCCAAGCGTACTTTTCGAGCCCTTTTCCAAACAGGCCCAGTATCGTTCCATAGCTTCCATCCCATTGTTTGATCAGAGGAATGGTGGTAACCGGAGCCTTAAAATCCACCATTTGCCGCACAGAGCCATCAGGGTTTTTGACTTCGAAACGATTGAGTTCTCGTTGAATAGTGAGACCTTCAATTTCGTTCACTTGCGCACGTACCTTCACGTCATCATGCTGCAGCATTATAAGTCCCACTATTAGTCCCAATCCAATTTGGCCGATCACTTTAAAACGACCCGCAAGTCCAGCTTTCTTCCCTTTGAAAACTTTGATGTAGTCGTCAAGAAAGCCCACAGTTCCCATCCAGACTGTTGCAAGCAAGAGCACTCCGACATAGATATTGTCTAATCTAGCGCAAAGCAATGTAGGAACGAGTATCGCAGTTAAAATGATCAGGCCACCCATAGTGGGTGTTCCTTGTTTCAGATTTTCACCTGCCAGACCTAGATCACGTACGCTTTCCTTGATCTGTTGTTTTTGCAGGAATTTTATCCACTTCCCTCCGAAAAGTAAGGATATGATGAGCGCAAGGATCACAGCCATTGCTGCCCGAAAGGATATATAGCGAAATACCCCTGCGCCGGAAAGCTCGGTAACCTGATCCAAATACTCGAAAAAATAATACAACATTCCTTACTCTTATTAAATCGCTAATCGATTCCTGTTAATGCAAGCCAAGCGCAGCCTGCACAATTTCTTTGTCATCAAAGGGATACCTGACTCCATGTATTTCCTGATAAGACTCATGACCTTTCCCCGCAATCAATATGATGTCGCCAGGATTTGCCATCATGCAAGCAGTTTGTATGGCTTCTCTGCGATTGGTTATTGCAACCGCTTTGGAATATCCTTCAGGGGGAACCCCTTCTTTCATTTCTTTTATTATCAACTCCGGATCTTCCGTTCTCGGATTATCCGAGGTTAGAATCACCTTGTCACTCATCTTTGTGGCTATCGAAGCCATTTTGGGCCGCTTGCTTCGATCTCTGTCGCCTCCGCAGCCGACCAGTGTAATTAGTTGTTCATTTCTTGTACGCAATCCGTTGATTGTCGACAAAACGTTTTCTAAGGCATCCGGTGTATGTGCATAGTCGACAATGGCCACCACATTGGTTTTCGGATTTCTCACGCAATCAAATCGACCGGCAGCGGCTCTGAGTTTGCTTAGGATTGTTAGTGCATCCAGTTTTTCTACTCCTAATAGTCGTGCCGTTCCATAGACTGCCAGTAGGTTGTACACATTAAACTTGCCCACCAGAAGGCTGTGCATTTCAGAACCATCAATTTCGATATGGGTGCCGGTAAAGGAAGGTTCGATGATACGCGCCTTGAAGTCGGCCATGCGTTGCAAGGCGTAGCGGTATTTTGAGGAGCTTGTGTTTTGCAACATGACAGACCCGTTTCTATCGTCGTCGTTGATTAAGCTAAAGGCTGAAGAAGGCAGCTGATCGAAGAAGGTCTTTTTAGCTCTAATGTATTCTTTAAAGGTGCCGTGATAATCCAGATGATCATGTGAAATATTGGTAAAGAGGGCACCTTTAAAACGAATTCCCGAAATTCGCTTTTGGACTACTGCATGAGAACTGACCTCCATAAAACAATACTCGCAACCAGCCTGTACCATTTCAGCTAATAGTTGATTGAGTTTGAGCGCGTTTGGGGTTGTATGTGTTGCTTCGATCACTCTTTTTCCCACCAGGTATCTGATGGTGGAAATGAGCCCTACTTCATAGCCTAGTTCTGTAAAAAACTGGTACAGCAGAGTGGCTGTAGTCGTCTTTCCGTTGGTGCCAGTGATCCCAACCAAGGATAATTTTGAAGAGGGATTTCCGTAAAAATTGTCAGCAATAATGCCGAGGGCCTGACTGGAGTCCTCCACTTTGAGATAGGTAATTCCTTGCTGAAGACTTGAAGGTAATTCTTCGACTAGGACTGCTGCGGCACCTGCCTCAATCGCATTTGGCAGGTAATGATGGCCATCCGTCAGTACACCCCTGGTAGCAACAAATAGGGCTCCTGGACTCACTTTACGTGAGTCCATGCAGATACTCTTTACCTCTATGTCTGTATTGCCATGCACTTCCCGAAGCGAGGTGCCGTATAATATGTCTTTTAGATTGGCCAATCTTAACTCCTGTTTGTTTTTTGAATACGTTATTTAGCGAAGCGCTAAGTTGACAACAATATTTGATTGAAAAGACGATCCTGGTTTAGGAAATTGCTCAACAACCTTACCTGTACCTTTAGCCGACACTTTCAATCCTTTATTTTCCAGGATATAGACTGCTTCCCTCATGCCCATTCCTGTTACGTCCGGAACGATCTTTTGACCTTGATATAATTCTCCGGAGGGCTTCATAGCAATAACTCTGCCTTCTACATCCGGGGCTACCCACTCCGTTTCATAATTGCGCTCAATGGGAATACTAGCCTGCACAAGTACTTCCATAATATCTTCCTGCGCAGCAGTTTTAATCTCTGGTATTGAGCTTTCTGCAATAATTTTCAAATCACTTTCTACATTGGGCAATAATTCTGGGTGTAACAAGAGCATTTTCTCAGCGATTTCCCGAACAAGTGGTGCAGCCACCTTTCCTCCACTGGGATCGTCCGGGTAGATTGGATAGTATACGGAAACGATGCAGCTGTAGAGTGGGTTGTCTGCTGGGAAATAACCTGCGAAGGTGCAGACATGGTCGGTTACATCCCATTGTTCTTCCTGATTGTAGATCAGTGCTGTTCCGGTTTTGCCGGCGATGTCCAACATCGGAGAATCTGCATTTTTGGCTGTCCCTTCGGATACTACTTTTCTCAGCATATCCTGCATTTCCTGAATTGCGTTTGGATGCTTTACGATACTGTTGTTAATCACTTCCGGAGGAAACTCTTCTATGATCCCGCCTTCGTGCACAATGGCTTCGACCAGACTAGGCTTCATATATTTGCCGTCATTAGCGACGGTGTTGTAGAAGTTCAGAATTTGTAATGGCGTTACCGTAAGCGCGTAGCCGATACCGAGGTTTGGCAGGGAAACAGAAGAATAGGGAGCATAGTAGGGTGCCTTTTCTCCGACCAATTCTATTCCCGTAGGACGCTTAAAGCCGTAGCGATTGAGGTAAACATCAACATAATCTTCTGGTTTTTGGTAATGTCTGGTCATCAAGTCTAACATCGCCACATTGGAGGAGAGTTGTAGCGCACGTGCAACCGTAATGACTGTGTCTCCATGATATAGTACCGGATCTTTGAAACGTTGTTTGCGATAGTACTGAATGCCATCACCAATATTGATTTCAGTATTGGGATGAAGCTTGCCTTGATCGAGTAAAGAAAGTATTGCTGCAGGTTTCATGACCGACCCCATTTCCCTGCGCTCGACTACTGCAAAATTTTCGCTTGAGTTTTTGATTTCACCGCTGCGACTTTTGATCAAGTTAGATACTGCTCTGATCTTTCCTGTTTTCACCTCCATTACGATGGCTGCCCCGTGTTTGGCTCCTGAATCCTTGATGCCTTTTGCCAGCACATTTTCGACAAGCTCCTGGGTGGGGGTGTCTAAGGAGACGATTAGATCGTGTCCTGGTTCGGGGGTCATCTTAGGGCCGTCTTCAGGAAGAAAAGTACCGTGAGAATCCCTTTTATAGAGTACATCCAGGGAATCTCCACTGAGTTGCTGTTCGAAATAGGCTTCCAATCCACGTTTGCCGTGTCCTTCATCTACGAATCCCAATGCAACTTGCGCAAGACCGTCATAGAGGTACAGTCGGTCTTCTCTTGGAATAGCAATGAGTCCGCCTACGTTTCTGTTCTTTTCCAGTATTGGGCATTGCTTGAGTGATCTGTATTGCAGAACAGACAGTTCCCCTGCGAGTCTGAGATATTCACTTTTCCTCTCTCTATTGTCCAGGATTTTCCTTTGCCAATGTTCCGGTGTCTTTCCTATGGCAGCTGCTATACACTCGCAGGCTTCGGGCAGCTGCGCCATGTCTCGTTCCGAAATGACCATTGGATCGATTCCTCCTTTGTAGGTGACAGTTGGTGCAACCAGTACCTCTCCGTTGGAAGCTCTGAGGGTTCCTCTAACTCCTCTTTGTTGTTCAATTCGGAAGTTCTTTTTAATCAATGTGGCGTGGCGTGCACCGTCGCGGAAGCGGATCTTAAGTACATTGAAAATGATCAATAGTCCGACCAGGCAAAAGCAGCCAAAAACGACATATATACGGGGTAGTATTTTGGGGCGGTAGTCCATTTCGTGGGAGGGGTTTCACATGATGTGTTAGCTTGCATGTAAGAATTGATGGCAAATTTTAGTTCTCTACGTGAATCACTTTTGGTACTTGTTTTGACCATTTAAGTCCACGCGCTTTTGCCTTTCGTTCCAGCGTAGCCAGCTCTGTTTCTCTGTTGACCTCTCGCTGGATTTCCAAATCTTTATAACGCAGATCTTCCAGTTCAACGGTAAGGATTTCTATGGACCTTTTGGACTTATCTGAAATCACTGTATTCCAGATGTAGAGACATCCGAGCATAATAATAAAGCCATAAAGTGGGGCATTTTTCAGGAAGTTACCGGAGGTTACGAGATCTCCCATTCCAAGTGGTTCCAGAGCTGCACGAAGATTTAGCGTGAGGTTGCGTCTCCACTTTCGTTGCTTAGGGGGTTTGATGCTATTTCTTTCTTTCGCCATAGGTTAGATTTTCACTGCAATCCGCATTTTGGCGCTTCGCGCGCGACTGTTTGCTTTGATTTCAGCGTGAGAAGGAACAATGACCTTTTTGTTTACTGCTTTAAATGGTCGATCAATATTCCCGTAAAAATCTTTTTTTATTGAACCATCAAAACTTCCGCTTTTGAAGAAGTTCTTGATGATTCGGTCTTCAAGCGAATGGTAGGCGATCATAACGATTCGCCCTCCGGGCTTGAGGACCTCTGCGGTTTGCACCAGCAACTGCTTGATACCTTCCAGCTCCTGATTAACTTCAATTCTAAGTGCTTGAAAAAGTTTAGCAAAAAACTTGTTTCTCAAGCCTTTGACAGCAGGTTCCAATACTCCCATCAATTGGAAGGTTGTTCTTATACGGACTCTGCTGCGCTCTGAGATAATCAGATCAGTGATCTCCTTGGCATTTCGAAGTTCGCCGTATTGCCAAAGTAAATCTGTAAGCGCGTCGCGTTCATAGTGATTGACAATCTCTTCAGCTGTAAGCTCTTGTCTGTGGTCCATTCTCATATCCAAGGGACCGTCAAAGCGGATGGAGAAGCCTCTTTCTCCTACATCCAATTGATGACTGGATACGCCACAGTCGCAAAGCAGACTGTCAATCTCTGTGAAGTTGTGCAACCTCAAAAATCGCTTTAGATGCGCATAGTTTTCCTGAATCATGATCAAACGATCATCATCAAGCAAGTTTGCCGAGGCATCTGCGTCTCTATCGAAAGCGATTAGTGTTCCCCTCTCTAAAGTATTCAAAATGGCACGGGCGTGACCGCCTGCACCAAATGTAGTGTCAACAACAATGTGATCCGGTTGAATAGCCAAGGCATCAACGGCCTCTTTGAGTAGTACTGCTTCATGATAGCTACTCATCTTCTGCTATTTGCATTCCTGGTAATTCATCTGCGAAGATGTCGGAGCCCAGTTTATCGAGGGCATCAACATCTACCTGATGCAAGGATGCAAACTTTTGCACTCCCCAAAGTTCAATGTAATCGTCTTGACCTAGAAGGTATACTTCTTTTTCTGCTACGACTTCTTTGAACAAGAGCTTGGGAATTAGCATTCGATGATTGCTGTCGAAGGAAATCTCTTCCGCTCCATGCAGCATCAGGCGTTTGAACTCCCGATGCTTACGATTGAAGGGGTTGAGACTGGTTCTCAACTGCTGAATCAACAGATCCCATTCCGGTTTGGCTCGTATGTTCAAGCAGCCGTCAAAACCGATGGAAATGAAGACAGACTTATCTGCTTCTGCAGGTAACTGACGAAGAAATTTTGCAGGAAAACTAATCCTGCCTTTATCATCGACTTTACATTTATGCTTTCCAAAGAAGTTTACCACAAGATTGCTTGAACAACATCACCACCCTTCTTACAAAATTAAGTTATTTAGTAGCTAAAAACCTACTTTCTCCCACTTTTCTACACTTTTCTCCACTTTTGTATTCTATTTTACTTGTGATGTCATTACATCAGGTGACTGGGAATTGATAGTTAAGACGTAAAGTCTTGTTTCCATGGGGATTACAGGTGCAAAATAGCCCCGATGGAAATGGAAATGGGACTGCCGAATGGGCGACTGAGCGTGCCAGTGGCGGGGGCTCCGACCTTAGGAGGAGACCTCGCCACTGGATACGCGAAGCGCGCAGGCGGTAGTCCCATTGCAATGGACAGCGGGTAGCCCGCTTCCCGAGGGGATTTATCTCGCTCCTAATCATTGAAAGTTGAGCAGTACTTGGAAACCTTAGGTGTGGAATCTGCCGACATTCATAGTCGCGACTGTCAGATTTTTAAACATCTCATTTAGAGTTCTTTAACCGCATTCCGTAAGTGGGAAAGTTTTCGCAATAAGTTGTCCATGGAAGAAAGCGGGAGCATATTGGCACCGTCGGACTTTGCGCTCGAAGGATCGGGATGGGTTTCAATAAACAGGCCGTCGACACCAACGGCAATGGCGGCACGGGCCAGGGTCTCGATAAAGCGTGGCGCTCCACCGGTTACTCCTTCGATTTGATTTGGTTTTTGCAAGCTGTGGGTACAATCCAGAATGACCGGTGCCTTAAGGGCGGCCATTTGCTGTAATCCCCGATAGTCTACAACGAGATCGTGATAGCCGAAAGTGGTACCTCGCTCTGTGAGACAAACTTTTTGGTTGCCAGAGTCGAGAATCTTTTGTTTTGCAAAGTTCATAGCTTCAGGAGAGAGGAATTGCCCCTTCTTTATGTTGACGATTTTACCCGTTTGGGCGGCGGCAACCAGCAATTGTGTTTGTCGGCAAAGAAAAGCAGGAATCTGTATGATGTCGACTATGTCCTGAACTTTGAGGACATCCTCAACGCTATGCACATCAGTTGTTATGGGAATGGAAAATTGCTCTTTTATAGCAGCAAGAATATCTATGGCTTTTTGATCTCCTATACCTGTAAAAGAGTCAATTCGAGAACGATTGGCTTTGCGAAAGGATGCTTTGAAAATGAAAGGAATCTGGTGCTTTTGGCAGAGTTGTTTTAGTTCAGCTGCGATATCGCTGCAAATCTGCTTTCCTTCGATGGCGCAGGGACCTGCGATAAGGAAAAACTGCTTTGAATTGGCGAAGAATAATTGCTGATAATCGATCATTGTCTACTAGTTGAGCATTGAGGCTCAAAGTTAAGCACTTGGGAGGTATGAGAAGATGCAAAAAGGAGAAATTGTGGGGAAATCAGCATTGAGAAGCGATCTAATATGGCACAAAAAAGGCCTCTCGGGGACGAGAAGCCTTTGTCAAGAGAAAAACTGAGAAATAAGAGGTAAATCTTTGACATTTTTTGCGGTGTTGCACCTTAGTCCGCATTACTGCGGACTAAGGGAACACACGTTAACCAAGAACAATTACACTAAATAATACACTACTAGGGAGTTTGACCTCCCATGCCTCAAACATAGGGAATGCGATTTGAAATAGAGAGAGCGAAATTGCCATTGGTTAAAAGTTTGAATAAGGCAAAGGCCCGAATTTATCAAAAACAAACATTGTTATATGCGTTAGAATCCAGCCAGGTACTAAATCAACACAAGTACTAAGTAGGCCTGAAGGGTTGCATAAAAGCCCGGTTTTGCTTAGAAAACTGATATGAAGCGGCGAGATTAGACTTTTTTTAGTAGCGGGAGGTAAACGCCAACAATTAAAGACAACAAAGTAAACACGGTTAAATCAACAAAAAAATTACTTAAGCGCTGCGATTGGCTGTTAGTAGTCTTCTTAAAGAGGATACAAATGTGTTTTGACTGTGGTGGTTGAGTTCAGTTTGCAAATGAGCCGAACAAAAGCAAAGTCAATCATTTTGTTTGGAGAGCAAAAAACTTTGGCTGGATTCGATTTGGGAAATTAGCGCTATATTCACCGATTAACGCCTTTATCAAGACGACTAAAACGCCAGATATGGATGGACTTAAGTCAATCGGGAAAAACTTAGGGTTGCTTTGCTTGCTATTTGTCATCGGACAATTTTTGGGTGCTCAAGACAGCTTGACTCCCGAAGAGGAAGCTTTCTTGAAGGAGGAGGCTAGCTATGTAGCTCGCCAGTTTACAGACGCGCTGGAACAGCTAGGCAGGGCTGATGTAAGCGAAACAGAATCAAAGCTTTATCGGATGAAGATACGCGAGATGTTTAGCGATGATGCTTTTATCGATTCTGATCTTCTAACAATGTCTCGTGGCAGCAAGGTAACTGTTGATGATTATCTTCAGTCAATTAAGACTTCTTTTGCATCGAATGGGGTTAAGTTTCTGTTTAGCGATATCAAGACTGCCGGCATCTTCAAGGGGCAATACTACTTTGCGGTGGTAACGTTGAATCGACAGATCAAGGGAGTGTCAGCAATAGATAGTACTTACATTGCCAATAGATTGCCTCGGGATCTGATTGTGAAATTTGAGCAGAGTGATGGCATTTGGAAGCACGAGATTACGACCTACCAGTTTCACGAGGGTGTCAATTCCTATAAACAGGCACCTGTGAAAGCGGCTCCCACTACTGAAGAGGCTGAACATAGAGAGGAGATCATTCTGAATTCGAAGATCAGGGAATATGAAGAACTGAACTCTCAACTGCATGAAATTCAGAAAGATTTACTGAAGAGATATCGTGAGATTGAAGGCGATCGTCCTTCGCAGAAGCTTTCTTCGGAAGGAAGCTATGATAGTAGTAAGGTGACTAGTAGCAATGGATCGGATGATGATGAGGATGCTATGCTACATGACATCAACAGCCATAATCTTTACCACGGAAATGCGATTCTAAAATTTGCGCCCTTTAGACTCTTTGAAGGTTTGCTGCAGGTGGGTTTTGAACATCGGCTGGGCCGAAAGAGCAGTGTAGAGATCAATGCTGGTTGGTACTTTGCATTGCCGAACCTTTTGTATCATGAGCCGATGGTGTTGCTGGACACGATGGATTTTGATTTGGACAACTTGCTGACCAACCTGAAGGATTTGCACGAGCGTTTTGATTACTCCTCATTGGATAATTTCACTCAGGAAAACGGGCTGGGCTGGAACCTCCGGGCGGAGATGAGATTTTATAGTCGAAGTGATCTACAAGGCCGGTATTTTGCCCCCAGGATCATGTATAAGAGCACCAGCTGGGATACGCAAGAGCGTTTTGAGGTTAGCAATCAGGCTTTATCGCTGGACTTCCTGATAGGCTGGCAATGGCATCACAGAAAGCGGCTGCATGATGACTTCTACCTTGGCTGGGGTATTCGCTATGTTGATTTTGACAATGGGGACCTGGATGTATCTAAGCTGTACTATACCAATTTCAACATTGGATATAAGCTCGGTCTGCGTTTCAAACAAGACGAAAGCAGGAAAGAATAGTTTTTGGTGATTGGTTTTTGGTGATTGGTTTTTGGTGATTGGTTTTTGGTTTTTGGTTTTAGTACGACATTCTACTTGAGGGGCTTGATCAGGCTAAGTAAGATGCCTGAAGCGATTATCTCACGCGCCTTCTCCATATCGTGACGCAGATAATGATCGCTGGTATCGGTACCTAATTGCTCTTGTTGCGATGCGAACTTGTGGATTTTTGAGGTTTCTGTTCCCAGTTTTGCCAGTTTTGAAGGCAACCAGTCTTGTGTGAGTTGCAAGGCTCTGGTTGCGCAAAGTAATTCGATACCCAATAGTGTTTCCAGATTTTGCAGGATTTTTTTGAGGTGCAGTACTGCAAGACTGCCCATGCTCACAAAGTCTTCCTGATTGGCGGCTGTGCTGACAGACATCACGGAAGCGGGAGACGAGAGCACCCTATTTTCGGCAGCTCTTGCTGCGCCGGCGTATTGTGTGATCATCAGTCCTCCGTCTGCTTTGTGTGTATCCTGGGCCAAATCGGCGGGCAGACCAAAATTCAGATTTTTGTCTAGCAAAGAAAATGCTCGTTTGTCAGAGACTAAGCCAACAGAGGTGATGGCCAGCTTGAGATAATCAACGACGGTTGCCAGGGCCTGACCGTGAAAGTTTGCACCACTGGCAAATTTCACCCCGCCAGTACTCTTGTCTTTCTCGGCAAAATCAAAGAGTGGATTGTCTGTTGCTGAATTGATTTCTACTTCCAGTGTTTTTTTGAGGTGCAGCAGGGCCTCCCAGGCTGCTCCATGAATTTGCGGAACTGCGCGGAAGCTATAGCGATCCTGCACTCTTTCTGCTCCGGCAGGACGATTGCCAAAGGCTGCACGCTGAGCAGCCAGGCTGGTTCGTTTTGAACCCTTCAATAGGGCACGGAGGTGTCGTGCTATTGCCAACTGTCCTTCATGCCGATCGCTTTGTTCGTTGATGAGGGCATCAAAAGGAATCTTTTCTCCCCTGATAGCTTCCAGAGAGAGGGCAGCACAAATAGATGCATTTTTCATTATATTTTCTGCCCGAAGGGCTGCAAGCGCGGCAATGGAAGCCATAAAGTTAGAGCCGTTAGTGATTCCCATTGCTTCTTTAGCTCCCAGCACCAGCGGTTCTATACCTGCAGCCTTGAGGGCTTTGGGGCCGTCCATGAGCTTACCTTTGTACCAGGCTTTAGATTCTGGTAGTGCAATCATAGTGGCACCCATCATGGCTAGTGGGACGAGGTCGCCACTAGCACCTACGGAGCCTTCTTCGAGAATCCAGGGGCTGAGACCTGCATTGAGCATGTCTACCATTTGGTCACAAACAGCAAGCGAAATTCCTGACATAGCCTTGGCAAAGGAATTGAGCCTAATCAACATGATGCCTCGCACTTCTGCTTCTGTCAATGCTGCTCCGGTGCCACAGTTGTGGACTTTGATGTACTTGACCTGATACTCGGCAATGGCATCGAGGGGCACAGGTATGTCTTTCAAATCGCCATGTAGACGGTTTGTGCCATAGATAGCAATTTCAGGAAAGTCTCGAATTTGCTGTTCAAGTTGGGACCTGTTCTTTGCTATTTTTCGGCGAATGCTATCCGGAATTTGTACCCTGGCTCCCTCCAAAGCCACGGCCCTTACCTGTTCGAGGCTCAATCCTTTGCCTTTCACAGATACCGTCTTTTGCTCAGTCTTCATTTTGGGGATCGTCTTTGTGTTGTTGTTACTTTGCTTTACGTTTATGTCTGTTATTTCATGCCTTATCTGGCATAATGGATCGGATGTGACTGACCAAATCTGCTCTTTGCACTTCCTTTTGTACTCTTTGCTTCCACTCTTGCTTGTCTGCAATTGTGGCGGAAAGCTCCTTGCCAAGAGCGAGATTTCTCACGGTAACTACTGACTTAGCCAACTCATCTTCTCCTATCAGCACTGCCACTGGACAGTTTTTCTTATCGGCATAGGACAATTGTTTTTTGAGCTGCTTGCGTGCACCGTAGAATATCTCTGTATCAATGCCCGACTGGCGAAGTTCCTGTGCAATCAGCTGATATTCCATCATTAAATTGTCGTCAAACATGACGATTAATACAGGCCCCATAGCCTTTGCCATGTCCTGACCGGTTGAGATAAGTACGTCAGCAAGTCGGTCGATCCCGATTGAAGCGCCGGTTGCGGGCACTTTCATACCCAGGAGATTTTCTACCAGCCCATCGTAGCGACCTCCACCGCAGATCGAGCCGATTCTACGTTTCTTTCCTTTGGCATCTTTATAGGTCTGCAAGGAAATTGCTTCAAAAACCGGTCCTGTGTAGTATCCGAGTCCGCGTACCAGTGTTGGATCAAAGCAAATTCGACTTTCGTCAAAACCAAGTTTGCTGAAGACTTCATTCATTCTGTGCAGCTCAGCAAGCCCTTCACGTGCCAATTCATTATCTCCTATCTGACGATCCAGATCGGACAACACAGTGTTTCGGTCGCTGCCCTCGGAAAATGAGCCGAGCAGATCCATGATGCCTGTAATCCATTGCTGGTCTAATCCGAGACCTTTGATATTGGCTCCTGATTTTTCTTTTCTTCCTGGTCCAAGTTCGAGCTCGAGTTCTGTCATGGAAATCTTATCCGCCTTGTCGATTACGCGAATAATGTCCATCTCCTGAGCTTGATCGGCTACCCCTAGCGCACGTAAATACCCGGACAACATTTTCCGGTTATTTGCCTTGATCACATAATTGCCAGGTTCGACTCCGCAAGCTTCTAAAGCATCTGAAAGTATCATGCAGGATTCGGCATCTGTCATTACATCTTCAGCACCCACCGTATCAAAATCAATTTGTCCGAATTGTCGATACCTGCCGGGTTCTATTTTGACTTCATAACGAAATACGGGACCATACTGAAAGCGTTTAAACATTGGAGCTTTGCCTTCTACTACTTGCTTACGCATGAAGTCCATCCAGAGCTTTTCCGCGTACATTCTCGCTAAGGGGGCTGTGAGATCATAACGCAGAGAAAGATAGTGATTATCCATATAGGTCTTCCCCTGCTCATCTTTCAGATCTTTGCCATCGGTGCCTAGTACAGGCTCTAGTTCGGGGCTCTTAAAAGAGTACACGCCTTTATCTACAGTATCTTCGTCTGGCAGGTACTTTCCCAGACAGTCTGCATATTCCAGCACTGGTGTGTCCCAGTGTTCAAATCCGTAAGATTTATAGACTTCAGATGCCTTAGTAATGATCTTTTGTTTCAGTTCAGTCAATCCTGGATCATCGTCGCGAAAACCTCTCACTTTGCGAGGAATATTACCCCTCTTTTTGGTCATTTCCATAGCTCAATGTTGTTCCTAGGCGCGGTTGCGTCTGGCAGGGCAAGGCCCCTGGTAAAAATTCGTTTTGTTTTGCAAAATAGCTTGCTTTGATGCTTGAAGCCGCCGCTGCACCAAATTTGGGTACAAAAAGAAAAAGCATCATTCATAATGAACAATGCTTCTTCTAGTCCCACCGTCCGGGTTCGAACCGGAGGCCTCCTGATCCACAGTCAGGCGCTCTACCAGCTGAGCTACAGCAGGATATTTTGTCACTTATGCGCCTTGAAATCCAGGACGCGTTTAGTCCGCAAAGATAGTTAATTTCTCTGGATTAGGAAAACTTTAGGCGCATTGTAGTGAACGTAGCAGCTTGCTTTTTGGTTCCATGTTTTCGTCATAAGAATTCCACGCCTTGCTTGTTTAGGGACAGCAAATCAATACCTTTCCATTTTGACTTGCTAGAAATGCTTTATACATCGTTATTTTTCTCCACCAGCCAATAAGGATGCTGTCAAAAAATGCCTCGTCTAAATCATTTCTAGCGGCGTCAAAATCA